>NZ_JBITDK010000015.1:0-154142 GCF_044454165.1 Streptomyces sp. NPDC051567 | reverse complement strand
GGGGGTGGGGTGGGTGGGGGGTGGGTGAGGTTGGTTATTTGGTGGGAGGTTGTGGGGGGTTTGGGACCCGATCAGGGGGGGGGGGGGGGGGGGGGGGCGCGGGGGGGCGCCCCCCGGCCCCGGCCCGCCGGGCTCAGAGGCGGGGTCGGGGGCTGCCGGTCCGCTTCGCCTCGTGGTTCGCGCGGCCCTGCGCCGACTTCACGCGCCAGTCCCGGCGCATCTCGGAGCGGAGCCGGGCGTCCGTCTTGGCGAGGAGGCGCCGGTTCTCCCGCAGCAGCTTGCGGTAGCTCTCCAGGCGGCGTTCGGCGAGGTCCCCCGCGTCCACGGCGGCCAGCACCGCGCACCCCGGCTCCGCCTCGTGCGCGCAGTCGTGGAAACGGCACCGGGCGGCGTACTCCTCGATCTCCGAGAAGACCTGTCCGACACCCGCCTCGGCGTCCCACAGGCCCACGCCCCGCAGTCCGGGCGTGTCGATCAGGACGCCCCCGCCCGGCAGGACCAGCAGGTTCCGTGTCGTCGTGGTGTGGCGGCCCTTGCCGTCGACCTCACGGGCCTCCTGGACCACCATGGCGTCGGCCCCGAGGAGCGTGTTGGCCAGGGTGGACTTCCCGGCGCCCGAGATGCCGAGCAGCACGCTGGTGCCGCCCGCGACGACGGCGGCCATGGCGTCCAGCCCCTCCCCGGTGCGGGAGGAGACGGTGAGGACCGGGACCCCGGGCGCCGTGGCCTCCACGTCCGCCACCAGGTGGGAGAGCGTGGCCGGGTCCGCGACCAGGTCCGCCTTGGTCAAGGCGACCAGCGGCCGTGCCCCCGACTCCCAGGCCAGTGCGAGGAAGCGCTCGATGCGCCCCAGGTCGAGTTCGACGGCGAGGGAGACCGCGATGACCGCGTGGTCGACGTTGGCGGCGAGGATCTGCCCCTCGGACCGCTGTGAGGAGGTGGACCGTACGAAGGAGGTCCGGCGCGGCAGGTACGCCTTGACGTAGCGGGGGTTCCCGGCCGCCTCGACGGCGGCCCAGTCACCGGTGCAGATGACCCGCAGCGGGTCGTGCGGGGTGACGAACGCGGTGTCGGCGCGGACGGGGCCGTCCGCGGTCATGACGTCGCACTGGCCGCGGTCGACCCGTACGACGCGGCCGGGCAGCAGGCCCTGCGCGGCGTACGGGGCGAACTCGGCCTCCCACGCCTCGTCCCAGCCGAGGGGAGCGAGGGCGTGCGGGAGCCGGTCCTGCGGGAGGGCGGAGCGGAGCGGATCGTGGAGCGGATCGTGGAGCGGATCGTGGAACAAGGGGGGACCCTTCGGAGGGTGGCCCCGGCGGCGCGCTCGGCGCGCGGTCCGTGCGTGGTTGTCAGCCGGAGACCACAGGGGTGGGAACGATGAACTCCTGAATGCGGGCAGCGCCCGTCACCGTGACAGTCATCAATGTCCTCACCTCCTGCTTCTTCTCGACGAACCGAGGGGACCGGCCGAACGATCGAACGATCGAACTGGCGAAACGAACAGTAGGCCCGCCCCGAGGCCGCGTGCCAGTCATTTACCGCCGCGGCGTCCGGGCTGCCGCGGGACCCTTGTCAGCGGACGACGTCGAAGACGTTCTTCTGGATGCCGTTGGCGTACGCCTCGTGCTCGACGAGCTTCAGCTTCTGGGTGTCCTTGTCCGTGGTGCTGAAGAGCCGCTTGCCCGCGCCGAGCAGGAGCGGGAAGACGAGCAGGTGGTAGCGGTCGATCAGGCCGGCGTCCGAAAGGTTCCGGTTCAGGGTGGTGCTGCCGTGGACGATGATCGGGCCGCCCTCGGTCTCCTTCAGCGCGGCGACCTCGTCGAGCGAGCGCAGGATCGTCGTCCCGCCCCAGTTCGACACCAGGTCGGCGTCGGTGAGGGTGGTGGAGACGACGTACTTCGGCATCTCCTTGTAGTCGGCGAAGTCCTCCATGAGCGGCCACACCGGGCTGAACGCCTCGTAGCTGACCCGGCCCATCAGGATCGCGGCGGCTTCCTCCTGCTCCCGGCCCTTGATCTCGAACGCCTCGGGGAGGAACTCCATGTCCTTGAAGGTCCACCCGGCGTTCCGGTAGCCGGGCTCGCCGCCCGGCGCCTCCACGACGCCGTCGAGGGAGATGAAGGCGGAGCTGATCAGGGTACGCATCTGAGCTTCCTCGGTGTCTCGTGTCCTGCTCCGGTTCTCGGTGTCCGGTCGGCGCGCGGCGCGACGGGACCGCACTCGCGGCTGCGGCGCGCCGACCCTGATCTCTGACCGCCGATCACGGAGAAACTCATCGGTCCCCGCCCCCTGGCGGTTTCCAGGGGGAGTCGCCGGGCGCTGCCGTCAGCCTTGGAGGGCCTCGCGGACGGCGCGTTCGACGTGGGGAGCGGCGTTGGCGTGCTCCTTGGCGTTGGGGTGCACCAGGGTGGCCCGCTTGCCGAGGGCGGCGCAGTCGAGCGGCAGCGCGCCGGGCAGCACGGTGGGCCAGAAGTTCTCGGCGTCGCCGCAGATCCCTTCGATCCACTTGACGCCTTCGGGCTTGCAGACGTCGTGACCCACGCTGGAGGTGTAGATGTCGACGTAGCTGTCGCCGTAGCTCGCGGCGCTCTGTTCGATGATCCCGTTCAGGGCCTTCAGGACGTGGACGCGGAGCCAGTCGATGTCGGCGGAGCTGATCGGGCCGATCTGCGTCAGGTCGGAGCCGTTGCAGGCGCCGCCCTGTTCCGGGAGGACGGCCGGATAGCCGACGGTGACCACCTTGGCGTACGGCGCGGCACTGTGCACGTCGCCGAGCATCCGGTTGTACTCGTCCCGGACCCTGGCGAGCTTCTCGTCGATGCCCTCCTCGCCCTCGGGCGGATTCGTGTAGTAGTCCTTGCAGGACGTGCCGGAGAAGCCCAGTTCCAGGCATTTGAAGAGCATGCCGCCGAACGGCAGGCTGTTGCCCCCGATACCGACGGTGACGACGTCGGTCCGCTGGCCGAGCCCGGCCCGCCGGGTCTGCGGCTCGACCATGGGCCAGCTGTAGGGGTCCCCCTCGGGGGGCTGCACCGGGCTGATCGGCTGCTGCTGGTCCAGCGCGACATGGCTGATGGCGGCGTTGCCGCAGCTGACGTCGGTCAGCCGGACGGACCGGTCCAGCGGGCGCGCGGCGAGTGCCTTGCCGACGAGGTCGGGGTAGGAGCCGGCGGTGCGGTCGCAGCCGTCCCGCGACGCGTCGCCGAGTGCGGGACGCGGGGTCCCGACGAAGAGGCCGGCGGTGTAGGAGTCGCCCAGCGCGGCCCATTCGTACGGGTCGGCCGCGCCGACGGCGGTCGAGGGCAGGAGCGTGGCCGCTGCCAGCGCGGACACTCCGACTGCCAGCGCTCGCGCGCGCAGGCGGGACACAGGGTGGCGCATGGTTCCTCCGGGAGGTGCGGATGACGCCGAGGGGCCACGGAGCGTGGCTCCGGGCGGGAGAAGGCTCATCCAAGATCGTTCCCGACGATCCGGTGCACCGTGCCGCAGAACGGGGTTTTCACGCCGATCGGGTCAAATAGTCCGATCTTCGGGTTGCCCGGCGGGCCCCGCCCCCGTCAGGTCAGGTGGTGGGTGAAGAAGGCCAGGAGGTCGGCGAAGAGGGCGGTGCGGCGGGAGGCGGTGCGGGCGCCGTGACCGGTGCCGCGTTCCAGGCGGAAGAGGACCGGTAGGCCGCTGGTGGTGGCGGACTGGAGGGCGGCGGTCATCTTGCGGGCGTGCAGGGGGTCCACCCGGGTGTCCCCGTCGAAGGCGGCGAGGAGAACGGCCGGGTAGGGGGTGCCCGGACGGACGTGGTGGTAGGGCGAGTAGGAGAGCAGGCCGGCGAGTTGCCGCGGATCGGCGGCGGTGCCGTACTCGCCGACCCAGCTCGGGCCCATGCCCGCGAGTTCGTAGCGCGCCATGTCGAGCAGGGGGGCCAGACAGGCCGCGGCGGCGAAGCTCCCGGGGCGCTGGGTCAGGGCGGCGCCCACCAGCAGGCCGCCGTTGGAGGCGCCCCAGACGCCGAGTTGGCGGGGGGTGGTCCAGCCGGCCGTGACGAGGTGGTCGGCGGCGGCGTGGAAGTCGTCGAAGGTGTTCTGTTTCCGGTCGAGCGTTCCGGCGCGGTGCCACTCCTCGCCCTCCTCGCCGCCGCCGCGCAGTCCCGCGACCGCGAAGACCCCGCCGGCCCGGACCCAGGTGACGGCCTCCGGCGAGTAGGCGGGGGTCAGTGACTGGCCGAAGCCGCCGTAACCGGTGAGGAGCGTGGGGCGGGGGTGGTCCGGGGTGCCGTCCGCGGTGAGGGTGGTGGGGTCGGCGATGACGAACATCCGGACGGCCGTGCCGTCGCGCGAGGTGAAGGTGACCTGCCTGGTCTCCAGCGCCGGTTCCGGTTCCGGTTGCTGTTGCTGTTGCTGTTGCTGTTGCTGTTGCGGCACGCCGGTGCCGGGGACGGGCCAGGTGTCGAGCGCGCCGGTCCGTACGTCGAAACGCAGGACGGCCGGGGGCGTGGTGAAGTCGGTGTGGACGAACCAGGCCTGGTGCGCGTGGGCGGCGTCGACCCGGACCGGGCCGACCGTGCCGCACGAGGGGAGCGGTACGGAGCCGAGCGGGCGGCCGTCGGCCAGGTCGTGGAGGGTGATCTCGCTGACCGCGTGGCGGGTGCGGACGACGAGGGCGACCGGCCGGGCCGGGACGGGGTGCGGCGGACCGGGGTGCGGCGGGGCGCCGTCGAGGATGACGAAGTCCTCCAGGACGGCCTGCGGGTCCTGCGGGATCAGCTCGGTCCAGGTGCCGGGCCCGGGGTCGCCCGGGGTGGTGACGACCACACGTCCCCGGGGCGCGTGCAGGTCGGTGGTCAGGTAGCAGCGGCCGTCCGCGGGCGTGCCGGGGCGGACGTGCAGGGCCGAGCGCGCGTCGACGCCCTCCTGGACGGTCCGCAGCCGGGGCTTGTCCGGCGGCCCTTCGGTGAGGTCGGCGATCCAGAGGTCCTTGCGGGGCGCCGTGCCGGCGGCGGCGCTGATGACCAGCCAGCGCCCCTCGGGGGAGATGCGCACGGTGTAGTGCTGGGTCTTCTCCCGGCCGTCGCCGAAGACCACCGGGTCCCGCTCGGGGTCGGTACCGACCAGGTGCAGCCGGACCCGGCGGTGGTAGCGGCCCTCGCCGGGGTGGAGCGAGGGGTGCGGGCGGCGGACGTAGTAGAAGCCGCTGCCGTCGGGCAGCCAGGCGACGGTGCTGCGGCGAATCCGGTCGACCGGGCCGTCGAGGAGCCGGCCGGAGTCGACGTCCAGGACGAGGAGGACGGCGTCCTCGGTGCCGCCGGACGCCAGCTGGTAGGCGAGCCGGCGGCCGTCCCAGGACGGCTCCCACCGCTCCAGGGTGGTGCTGCCGCTCGGGTCGGCCCGTACGGGGTCGACCAGGACCCGTACGGCGCCGGACGGTTCGACGACGACGAGTTCGGGGTGTTCGGCCCCGGGGCGCGAGCGGGTCAGGAACAGCCGCCCGCCCGCCGGGCGCGGGGCGGAGCGGGCGCCGGGCCGCCCGGACAGCTCGGCGAGCCGGGCCTCGGCGTCCGGCCGGGCCCGCCAGCCGTCGGCGGCCTCGCGGTAGAGCGCGTCCTGCCGGTCGGTCCAGGCCCGGACGGCGGGGGCGTCGGCGTCCTCCAGCCAGCGGTACGGGTCGGGCGGCAGGACGGCGTCGGTCATGCGGGGTCCTCCCGGGGGGTACGGGGCTCGGTGGCGGAGGGGGCGGGCGGGGCGGTGGGGGCGGGAGGGGCGGGAGGGGACCCGGCCGGCGCTGGACCTGCGGCCGGCCCCGGCTCCGGCCCCGGAGCCGCGGCCGGAGCCGGGGGCGGGTTCGGGCCGGAGTGCGCGACGACGGCGGGTTCCGCCCCCGTAGCGGCCGCCCCGGCGGGCCCGGCGGGCCCGGCGCCCAAACGGCGGGTGGCCTGGAGCGGGAGCCAGCCGCCCACGGTGACCGCGCCCGTCAGCAGCGCGAGCACCGCCCAGGTGTGCGCACCGCCGAGCCCCTGCAACAGCGAACCGGCCAGGACCGGGCCCAGCGCGGCCAGGCCGCTGAGGAGCAGGCCGGTGGCGGCGCTGACCCGGCCGATCAGGTGCCGGGGCGCCTGCCCGAACAGGGCCTGCCCGACCACCACTCCGGCCGCCGGGGAGAGCAGCATCAGCAGCGTCAGCAGCACGGCGACCACCCCGGGGTGGAAGGTCAGCGTGAACACCACCAGCGCCGCCGTCCAGCCCGTGCCGATGCCGAGCAGGATGGCCGGCACGCTCAGGCGTCTGACGAACCACGGGGCCAGCAGGGAGCCGACGACCCCGCCGAGCCCCGCGCAGGACAGGACGGGCCCGATCACCCAGCCGGAGGCCCCGTCGGCGCGCAGTTCCAGGATGACGACCACGTCGATGGCGGCGGCGACCAGGTTGACGACGGCGGCGTACACGAGGATGACGAACAGCTCCCGCCGTTTCAGCAGCCAGCGGATGCCCGCTGTCAGCCCCCGGTCCTCGCTCCGCTCCTCCGGGGCCGCGGGCCGCACGGTGATCCGTAGGAGCAGCACCGCCGAGACCCCGTAGGACAGCGCGTCGACGGCGAACGGCAGCATCCGGTCGACCGCGTAGAGGGCGCCGCCGAGGGCCGGGCCCACCAGGCTCACCGCGGCCTGGACGGCCTGGCCGATGCCCAGCGCGTCGGCGAGGTCGTCCTTGGCGACGACGTCGCGGGTGAGGACGGTGGAGGCGGGCCCGAAGAGCGCGGTGGCCAGGCCCTCCACCGCGGCCACCAGCAGCAGTTGGGCGTAGGACGGCGTGCCCCCGAGCGCGGCCAGCGGGATGCTGGCCACGGCCAGCATCCGCACCAGGTCGGTGACCAGCATGACCCGGCGCCGGTTCCACCGGTCGACCAGGCTGCCCGCGGGGAGGCGGAAGCCGAGCCGGGCCACCAGGGCGACGGTGGCGACCGCACCGGCCTGCGCCGCGTTGCCGCCGAGGCTCAGGACCAGCAGCGGGTAGGCGATCGTCGAGGTCGCCGAGCCGATGTTCGAGGAGAGGTCGGCGAGGAGGAACCGCCGGAAGTCGCGGTTGGTGCGCAGGACCTCTGCCAGCAGAGCCATGCCGACCTCCCGTTCACAGCCGGCCGGTGGCGTGCAGGCGGTCGAGTATCCGCCCGTCGATGTTGTCCTGGAAGTGGGTCATGGCCTCGCCCTCGGCCTGCTCGTACTCGTAGCCGCAGGTCACCCAGCGGTCCGGTACCCCGTCGGTGTCCAGGTAGCCGTGGTCGACGTGCCCGACCTCCATGCCCGGTTTCCCGGCCGACTGCCAGCTGCTGAACAGCGTGCCGTCGGCGTTGACCACGGCCCCGTGGCGGCCTCCGGGCACCGAGCAGATCTGGCAGGTCGTCCGCATGCTCGGTCGGGCGAACCGGTAGCCGCGCTCCAGCGCCTCGACGGCCCACCCGACGAAGCGGTCCTCGACCCGCCGGACCTGTTCGAGGTCGTTGCGGTACCCGATCCCGGAGTCCCCGACCCAGGCGAAGGTGACCATGCAGCGGCGCGGGTCCACCCGGCCGTCCAGCTCGCCGAAGAGCTCGCCGATCCGGTCGACGTTGTGGTGGGAGACGTTGACCCGGAAGTTCCACACCAGCGGGGTCGCCTCGTGCGCCGCCGCCACGTTGGTGACGATGGTGTCGAAGGTGTCGCCGCCGGAGTGGGTGACCCGGGTCGCGTCGTGGTCCTCCCGGCTCCCGTCGAAGGTGATCTGTACGGAGCGCAGCCCGGCCTCGCTGAGCTGGACGGCCCGCGCGCGGGTCAGCAGGACCCCGTTGGTGGTCATCGCCGCGGAGCGGAGTCCCAGGGGGGTGAAGCGTTCCAGCAGTTCCAGGCAGCCGCGGGGGTTGAGCAGCGGCTCGCCGCCGAAGAGCAGCAGGGAGAGCCGGGTGAGACCGGCCCGTTCCATCCGCCCGGTGGTGAAGCCGACGATCCGGTCGATGGTCCGGGTGTTGAGGCGCAGCAGGTCGATGCGGGGCGGGCGGTGGCCGCCCGTCGGGTCCTGGCCGGTGTTCTGGAAGCAGTAGCCGCAGCCGAGGTTGCAGGCGGTGCTGGTCAGCACGGTCAGCGCGAAGGACGTCGTGGTGCGTTCGCGGTAGGCGCCCGCGTCGCGCAGGAACACCTCGATGTCCGGGCGCACCGTCCCGTCGGGGGCGACGTGTTCCGGTTTGAGCAGGGTCCAGGTCCGGTTGCCGATGAACCACCAGCCCCGGTCGCTCCTGATCAGGCGCGGGGCGTCCACCTCGTCCAGCCGGGTGCCGATCATTGCCTCTCCCTCGGTCGACGGGCGCGGCCGCCGTCGGCGGGCCCTGGCGGTGCACAGCGCGAGGCTAGGCAGCGGTGGTTTGCCGTCGGTATGCGACAGGTTGGCGGGCAGCTTCCGCCCGGGGCCGGGTCCGGGGCATACCGGACGCAAACCGAACCCCAACTCGCGGCTCCTACCCTCACGGTGACGGTCCGAACGCCGGGCCGACGCCATGGAAGGAGGCTGGTCGACATGGACGGGCCGACCCCCTCCGAGCTGCCCGCCGGACCCTGGGACGAGCAGCCGGACCCGGCCGACGACGGCCCGGACGTCGTCCTGCACTCCGCGGACGGGGACGACGGCGAGACCCCGTGGTGCATCGGCGACATGACGGCGTACTGACCGGAGGGCCCGACCGATGACCTGCCAGTCCTGCGCGGCACCACTGCCCGGGGGAGCACGGTTCTGCGCCCGGTGCGGCACCCCGGTCGCGGACCGGGCGCCGGTGGCCGAGGAGCGCAGGGTCGTCACCGTCCTCTTCTGCGACCTGGTCGGGTCGACGGAGCTGTCCGGCACCCTCGACGTCGAGGTGCTCCGCTCGGTGCTGCTGCGCTACTACGCGCTGATGGAGAGCCGGATCGAGGCGCACGGCGGGGTGGTGGAGAAGTTCATCGGCGACGCCGTGATGGCGGTGTTCGGCCTGACCGTGACGCGGGAGGACGACGCGCGCCGGGCGCTGGAGACGGCCCTTGACCTGCTGGACGCGCTCGGCGGGCTCAACGTCCAGCTGGAGCAGGACCACCGGGTGCGGCTCGGCGCGCGGATCGGGGTGCACACCGGTGAGGTGGTCACGACGGCCGACCCGGCCAGGCGGCAGGCACTGGTCTCCGGCGAGGTGGTGAACATCGCCGCCCGTCTGGAACAGGCGGCCGGTCCCGGGGAGGTCCTGCTCAGCGCGCAGACCTGGCGGGCCTGCGGGCCCGGCCTGACGGTCGCCGGGGCCGGTCCGCTCCCGCTGAAGGGGGTGGCCGGGCCGATCGAGGCGGCCCGGCTGCTGGGCCTCTCGGAGGCGGAGCGCGCCCCCCGCTCCGACGTGCCCTTCGTCGGCCGGGAGCGGTACCTGAGCGAACTCGACCTGGCCTGGCGGCGCGTGGCCGAGGAGCGTGACGTCCACGTCCTGACCCTGCTCGGGGAGGCGGGCATCGGCAAGACGCGCCTGGTGGACCAATGGCTGCGCAGGTCGGCCCCGGACCCGGGCCGGGTCGGCGCGGGACGCTGCCGGGCGGCCGGCACCGGGGGTTCGCTGCACGCGCTGGCCGAGTGCGTGGCGCCGCTGGCGGAGGAGACCGAGCGGCACGCCGTGGCCGCGGACGGGCCGGCCACGGCGGCGGCGCTGGCCCTGCTCCGCACGGGGCTGCTGTTCGACGGCACACCGGCCCCTTCCGAGGACGCCACCTGCGCGGCGGTCGCCCACGTGCTGACCGCGCGGACCGGGGAGCAGCCCGTGCTGCTCGTCCTGGACGACCTCCACTGGGCGGACCGGCCCTTCCTGGAGCTGCTCGACCGGCTGGTGGAGGACCTGCGCCGGCTGCCCGTCCTGGTGCTCTGCCTGGCCCGCCCCGAGCTGATGGACGCGGACCCGGCCTGGGGGTCGGGCCGGGCGAACTCGACCACGGTGACCCTCACCGGGCTCGCCCCGGAGGACTCCGCCGTCCTCGCGGCCCATCTCGTCGACCTCGCCCTGCACGACCCGGCGGCCACCGGGCGGATCGTGGCCCAGGCCGACGGCAACCCGCTCTACCTCGAACAGCTCGCCGCCATGGTCGAGGAGGCGGGCGGGGCGGAGGGGCTGCCCCCCACGCTGCACGCGCTGCTCGCCGCCCGCATCGACCGGCTGGACGAGACGGCCCGGACGGCGCTGCGCCACGCGGCGGTGGTGGGGCGCGAGTTCGACGTCGAGGACCTGGACGCGCTCGCGGGCCCGTACGGGCTCCCGGGCGCGTACGTACCGGCCGGCGGTACGGCCCCGGTCACGGCCGGGACCGGGACCGGACGCGGCGGGACCGGCGCGGCCGTGGGGGTCGGCGCGGCGGTGCTCCGCACCCTGACGCGGCGCGGACTGGTCGAGCCGATGCGCAGGCCGTTCGGCGCGAGCGCCGCCTACTGCTTCGTCAACGGCGTGACCCAGCGGGTCGCCTACGAGGGGCTGACCAAGTCCCGGCGCGGCGAACTCCACGAGCAGTACGCCGAGTACCTGCTGCGGTCCGGATGCTCCGACGCGGTGGCCGGGACGCACCTGGAGCAGGCGTACCGGTACCGCAGCGCGGTCGGCCGCCGCACCGAGCTGAACCTCGTCCTGCGCCACCGCGCGCTGCGGCTCCTGGCCCGCGCGGGCGCGGGCGCCCTCGGCCGGGTGGACCTGCCCTGGGCGCTGACCCTCTTCCAGCGCGCCGACGGGCTCGCGGAGCCGGGCGATCCGGGCCGGCCCGAGGTGTTGCAGGGGCTGGGCGAGGTCCTGCTGGCGCTCGGCCGCTCCACGGAGGCGCGCGAGACGCTGCTGCGCGCCGTGGCCGAGGCCGACGCGGTGGGGGAGAGCGCCGGAGGGGCCGAGGCGTGCGCGGCGGCGGGGACGGCCGCGCACGCCCGGCTGCACCTGGCGGCGTACGCGCACGACGAGGCGGCGCTGGAGCGGGCGGCCCTCGACGGCCTGGAGACCTTCCGGGCCTGCGGCGACGAACTGGGGCTGGCCCGGAGCCGGCTGCTGCTCGCGGGCTCCTGCCAGCGCCGGGGGCAGCACGGCCGCGCCCTGGAGGCGCTGGGCCACGCGCTGACGCACTCGCTGGCCTCGGCGGCCGACCGCGAACTCGCCAACACCCTCGGGGCGATCGGCCTCTCCCTCTGGCACGGCCCGGAGCCGGCCCCGTCCGCCGCCGCCCGCTGCGAGGCGCTGCTGACGGCGCACGGCACCGACCGGCTGCCCGTCCAGGTCACGCTCGGTTTCCCGCTCACCGTGCTGTACGCCGTCCAGGGCCGCTCCGACCGGGCCGCCGCGTGCCTGGCCGCCGGGCAGCGCGCGATGGCGGCGCTCGCCTACGGCGAGGGCGCGGTCTTCGGGCCGCTGCTCCACGGGACGCTCACCGCCCTGGCCGACCGGCCCGAACAGGCCCGGCCGGCCCTGCGCGAGGCGCTGGCGTCCGCCCGCGCGCTGCGGGCGGGCGGGCTGGTCCGCACCACCGCGCTGGAGCTGGCGCGGGCCCATCTGGCGGCCGGGCAGTGGCGCCGGGCCGCCGAGCTGGTCGAGGAGCTCGTGGTCCCCGACGGGCAGCCGGTGGTGCGGGCCAACCGTTACGGGGTGCAGGCCAGGATCCGCGCGCTCGGCGGGAGCCACGCCGAGGCCCTCCTGCTGGCCCGCGAGGCGGTCCTGCTGGCCCACCGCACCGACTCCCCCGCCGACCAGGCCACGGCCTGTCTCGACCTGGCGTACACCAGGGCCGCCCTGGGACGGCCGCGCCAGGCGAGGTCGGCGATCCTGGCCGCGCGGCGGCGCTTCACCGCCAAGGAACACCTCGTCGGGGTCGCGCGCACCCGGCGGCTGATGGCGGAACTGGGCCTGCGGGAGGAACCCGAACCGGGGCCGCCGGGGCCAGGACCGGCGCCCGGTCCGGGGCCAGTACCCGGGCCGGGGCTGCCGGACGGTCCGGCCCCCGGCGGGGGCCGCCCGGCCGGGCGGCGGGGCGCGTGAGGGCCGCGCCCCGGGCCGCCGCCCTGACCTGGAACCTGCTCGACCGCCGCCCCGCCGACATCCCCGTCACCGGCTCCGGACCGGGGCCCGTCACCCCCGAGTGGGCGTACGGCGGGGCCGACGGCACCGGTGTACGGGTCTGCGTCGTCGACAGCGGTGTGGAGGCCGGGCATCCGCTGGTCGGGGAGGTGGCCGGCTCGTACGCCGTCGTCGGGAGCGACGGCGGCCTGACGGTACGGCCGGTGGAGCCGGGGGACACCTGCGGCCACGGCACGGCCTGCGCCAGCATCGTCCGCCGCATCGCCCCCGGCTGCGAGCTGCACAGCGTCCGCATCCTCGGCGACAGCGGCGGCGGCACGGGCGACGCCCTGCTCACCGGGTTGAGCTGGGCGATCGAGCAGCGGTACGACGTGATCAACCTGAGCCTGTCGACCGCGCGCCCGCAGTTCAACCAGGTGTTGCGCGAACTGGCCGACGACGCCTACTTCAGCCGCTCGGTGATCGTCGCCTCGGCGCACAACTCCCGGATCGAAAGCTTCCCCTGGCGGTTCTCCTCGGTCATCTCGATCGGCAGCCACGCCGAGGACGACTCGGACCTCGTGCTCTACAACCCGTCCCCGCCGGTGGAGTTCTTCGCCCGGGGACAGGCCGTGCGGGTGGCCGGGCCGAACGGCAGCACGACGCGCAACACCGGCAACAGCTTCGCGGCGCCGCACGTCGCCGGGCTGAGCGCGCTCGTCCTCGGCAAGCACCCCCGCCTGACGACCTTCGAGCTGAAGACGATCCTCTACCTGACGGCAGCCAACGTACGAGGAGCCTGACACCCATGGACCACGCGGCGGACTCCACGGCGATGATCGCGGCGATCTCCGGTGCCCCGGCCGATCCCGGACCGGACGACCACGAGCTGCTGGCCTCCATCGTGCGGGTGGCGCGCTCGATCTTCGGCGCGGCGGCGAGTTCGATCTTCCTCTTCGACCGGGAGCACGACCAGCTCGTCTTCGAAGCGGTGTCCGGGGAGGGCGAGGAGTTCCTGGTCGGCACCCGGTTCCCGGCGCACCGGGGCATCGCCGGCTGGGTCGTGGACACCGGTGAACCGCTGACGGTGGACGACGTCGCGGGCAGCTCGCTCTTCGCGCACGACCTGGCGGAGCGCACCCGTTACGTGCCGGACGCGGTCATGGCGGCCCCGGTCGTCCACCGGGACGAGATCCTCGGCGTCATCCAGGTGCTCGACCCCCACCCGCAGTCGCGCTCCAGCCTCGCCGACCTGGACCTGCTGGCGTCCTTCGCCGTGCAGGCCGGGTTCGCCCTGCACGGCCTGGTCCGCAGCCGGGAGGCCCGGCGCGCGCCGGCCCTCGGCGGTGCGGAGTTCGAACGGCTGGCCTCCCTCGTACGGCTCCTCGCCGCTCTGGAACCGGAGCGGCGGGCCGCCGGGCTCCGGCTGGTCGACTCGCTGCACGAGGTGCTCGCGGCGATGGCCCACTGAGGGCGGGACGCGGCGGGGGACGCGGCGGGGATGCCGCGAGGGGGGAGACGGGCCGCGCCGGGCCGTCCGTCGTACCGGCCGCAGGTCCGTCACGGGTCGGCGCAGGTCCGTCGCAGGCCAGTCGGAGGCCGTCGGAGGCCGGCCGGAGTCAGTCGCCGTCCGGGGCCCGGCTGCGGTGCAGGGCGGCGGCGTACCGGTGTCCCAGCCTCGGCATGCGGTAGCTGACGGAGTGCGCCAGGATCTCGTCGGCCCCGTTCTCGGCCCCGTCCTCGGTGCCGTTCCCGTTCCCGGCCACGGCGACCACGTGCGCCTCGATGAGTTCCTCCACGATCCGCTCGGCGGGGTCCTGCAACCCGTCCAGGGCCGCCAGCAGCACCTTCTGGTCGAACGCCGGTGTCGGCAGCGCGCCGAGCGCCCCCAGCGCCGCCTGCTGCCGAGGGGCGAGCCCCTGGTGGAACCTGCGGTAGCCGTCGTGGACCGACGCGTCCCCCACCGCGAGCTCGTCCAGGCGGGCCGGCAGCCGGCCGAGCTGCTCCGCGTACTCGCGCAGCGACAGGTGGCGCAGCACCGTGAGCTTCGCCGCCAGCGTGCGGACGACCAGCGGGGACAGCCCGTACAGCTCCCGGAGCCGGTGCAGCGTCCGGCCGTCGTCCCCGAGCGCCTGCTGCGCGAACCGCTGCTCGCCGAGGACCCGGACCAGCAGTTGCAGGGCCTCGTCCGGGGTGAACTCGTCGAGTTCGAGGCGCTGGGCGCACTCCAGGCCGCTGAGTCTTCGGGCGGTGGTGACCAGGGTGCGGCTCGGTCCGCGGCCCGGGAGCAGCCGGCGGACCTGCGACTCGCTGGTGGCCCCGTCGAGGACGAAGAGGAACTGCCGCTCGGCGATCCAGGACCGCCACAGCGCCAGGGCCGTGGTCTCCTCGCGCGGTGGTGTGACGTCGAGGCCGGTGCTGCGCAGCAGTTCGGTCAGCACCTCGTGCCAGTCGCGCGGTGTCCCGTCGGCGTGCCCCAGGGGGACGAAGACCTGCCCGTCCGCGAAGTGGTCGGCGACCCGGTGGCCGACGTGGACGGCGAAGGCCGTCGTGCCGATGCCCGGCGGCCCCGAGACCGTCATGAGGTCCGGACATCGGTCGCCGCCGGTGAGGAGCGCCGCCGCCGCCTCGGCCTGCTGGGCGCGCCCGATGAAGTCCCGCAGGTCGCGCGGGAGCTGGGAGGGCTTCGAGCGTCCGCCGCGCCGGCCCGGGTGCGGTCCGGCCGGGCCCTCGCCGGCCAGGATCGCGCGGTAGAGCCGCCGCAGGACCGGGCTGGGGTCGAGGCCGAGCTCCCGGGCGATGAACTGCCGGTGGGCCTCGAAGCAGGCGAGGGCCTGCCGTCTGCCGCCCACCTGGTCGAACGCGGTCATGTGCAGGGCGACGAGCCGTTCCCGGAACGGGTGCCGGGCGGCCAGCTCCCCCAGCCGGTCCAGCAGTCCGGGCGTCCGCCCGGACTCGACCTCCAGCTCGGCCCAGTCCTCGTACACCGCGAGGAACCGGTCGGCGAGCCGCTGGGACTCGCGGACGACGAAGGGGCTTCCCATCAGGTCCACCAGCGGCTGGTCCCGCCACAGCCGGACCGCCTCCCCGAGCAGCGCCGAGGCACCGGCGGTGTTGCCCTCGCGCTGCGCCTGGCGCCCCGCCGTCGCGAGCCGGTCGAAGCGCAGCAGGTCCGACTCCTCCGCCGTCACGGTCAGCGTGTAGCCGTACGGCACGTGCCGGATGCGGTTGCCCACGATCTTGCGGAGCGCGGAGACGTACACCTGGAGGTTCTTGCGCGCGGTACGGGGCTGGTCGCCGCCCCAGAGCGCGTCGATGAGCTGGTCGACGGAGAGCACGGTGTTCGCCCGGCAGACCAGCGCGGCCAGCAGTAACCGCTGCTTGTACGGGCCGAGTCCGACCGGGGTCCCGTCCCCGGACCGCACCTGGAGCGGCCCGAGCACCGTGAACCACAGGTCCTCCCCCGCGTTCCCCCCCGGGTTCGCCCTCGCGTTCACCCGCGCGTTCGCCCGGGGGTGGTTTCCCGGGTCGTCCCTCAGGATCTCTCCCGGGGTGCCTGCCGGAATACCTGCTGGAGTGTCTGTCGGGGTGTCTGCCGGAGTATCTGTCGGGGTGTCTCTCTGAACTTCTGTCGCACCGTTCTCACCAGTCATGGTGGTCCCTCCCCCAGGGCGCGCCGACGGCACGGCAGAGTACGGCCCGGTTCGGGGCCGATAGCTCTGTCGCCCTCCGTCAAGAAGCTTCGCCGACAGGGTGGTGCCTGGCAAGGATGCGGAGGGCGTCCGGCGAACGGGGCCCCGCGGGGCCCGGTGACGGCGCCCGCGGTGGGCCGACAAGCTGCCAGGAAGCCGCGCGCATACCGGATTTCAACCACTCCCTCCTAGCGTCGCGGTATGCCGTCGGACGATGTCCGGGCGCCGCTTGAGAGCCGAGTGAGAGGAGATCCGCATGAGCGACCCTGAGGTACAGGCGCACAGCGTGGGCGACGACGACGAGGAGACCGCCGGCTGTGTGATCCAGTTCAACCCCAGCTTCGACGACAGCACGGCCGCCGAGGTCCAGGCGCACAGCGTGGGCGACGACGACGAGGAGACGGCGGGCTGTGTCGTCCAGTTCAACACCTCCGTCGACGAGGGCACGGCCGGCGGAGCGTAGCCGGCGGGGAAGGGCCCGGTCGGCGGGTGCGGGGCAGGACCGCGCCGCACCGGCCGACCGGGTTCCGCCCGCTCCGCCCGCGCCCTCCCCTGCCGTTCCCTCCCCTCCCCTCCCCTCCCCTCCCTTCCCTCCCTTCCCTCCCCTCTCAGTCCTCCTCAGTCCCTCCCGCCCCTTTGTGAGAGGCCTCGTGGAAAGTCTGCTCCGGCTCGTCGACGACCTCCAGGTGCTCGAAACGTCCTGGGAGTCCGAGCCCTTCGTCAGTACCGGTCTGGGTGACTTCGGCGACGTCTTCTCCCTGGAGATCGCCGAACGCCTGATCCACAGCAGCCTGCCGATGACCGCCGTACGGCTCTTCCGGAACGGCGAGAAGCTGCCACCGGAACGTGTCCTGCGCAACCGGGGGAGCAACCCCAGGAACCGGGAGAAACTGGCCGACGGCACCAAGATCGCCGAGCAGGTGGCCGGTGGCGCGACCCTGACCCTGGAGGAGCTCCAGAACCACTGCCCGGAGGTGTCCCGCTTCGCCGCCGAGGTCGCCCGCGAGTCCGGCTACGAGGCCGACTGCACGGCCTTCCTGACCCCTCCCCGGGCCCGTGGCGCCGCGCCCCACTTCGACCTGGTGGGGATCTTCCTGCGGCAGGTGTACGGCTCGAAGCGCTGGCGGGTGAGCGCCCCCGTCCGGCGGCTGCCGAGCCGCGCGCTGGCGGTGGACCCGTCCGCGGTCGGTGCGCCGGTGCTCGACGTGGTGCTCAAGGAGGGCGAGTGCCTCTACCTCCCGCGCGGTTTCGTGCACGTCGGTGACACCACCGACGAGCCCTCGCTGCACCTGTCGGTCGGCCTGCGCGGCATCACCTGGGAGAGCGTCCTGCACAGCCTGCTGTCGGGCGCCACCGAGCAGTTCGAGGAACTCCGCGAAGTACTGCCCCCGGCCTTCTCCGACCTCGACCGGGCCGCCCTCTACCGCGAACGCGCCGAGATCCTGTCCCGCCACCTGTCGGACATCGACTGGTCCCGGGTCCCCCTCTCCCCCCTCCGATCCCCCCAGCCCCCACCCGCCCCGCCCCACCCCACCCTCACCACCGCGCTCCACCACCCGCCCGGGGAGAACGCCTGAGGAACGGGGCCGACGGGGGCGACGGAGCCGCCGGGGGGCGCTGCCCGAGTGGCCCGTTGCCGGCCCCGCGGACGGCCCTGGGGCCTGCCGCTCCAGGACCGGATCACGCCGGTCGTCCCGTACGGGCGCACCAACGTGCCGATGCGCCCGCCGGCACCCCGCCCCGGTGTCTCGCATTCCGCTGCCGACCGCTGCTCGACCGGCTCGGTCCGGCCGGCCGAGAGCTGAGCGGGACCGGCATCGCCCGGTAGGGCAGCAGGGCCCCGGTACGACAGCAGGGCCCGGACCGCGCGTCGCGGTCCGGGCCCTGCCCCGTGCGGTGCCGCCCTGCGGCGGCGGCGCGTCAGCTCTGCGCGGTAGCGTCGTCCCGCTGCCCGGCGCCCTCGGCTCCGCCCGCCTTCGCGCGCATCTTGTGCACCAGCTCCGCCTTCTGGTCGGCCGCACCCTGGCGGTCGAGGTTGCGGTGCGGACCGTTGTTCTGCCGCTCGGCGCGGGACAGCCTCTTGCGCTGGCCGCCGCCCATGCCCACGGGGTTGTTGATGTTCTTGCTCACGGTCACGGGTTCTCCCGGTAATGATGTGAAGTGATCTACGGATTCATCGGTGGGGGACGGGCGTCGACGTCGAAGGACGTCAGCAGGAGCCCATCACGCCCTCACTCGTAAATCGGCCTCTGGAAGAACATGACAAAGACGTTACCCGCTTCCGTCGGCCCCGCACACCACCCCTTCCGCCGCCCCGGCGTCGGCCGGGCCTTCGGCGAGCGCCCGGTATCAGCCGTTTCCTTCCGGGAATCCCAGCACCGCCAGCCCCCGTCGGTGGTCGCCTCGCCGCCCGGGGCAGGTCCAGATGGGCGTTGCCGGGCTGCCGGGGACGTTGTCAGCGGTCGCGAGCACACTGACGGCTGAGAACCATCTCACTTGCGCCCCACCGTTACGGGACACCCTTCAGGCTGCCCATGTGGCACTTAGCGCGGTGGTGTCCGGGCCCTGACCGCCTACTGGCCGCCGATCCTGCCGACCGCGTCCAGCGCCAGGCTCCATGGATACGGCCGCTTCTCCCCGGGCGCCCGCGCCCTGCGGACCCTCCACCGCGTCCTCGGCATCCCCGCACCCACCGACCACCACCCCGAACCACCCCGGAACCCCACCACCACCACCACCGGAACCGGGACCTCTGTCACCACCGGCGCCACCGCCAAGGGGCACGGAAGCCAGGGGCGGGCCGGTGCCTGAGCCGTTCGGGCACCTGCCCCACCCCCTCCCGCGCACCCGCGTCCGCGACCTCACCTCCGGAGCCGAGGGCACCCTGACGGCCGTCGTCCACCAGAACCTCTCCGACGCGCCCGCCCGACCGCACTGGGCCGAACTCGCCTGCATCCGCGCCCCCTCCGGGCTCGAATGGTCCACCGCCCTCGACAACATCGAACCCGCCCGATGACCCCGAGGTGCGGCGCGTGATCAGCCGGGTGTTCGAGACCGCCGCGACGGACGTCGTCACCTGCGAGGCGTGCGGGCGGGAACCCGTCCAACCGGTCCGCACAACTCCGGACTCCCCGCACCGGGACCTGCTGTGCGGCTCGTGCGCCGAGCAGAACGCCCCGGTCCGGGCCGGACTCTTCCCGCCCCCGGGCATCTACCGGCTGACCTGGGGGCAGCACCACGATGGGAAAGCACCGCCCGGCCCCGGTGTGGTGTCCGAAACGTTCAAGACCCGGGTCCGGGGTCGTGGCTAGCCTGCTGGCATGACACCGACACCACGACTCGACATGATCGGCCTGGTCGTCTCCGACATGGCCGCCTCGCTCGCGTTCTACCGCCGCCTCGGGCTGGACGTACCGGCCGGGAGCGACGGCCTGCCCCATGTGGAGGCCGCGCTGCCCGGCGGGCTGCGGATCGCCTGGGACACGGAGGAGACCATCCGCTCCATCGACCCGTCCTGGTCCCCGCCGACCGGCGAGAGCCGCCGGGAGCTGGCCTTCCACTGCGGCTCCCCGGCCGGGGTCGACGCGGTGTACGCGGAGCTCACCGGCGCCGGGCACCCGGGCCACCTGAAGCCCTGGGACGCCTTCTGGGGGCAGCGCTACGCCGTCGTGCTCGACCCGGACGGCTGCGGGGTCTCCCTCTTCGCCCCGGCCGGGGCGGAGTCCCCGGCCGGGGCCGGGCCCGCCGTGTAGGCGCTCAGCGTCGTCCCGGCCAGGGCGCGCACCTCGCGGGCGAGATGCGACTGGTCGGCGTACCCGGCCGCCCAGGCGACCTCGGCGTACGGCGTGCCGGACCGGGCCAGGGCCAGGGCGCGGCGCAGCCGGAGCACCCGGCCGAGCGTCCGGGGGCCGTACCCGAAGGCGTCCAGCGAGCGGCGGTGCAGCCGGCGCGGGCCCAGGCCGGTCGCACGGGCGAGGTCGGCGACGGTGGCCCCGGCGCGCAGCCGGGCCGTGACCTCGGCGGCCAGCGGGTCCGGCGGCCCGGCCTCGGCGGCGAGGCGGGCGGCCAGCTCCTCCAGCCCAGCGCGCGGGTCCCCGTGGCGGGCCACCCGTCCGGCGAGGAGGCGCGCCTGCCGGGGGGACCACAGGTCGGCCAGCGGGGCGCGCCGGTCCCGCAGGACGTGCGCCGGTACGCCGAGCAGCGCGGGCGCGGTGCCGGGCGCGAGGCGGATACCGGCGACCAGCCCGCCCGGGACCTCCCCGGCGGGATGCGGCCGGGTGTCGGGCCCGGCCACCAGCAGCCGCCCGTCGGCCCACAGCAGGTCCATGCACCCGTCGGGCAGGACGACCCCGCCACCACCCTCGGCCCGCCACAGCACGGCCCCGGGCACGGCCACCGCCCGCGTCTCCTCGTACACAGCTCCAGGCTAGTGCTGTGACCGGAAAGGTTCACCGGCCCGCGACGCCCGGCACCGCACCTCGCCGCACCGGCCGAAAGCCCGGGTACGTCCCGTACGAGGACGTCCGGCCGACACACCCGGACCACGCACCGGACGCCGCTCCTCGACAGGCGAACGCTGTCTGACGCGGCACTGGTGCCGTGACCGGAAAGGTCCACCGGAAAGGTCCACCGGACGGTGACGCCCGGCCGGACCCGCCCACCGGCTGACCGGGGTGACCCGCCCACCGGCTGGCCCGTCGGCGTCAGTGTTTGCGCAGGCGGGAGGTGTAGTCCTCCGGCGGGAGGAAGTTGGACCAGCGTTCGGGGAACTCGGACGGCATGCCCTCGTCCTCGTCGTCCTCCGACTCGCCCTCGGCCACGGCCCGCCAGGCGGCGGCGCGGGCGACCAGCTGGGCGGCCTCCGCCTCGCGGACGCGTTCGTTCGCCTCGCGCGCCGCGGCCGTGGCCACGGAGGGCCAGACCCGGTCGACGGCGGCGTTCACGGCCGCGCCGACGAGGACCGCGAAGGCCGAGATGCCGATCCACAGCAGGACCGCCACCGGGGCGGCGAGCGACCCGTAGATCGTCGGCCCCTCCACGGTGTTGGTGAGGTAGATCCGCAGCAGGAACGAGCCGAACACCCACATGGCCAGGGCCACCAGCGCGCCCGGCACGTCCTCGACCCAGGGCGAGCGCACCGGTACCGAGACGTGGTAGAGGGTCGTCAGGAAGGCGATCGAGAGCACCGTGACCGTCGGCCAGTACAGGACCGCGATCAGTTCCGTGCCCCAGGGCACCAGCCGGACCACCGCGTCGGGTCCCACCACCATCAGCGGCAGGACGACCGCGCCGATCAGCAGCGCGATCACGTACAGCAGGAAGGCCAGCAGCCGGGTCTTGACGATCCCCCGGTGCCCGTCGAGCCCGTACATGACGGTGATGGTGTCGATGAAGACGTTGACGGCCCGCGAGCCCGACCACAGGGCGAAGGCGAAGCCGAGGGAGATCAGGTCGGGACGGCCGCGGCCGGTGACGTCGTCCAGCAGGGGTCTGGCGATGTCGTTGACGCCCCGGTCGGAGAGGACCGTGCCCACCGCCCGCAGGATGTTCTCCTCGATGCTGTGGACGGTCTGGGTGTCGGTCCAGCCGTCCACGTAGCCGAGCAGGCCCAGCAGGCCGAGGAAGAGCGGGGGCAGGGAGAGCAGGGTGAAGAAGGCCGCTTCGGCGGCGAGTCCGAGGATGCGGTACTCGATGCACGAATTGACGGTGTCCTTCAGCAGCAGCCAGGCCATCTTGCGTTTGGAGACGTTGCGGTAGAGAGCACGGGCCCGATGGAGCCGACCTGGAATCCGCTCAGGTGTTTCTTTTGCTGGCTGCACGTCCTTACGGTATCCGCATGGCAGCCACGACCCACACCGTCAGCAACCAGGCCCCGCCTCTGGTGGGGTACGACGTCTACGGCGGCGACCGCGCCCTCACCGAGGGCGTGGAGCGCCACCTCGCCTCCGCGGAACCCGCGCTCCGTTCCACCGCGCGGGAGGAACTCACGGCCCTCGGGCGCGCCGCGGGCTCCGCGCAGGCCCAGGAGTGGGGGGTGCGGGCGAACGAGAACCCGCCGAAGCTCCGTACGCACGACCGGTACGGGAACCGGATCGACGAGGTGGAGTTCCACCCGGACTGGCACCGGCTGCTGGGTCACGCGGTGGCCGCCGGGCTCACCGACGCCTGGGGGCGTCCGGCCGGGCACCTGCGGCGCGCGGCCGGGTTCTTCGTGTGGTCGCAGGCCGAGGCGGGGCACGGCTGCCCGCTCTCGATGACGCACGCGGCGGTGCCGGCGCTGCGGACCGACCCGGAGCTGGCCGCCGTGTGGGAGCCCCGGCTGACCTCGCACGTGTACGAGCGGGAGCTGCGGCCGGGTGCGGAGAAGGCCGGCGTCCTCTTCGGCATGGGCATGACGGAGAAGCAGGGCGGCAGCGACATCCGGTCCAACACGACGGCGGCCGTGCCGCTGGACGCGTCGGGCGAGTACCTGCTGACGGGACACAAGTGGTTCTGCTCGGCGCCGATGAGTGACGGCTTCCTGGTGCTGGCGCAGGCTCCGGACGGTCTGACCTGTTTCCTGGTGGAACGGGTGCTGCCGGACGGGACGCGCAACGCGTTCGCGATCCAGCGGCTGAAGGACAAGCTGGGGAACAGGTCGAACGCGTCGGGCGAGGTGGAGTTCGACGGGACCTGGGCGCGGCGGGTGGGCGAGGAGGGCCGGGGGGTACGGACGATCATCGAGATGGTCTCGGCGACCCGGCTGGACTGTGTCATCGGCTCGGCCTCCCTGATGCGGCAGGCCCTGACGCAGGCGGTGCACCACGCGGAGCACCGCTCCGTCTTCGGGGCACCGCTCATCGGGCAGCCGCTGATGCGCAACGTCCTGGCCGACCTGGCCCTGGAATCGGAGGCGGCCACCACGCTGACCCTGCGCCTGGCGGCGGCGTACGACGCGGGGACCGGGCCGGAGCGGGCCTTCCTGCGGCTCGCGGTGCCCGTGGCGAAGTACTGGGTGACCAAGCGCTGTACGCCGATGGTGGCGGAGGCGCTGGAGTGTCTGGGCGGCAACGGCTACGTCGAGGAGTCCGGGCTGCCGCGGCTGCTGCGCGAGTCCCCGCTGAACTCGATCTGGGAGGGCTCGGGCAATGTCCAGGCCCTGGACGCGCTCCGCGCGCTCCAGCGCGAACCGGAGTCGCTGAACGCCTTCCTCCAGGAGGTCGGGCGGGCCCGGGGCGCCGACCACCGGCTCGACGCGGCGATCAGGGGCCTGCTGACGGAACTCGCCGACCTGGACGGGATCGAGGCGCGGGCCCGCCGGGTGGTGGAACGGATGGCGCTGGTGCTCCAGGGGTCGCTGCTGGTGCGCTGGGCCCCGCCGGAGGTGGCGGACGCGTTCTGCGCCTCGCGGCTGGGCGGCGACCGGGGTGCGGCCTTCGGCACGCTCCCGCACACCCTGGACCTGGGGGCGGTGGTGGACCGGGCGCGGATCGCGGGCCGGTGAGGGCGGTCGGGGTGTGCCGCGGCGGACGGGTCCGGCCGCGCCCGGCGCCGCCCGCCGCCCCGGCCCGCCCTCCCCGCCGGGGGGTGCCGGGCCGGAGCCCGGGGCACCCCCCGGCGGGGATCGGGGGGTGTGGTTCCCTGGCTCGCATGAGCACGTTCACACTGACCACCTGGTCCCTGGAAATGACCTCGCCGCAGGATCTGGTCCCGGCGGCCGGGCCGGGGCCGGAGCTCCGGATCGTCCGGTCCGAGGTCCCCTCCCCCGAGTTCAGCCGTTTCCTCTACGCCTCCGTCGGCGGCGACATCCACTGGACGGACCGGCTCTCGCTGACCCGCGCGCAGTGGGTCGAGCAGTTGGCCCGGCCGGGCGTGGAGACCTGGGTCGCGTACGACCGCGGCACCCCGGCGGGGTACGTGGAGTTCGACGCCCAGGAGGACGGCGCCGTGGAGATCATCTACTTCGGGCTCCTCCCGGAGTTCCGCGGCCGGCGGATCGGCGGCCACCTGCTGTCGGTGGGCATCGCCCGCGCCTGGGACCTGGCGTCCCGCTGGCCGGATCGCGAGCCGACGCGCCGGGTCTGGCTGCACACCTGCAGCCAGGACGGTCCCACGGCGATGGACAACTACCTCCGGCGCGGGTTCAAGGTGTTCAGGACGGAGACGGAGCCCAAGGAGGAGTCCCCCACCCCCGGCCCCTGGCCCGGCGCCTGACCGGCCCGGCGGGCGCCTGACCGGTCCGACCGGCCCGGCGGGCGCGGCGGTGAAGCCCCCGGCCGGGTGCCGGGGTCCGCCCCGGCGGGGCCGCGCCGCAGCCCTCCCGCCCCTCCTTCCCCGGCCCTCCCACCGCCCCCGGCACGGCCGGGCGGGGCCCCGCCCGCACGCCCCGGCACTGCCCGGCGGGAAGGGGCGCGGGGCGTGATACAGATCACGCCATCTCATCATGCGGGACCACACCGTCCAAATCGCGGACAGTAGTGGACTCCTCCAATCGGCCCGTGCCACGCTTCCGCCATGAGTGGAGCGGGAATTGCCTTGGTGAGTCGACGCCACGTCGACCTCGGCCGCATGTCCAGCGCCATCTGTCCGGCGCGCTGACAGAACCAGCCACCGCCCCGCCCTGCCGCCGTCACCGCCGCCCGCGGCCCGCGGCCCGCGCCGAGACACCCACCCGCCCGCCGAGGGCAGAGGACCGCCCCGCCCGCCGGTGATCCCGGCGAAGCCGCGGCGCCACGCCATGCCGGCTCCCCGCCCGAGGGGCACGCCGCTCCCCTGCCCCCTGCCTTGAGCCGCCGAAGAAGGACGTACCGCCATGGCCGCCACCCCCGAAACGCCCGCAGCCGCGCCCGCAGCCGCCGCGCGCCGCAAGACCGGCCGTCACCGCGGTGAGGGTCAGTGGGCCGTCGGACACCACACCCCCCTCAACGGCAACGAACAGTTCAAGAAGGACGACGACGGTCTCAACGTGCGGACACGCATCGAGACGATCTACTCCAAGGCCGGTTTCGACTCCATCGACCCCAACGACCTGCGCGGGCGCATGCGCTGGTGGGGCCTGTACACCCAGCGCAAGCCCGGGATCGACGGCGGCAAGACCGCGATCCTGGCGCCGGAGGAGCTGGACGACAAGTACTTCATGCTGCGCGTCCGCATCGACGGCGGCCGGCTCACCACGGGGCAGCTCCGCGTCATCGGCGAGATCTCCGAGGAGTTCGGGCGCGGCACCGCCGACCTGACCGACCGCCAGAACGTGCAGTACCACTGGATCCGCATCGAGGACGTCCCGGAGATCTGGCGCCGCCTGGAGGCCGTCGGCCTCTCCACCACCGAGGCCTGCGGGGACACGCCCCGCGTCATCCTCGGCTCGCCCGTCGCCGGCATCGCCCGGGACGAGATCATCGACGGCACCCCGGCCATCGACGAGATCTACCGCCGCATCGTCGGCAACCCCGACTTCTCCAACCTGCCGCGCAAGTTCAAGTCCGCGATCTCCGGCTCGCCGCTGCTCGACGTGGCGCACGAGATCAACGACATCGCCTTCGTCGGCGTCGACCACCCCGACCACGGCCCCGGCTTCGACGTCTGGGTCGGCGGCGGCCTCTCCACCAACCCCAAGCTCGGCGTGCGCCTGGGCACCTGGGTCTCGCTGGAGGAGGTGCCGGACGTCTACGAGGGCGTCATCTCGATCTTCCGCGACTACGGCTACCGCCGCCTGCGCACCCGCGCCCGGCTGAAGTTCCTCGTCGCCGACTGGGGTCCGGCCAAGTTCCGCCAGGTCCTGGAGGACGAGTACCTGAAGCGCAAGCTCACCGACGGCCCCGCGCCCCCGCAGCCCTCCGGCCAGTGGCGCGACCACGTCGGCGTCCACCAGCAGCAGGACGGCCGCTTCTACGTCGGCTTCGCGCCCCGCGTCGGCCGGGTGGACGGCGCCACCCTCACCAAGATCGCGGACGTCGCCGAGCAGCACGGCTCCGGCCGCCTGCGCACCACCGCCGAGCAGAAGATGATCGTCCTCGACGTCGAGGCCGACCAGGTCGACCCGCTGGTCGCGGCGCTGGAGGCGCTGGACCTGCGCGTCACCCCGTCCCCCTTCCGGCGCGGCACGATGGCCTGCACCGGCATCGAGTTCTGCAAGCTGGCGATCGTCGAGACCAAGGCGCGCGGCGCCTCCCTCATCGACGAGCTGGAGCGGCGCCTGCCGGAGTTCGCCGAACCGATCACCATCAACATCAACGGCTGCCCCAACGCCTGTGCCCGCATCCAGGTGGCGGACATCGGTCTCAAGGGCCAGCTGGTCCTGGACGACGACGGCAACCAGGTGGAGGGCTACCAGGTCCACCTGGGCGGCGCCCTCGGCCTGGAGGCCGGTTTCGGCCGCAAGGTCCGCGGCCTCAAGGTCACCGCGGCCGGCCTGCCCGACTATGTGGAGCGGGTCGTCACCCGCTTCCAGGAACAGCGCGAGGACGGCGAGCGCTTCGCCGCCTGGGTGACCCGCGCCGACGACAAGGCCCTGTCATGAGCGACGGCGGACGACGACGGAGGTCAGGATCGTGAGCGAGCGCGCGGCACCGTTCCACTGCCCGTACTGCGGGGACGAGGACCTGCGTCCCCACGAGCAGGGCCACGGCACCTGGGAGTGCCGGGCCTGCAACCGGGCCTTCCAGCTCAAGTACCTCGGGCTGCTGGCCCGCGGGGTCCGGTCCGACGGCGCGGGAGGGGACGGGATATGACGACCGCTCAGGAGACGCGGGACCTGCGGGAACTGGCCGAGCGGGCGGGCCGGGAGCTGGAGGACGCCTCCGCGCCGGAGATCCTGCGCTGGGCGACCGACACCTTCGGCGCGCGGTTCGCCGTGACCTCCTCCATGGAGGACGCGGTCGTCGCCCACCTCGCCTCCCGGGTCCGGCCCGGCGTCGACGTCGTCTTCCTCGACACGGGCTACCACTTCGAGGAGACCATCGGCACCCGTGACGCGGTCGAGGCCGTGATGGACGTCCGCGTCATCACGCTCACCCCGCGCCGCAGCGTCGCCGAGCAGGACGCCGAGCACGGCCCCCGGCTGTACGAGCGCGACCCCGACCTGTGCTGCGCGCTGCGCAAGGTCAAGCCGCTGGAGGAGGGGCTGACCGGGTACGACGCCTGGGCGACGGGGCTGCGCCGCGACGAGTCCCCGACCCGGGCCGCCACCCCGGTGGTCGGCTGGGACGAGAGACGGCGCAAGGTCAAGGTCGCCCCGATCGCCCGCTGGAGCCAGGACGACGTGGACGCGTACGTCACCGAGCACGGCGTCCTGACCAACCCGCTGCTGACGGACGGCTACGCCTCCGTCGGCTGCGCCCCCTGCACCCGCAGGGTGGCACAGGGCGAGGACGCGCGGGCCGGCCGCTGGGCCGGGCGGGCCAAGACCGAGTGCGGGCTGCACGGCTGATGACGAAGCGGACGAGTACGGAGAAGAAGCAGATGAGCGTGAGCGACCAGGGCGCCACCGTGTGGCTGACCGGGCTGCCGAGCGCGGGCAAGACCACCATCGCGTACGCGCTGGCCGAGCGGCTGCGCGCCGAGGGCCACCGGGTGGAGGTCCTCGACGGGGACGAGATCCGCACCTTCCTCTCGGCGGGCCTGGGTTTCAGCCGTGCGGACCGGCAGGTCAACGTGGAGCGGATCGGCTTCGTCGCCGAGTTGCTGGCCGGCAACGGCGTCAAGGCGCTGGTGCCGGTGATCGCGCCGTTCGCGGACAGCCGGGAGGCCGTCCGCAAGCGTCACGCCGCCGAGGGCACCACCTACCTGGAGGTCCATGTGGCCACCCCGGTCGAGGTGTGCTCGGAGCGTGACGTCAAGGGTCTGTACGCCCAGCAGGCGGCGGGCGAGATCTCCGGTCTGACCGGGGTCGACGACCCGTACGAGGCACCGGAGTCCCCGGACCTCCGTATCGAGTCGCACACGCAGACGGTGCGGGAGTCGGCCTCGGCCCTGCACGCGCTGCTCACCGAGAGGGGTCTCGCATGACCACCGTCGCCCATCTGCACGAAGAGACGGACGCTCCGTACGCGCTGTCGCACCTCGACGCCCTGGAGTCGGAGGCCGTGCACATCTTCCGCGAGGTGGCGGGGGAGTTCGAGCGGCCGGTGATCCTCTTCTCCGGCGGCAAGGACTCGATCGTCATGCTGCACCTGGCACTGAAGGCGTTCGCGCCGGCGCCGGTGCCCTTCACGCTGCTGCACGTGGACACCGGTCACAACTTCCCCGAGGTGCTGGAGTACCGGGACCGTACCGTCGAGGAGCACGGGCTGCGGCTGCACGTGGCCTCCGTCCAGGAGTACATCGACGCGGGCACGCTGCGCGAGCGTCCGGACGGCACCCGCAACCCGCTCCAGACCCTCCCGCTGACCGAGGCGATCCAGCGACTGAGGTTCGACGCGGTGTTCGGCGGCGGCCGGCGCGACGAGGAGAAGGCCCGCGCCAAGGAGCGGGTGTTCAGCCTCCGCGACGAGTTCTCGCAGTGGGACCCGCGCCGTCAGCGCCCCGAACTGTGGCAGCTCTACAACGGCCGCCACGCCCCCGGCGAGCACGTCCGGGTCTTCCCGCTCTCCAACTGGACCGAGCTGGACGTGTGGCAGTACATCGCCCGCGAGTCCATCGAGCTGCCGCAGATCTACTTCGCCCACGAGCGCGAGGTGTTCCGGCGCGGCGGCATGTGGCTGACGGCCGGCGGGTGGGGCGGCCCGAAGGAGCACGAGACGACCGAGAAGCGGACCATCCGCTACCGCACCGTCGGTGACATGTCCTGCACCGGCGCCGTCGATTCCGACGCGGCCACGCTGGACGCGGTGATCGCCGAGATCGCCGTCTCCCGGCTCACCGAGCGGGGCGCGACCCGGGCCGACGACAAGATGTCCGAGGCCGCGATGGAAGACCGCAAACGCGAAGGGTACTTCTAGCCATGACCTCCACCACCGATCAGCCCGCCGGCCTGGCCGACCCTTCCGTGACCACCCTGCTGCGCTTCGCGACCGCCGGTTCCGTCGACGACGGCAAGTCCACGCTGGTGGGGCGGCTGCTGCACGACTCCAAGTCGGTCCTCACCGACCAGATGGAGCACGTCGAGGCGGTCTCGGCCCAGCGCGGGCAGGACACGCCCGACCTGGCGCTGCTCACCGACGGCCTGCGGGCCGAGCGGGAGCAGGGCATCACCATCGACGTCGCGTACCGCTACTTCGCCACCACGCGCCGCCGGTTCATCCTCGCGGACACCCCCGGGCACGTGCAGTACACCCGCAACATGGTCACCGGGGCCTCCACCGCCGACCTGGCCGTGGTCCTGGTCGACGCCCGCAACGGCGTGATCGAGCAGACCCGCCGGCACGCGGCCGTCGCCGCGCTGCTGCGCGTCCCGCACGTGGTCCTGGCCGTCAACAAGATGGACCTGGTCGGGTACGAGGAGGCCGTCTTCGCGGCGATCGCCGAGGAGTTCACGGCGTACGCCTCGGAGCTGGGCGTGCCGGGCTGGGGGGCTGGGGGACACCACCAGGAGAACTGGTGCACCGCGATCCCGATCTCGGCCCTGGCCGGGGACAACGTGGTGGAGCCCTCCGCGCACATGGACTGGTACGGCGGCCCCACCGTGCTGGAGCACCTGGAGACCGTCCCGGTCAGCCACGACCTCACCGCCTGCCCGGCGCGTTTCCCGGTGCAGTACGTGATCCGGCCGCAGAGCGCCGCGCACCCGGACTACCGGGGGTACGCGGGCCAGATCGCCTCCGGTGTACTGCGGGTCGGCGAGGCCGTGACCGTGCTGCCCTCGGGCCGCACCAGCACCATCGAGGGCATCGACGCGCTGGGCCGGTCCGTGGACATCGCCTGGTCCCCGCAGTCGGTGACCCTGCGGCTGAGCGACGACGTCGACGTCTCGCGCGGCGACCTGATCGCGCCCTCCGCGAGCGCCCCCGCCACCACGCAGGACGTCGAGGCGACGGTCTGCCACGTGGCGGACCAGCCGCTGGCCGTCGGCGCCCGGGTGCTGCTGAAGCACACCACGCGCACGGTCAAGGCGATCGTCAAGGAGATCCCCTCGCGGCTGACCCTGGACGACCTGTCCCAGCATCCGGACCCCGGTCAGCTGGTCACCAACGACATCGGCCGGGTCGTCGTCCGTACCGCCGAGCCGCTCGCGCTCGACGCGTACGCCGACTCGCGCCGCACCGGGTCCTTCCTGCTGATCGACCCGGCCGACGGAACCACCCTGGCGGCGGGCATGGCGGGCGAGTCCTTCGCCTCCCGGGCCAAGGCCACCGTCCAGGCGGACGAGGAAGGGTGGGATTTCTGATCATGGCCGACGACATCTACGCGACCTTCGCCAAGGAGGGGGGCCGCATAGGCAGCGGCTCCCTCGGCAGCGGCCAGGGAGGGGTGGCGCGATGTGCGTGATGACGTACGCGCACCGCACGCGCGCCCTCACCCCCCACCTGCTGTGCCCGCCCCCGCTCCCGAGACGAAGACGTGCGTCGTGAGATCACGACGCTACGAGAGGAAGCTCTCCCGTGCCTGCCACCGGTACCACCCGTAACACCCTGTTCTCCCGCGCCACCGCGCGCCGCGGCGCCGTCGTCGCCGCCCTGCCGCTCCTGATCGGCGCGCTCGCCTCCTGCGGCTACGGCTCGCAGGCCACGCCGCAGGAGCCGGCGAAGACGACCGACGCCAGTGCCGACACCGGCAAGGCGCTGTCGGCCCCCGAGGTCCGCATCGGCTACTTCCCCAACCTGACGCACGCCACGGCCCTCGTCGGCATCCAGGAGGGCCTGATCGCGAAGGAGCTCGGCTCCACCGCGATCAAGCCGCAGACCTTCAACGCGGGCCCGTCCGAGATCGAGGCGCTCAACGGCGGCTCTCTCGACATCGGCTTCATCGGCCCCTCCCCCTCGATCAACGGCTACGTGAAGTCCAAGGGCCAGAACCTGCGGATCATCTCCGGTTCCGCCTCCGGTGGCGTCAAGCTCGTCGTGAACCCCGAGAAGATCAAGACCCTGGACGACCTCAAGGGCAAGAAGATCGCGACCCCGCAGAAGGGGAACACCCAGGACGTCGCGTTCCTCAACTGGATATCCGAGAAGGGCTGGAAGGTCGACCCGGAGTCGGGCAAGGGCGACGTCTCGGTCGTCCGTACGGACAACAAGGTCACCCCGGACGCGTTCAAGCAGGGCTCGATCGACGGCGCCTGGGTGCCCGAGCCGACGGCTTCCAAGCTGGTCACCGACGGTGGCAAGGTCCTCCTGGACGAGACCGACATCTGGCCCGACAAGAAGTTCGTGATCACGAACATCATCGTGTCGCAGAAGTTCCTCACGGAGCACCCGGACGTGGTCGAGGCCGTGCTGAAGGGCACCGTCAAGACCAACGAGTGGATCAACGCGGACCCGAACCGGGCGAAGGCGTCCGCCAACGCGGCGCTGAAGAAGCTCAGCGGCAAGGAGCTGGAGGCCGCGGTGATCGACGCCGCCTGGCCGAGCATCCTGGTGACCGACGACCCGCTGGCGACGACGCTGAAGACCCAGTCGGACTGGGCGGTCAAGGCCAAGCTCATCGAGCAGCCCGACCTGGCCGGGATCTACGACCTCAAGCCCCTGAACAAGGTGCTCAAGGCCGCCGGCAGGCCCGAGGTCTCCGACGCCGGTCTCGGCGCCAAGTAACCCGTAGTCCAGCGAATCCCAGGAGGTGACGACCATGGCCACCACGCTTGCCAAGGCTGCCGAGGGCACCGTCGCGGAGCAGACGCACGCAGCCCGTATCGAGCACGTCTCGAAGTCCTTCTCCGGTCCTGCCGGATCGCAGCTCGTCCTGGACGACGTCAGTCTCGACGTCGCTCCGGGCGAGTTCGTCACTCTCCTGGGGGCCTCGGGGTGCGGTAAGTCCACCCTGCTGAACCTGGTCGCCGGGCTGGACAGGCCGACGGCGGGGGCCATCGCGACCCCGGGCGGCCGTCCGGCGCTGATGTTCCAGGAGCACGCCCTCTTCCCGTGGCTCACCGCGGGCAAGAACATCGAACTCGCCCTGCGCCTGCGCGGGGTGCCCAAGGCCGAGCGCCGTCCGGAGGCGGAGCGGCTGCTGGAGCTGGTCCGGCTCGGCGGCGCGTACGGCAAGCGGGTGCACGAGCTGTCGGGCGGCATGCGCCAGCGGGTGGCGCTGGCCCGTGCGCTCGCCCAGAACAGCCAGCTGCTGCTGATGGACGAGCCGTTCGCGGCCCTGGACGCCATCACCCGTGACGTGCTGCACGGGGAGCTCACCCGGATCTGGGAGACGACCAACGCCGAGGGTTCCGGCGCGGGCAGCCTCTCCGTCCTCTTCGTCACGCACAACGTGCGCGAGGCCGTGCGGCTCGCGCAGCGCGTGGTCCTGCTCTCCTCGCGGCCCGGCCGGGTCGCGAAGGAATGGACCGTGGACATCGCTCAGCCGCGCCGCATCGAGGACGCGGACGTCGCCGAGCTGTCCCTTGAGATCACTGAACACCTGCGTGGGGAGATCCGCCGCCATGGCCAGCACTGACACCACCCCGAAGGCCGAGGACGGCGCGAAGGCCAGAGGCGGCGGCCGGACGGACGACACGGCAGGTCTGGGGGCCGGGCTCGACGCCCTCGACGCGGTCCAGACCCACCGGACCCCGGTCCGCGAGGTCCTCGTCAAGAAGGTCCTGCCCCCGGTCGTGGCCGTGGGGATCGTCCTCGCGGTCTGGCAGATCCTCGTCTCGGCGCAGGTCACCGACCCGACCAAACTGCCCTCACCGTCCGCGGTGTGGGACGGCGTGTCCGACATGTGGGTCAAGGGGACCCTGCTGGAGGTCGTCTGGACCAGCGTCTCGCGCGGTCTGCTCGGCTTCCTGCTGGCCCTGGCCATCGGCACCCCGCTCGGCCTGCTGGTCTCCCGGGTGAAGTTCGTCCGCGCCGCGATCGGCCCGATCCTGTCCGGTCTGCAGTCCCTGCCCTCGGTGGCCTGGGTCCCGCCGGCCGTCATCTGGCTCGGGCTGAACGACTCGATGATGTACGCGGTGATCCTGCTGGGCGCGGTCCCCTCCATCGCCAACGGGCTCGTCTCCGGCGTGGACCAGGTCCCGCCGCTCTTCCTGCGCGCGGGCCGCACCCTCGGCGCCACCGGCCTGCGGGGCACCTGGCACGTGGTCATGCCGGCCGCGCTGCCCGGCTACCTGGCCGGCCTGAAGCAGGGCTGGGCTTTCTCGTGGCGCTCGCTGATGGCCGCCGAGATCATCGCCTCCTCACCCGATCTGGGCCTGGGCCTGGGCCAGTTGCTGGAGAACGGCCGCAACAACATCGACATGCCGGGCGTCTTCCTCGCGATCCTCCTGATCCTGTTCGTCGGCATCGCCATCGACCTGCTGATCTTCAGCCCGGTCGAGCGGTGGGTGCTGCGCAGCCGCGGCCTGATGGTCAAGGGCTGAGCCCGTGTCCCCGTCCCTGTTCCGCTCCCCGGCCGCGCTCCCGTCCGGACCCTCGTCCGGGCCCGCGCTCCTGGTGATCGCCCACGGCAGCCGCGACCCGAGGCACGCGGCGACCGTGCACGCCCTGACCCGGCGGGCGCGGGCGCTGCGGCCGGGGCTGCGGGCGGAGACCGCCTTCCTGGACTTCGACACCCCGACCGTCGCGCAGGCACTGTCCCGCCTGCACCGGTCGGGGGTCCGGGAGGTCGTGGCCCTCCCGCTGCTGCTGACCCGGGCGTTCCACGCGAAGTCCGACGTCCCGGCGGTACTGGCGGACGCGGTGGCCCGCCTGCCCGGCCTGTCGGTACGGACGGCGGAAGTCCTCGGCCCCTCCCCCCTGCTGACGGCGGCGCTCGAACGCCGTCTGCGGGAGGCCGGCCTCACCCCGGCGGACCGGCCCGGCACCGGTGTGGTGCTCGCCGCCGCCGGCTCCACGGACCCGGAGGCGATCGCGGTGATCGCTGAAATCGCGCGGGAGTGGCGGCACACCGGCTGGTGCGCCGTGCGACCCGCGTTCGCCTCCGGAGCCTCCTCCTCGGGCGTCCCCCGTACGGAGGACGCCGTACGGGCCCTGCGCGCCGAGGGGGTCCGCCGGGTCGCGGTCGCCCCGTACGTGATCGCCCCGGGCCGGCTCCCGGACCGGATCGCGGCGGGCGCCGCGGCGGCCGGGGCGGACGTCCTCGCCGCCGTCCTGGGCCCGGCCCCGGAACTGGCCCGCCTGCTCCTGCGCCGCTACGACACGGCCGCCCGCACCCCGTCCCGCCTCCCGGCCCTCACCGCCTGACGGGCCGGCGGACGGGCGGCCGGGGCGGCGCGGCCTGCTGGGCGGGGCCGGGCCGTCCCGGCCGGGAGGGTGCTACGCGCGGGCCGCGGCCTCGTCGGCCAGGGCCGTCAGGTCCGCGACCGACATCGAACCCGGCGGCAGCGACTCGCGGGCGAAGATGTTCGCCGCGTGCCGCAGCACCTCGTTGACCGGGGTGGGCACCCCGTGCAACCGGCCCAGCAGGCAGATCTCACCGTTGAGGTAGTCGGCCTCGACCGACCCGGTCCCCCGGGCCAGGCTCTGCCACGAGGACCCGCCCCGGACCCCCGGCGGCTGCTCCGCCCGGCCGTCGCGCGCCGCCGACTCCTCGGCCTCGGAGGCGTACCCGATGCCCGCGGCCCCGAAGACGGCCTTCGCCTCACGGATGGCCCGCAGCAGCAGCGCCGCCTTGCCCGCAGCGGGCTCCGGGCCCGTCGTCGCCTGGATCGCGTTGCCCAGGTTGCCCAGCAGCTTCGCGTACTTCCACCGCATCACGTCCTCGGTCACGGGCGCCGCGAAGCCCGCCTCCTCCAGGCCGGCCGCGATCCGCCGCAGCCGCCCGTCCGTGCCTCCGGCGGCCCGGCCCAGGTGCAGGATTCCGGTCAGCGGCGCGCACGGGGCCGAGACCACGCCCGGTTCGAGGAAGGTCGAGGGCAGCCAGACGCAGACCCCGTACACGTGCGCGAAGCGCCGCAGGGCCAGGCGTTCGCTCTCCACCCCGTTCTGCGCGCACAGCACCGGCAGCCGCTGCGCGGCCGTGCCGCCGCCCGCGACCTCCGCATCGCCCCAGGTGTCGAGCGCGGCGACGGCGTCCTGTGTCTTGACGGCCAGCAGCAGTACGTCGTCCGGCCGCAGTTCGCCCAGTTCCCCGGGCCCCTCGGCCACGGGCAGCCGGTGCACACGGGTCCCGGCGGCCGTCGTGAGCCGCAGCCCGTCCGTCCGCAGGGCCTGCGCGTGCGCGCCGCGCGCGACCAGGACGACCTCCGCGCCCGTCTGCGCCAGCCGTCCGCCGATGGTGGCGCCGACCGCGCCCGCGCCGATGATGATGTACCTCATGCCGACGAGCCTGGCACACCCCGTACCCCGCGTTGCGGGCGGGGCGCGACGGGTGGGCGAGCAGGTCGGGCGGGTCGGGCGGTCCCCGATCGGCTCGACCAGCTCTCGACCGGCTCGACGGCGGTGTTCCCGTTGCGGGCGGGCGGCGGCGATGCCCCCGAGCAGGGCGGGCCGGGCCGGTGCCCCGCCCGGCTGGGAACGGCCCGGACCCTCCGGGCGCGGAGGGGAGGACGCGGTCGCCGAGCCGGTACCCCTCGGGGAGGTACGAGGGCCCGTCGAGCGCGGCGAAGCGGTCCGGGGCGGGCCGTCCGGAGAGGAAGGTGGCGTGCGGCTGCCGCCCTTGCGGCCCGGCGGCCGGGAAGGGGCGGGCGCCGTGGACGGCACGGAGGTACGCGCCGTCCACGACCAGGCGGGGGACCCCCGGAACCCGAAGGGGGCCGGGACGGCCGCCTCCCGCTCCCGGGCCAGCCCCGCGGAGTCCCGCCCGCACCGCGCGGAGTCCGGCCATGGGTGCCTTCCGGTGCCCGCCGGCGCGAGCACCGCGGCCGGGCCGGGTGCGCGGCCGTCGTGCGCGGCCGGGCCCACGCGGGGGGAGGCGGGGAAGGAAATGCGAGACTGGGCGGATTCACGACGCTCCACGACGAGCCGGCGAAGGACGGGACGAACGGCATGGACGAGGCGCGGGCCAGGGACGTACTGACGGCGGCGGGGCTCGGCTCCGGCCCGGGTCCGGGCGCCGGCTCCACGCGGGAGCCCGTGCTCCTCGCACTCGGCGAGAACGCCGTCTTCGCCGTCGGCGAGCTGGTGGTGAAGGTGGGCCGGGAGGCGGGGCTGCTGGCGCGGGCCGAGCGGGAGCTCGCGGTGGCGGGCTGGTTCGCGGAGTCCGGGATCGCGGCGGTGCGCGCGGCCGAGCCGGTGCCACGGCTGGTCGACGGGCACCCGGTGACCCTCTGGCACCGGCTGCCGGACGCGGTCCGTCCGGCGGGCCCCGAGGACCTGGCGGCGCTGCTGCGCGAGGTCCACGCCCTGCCCGCACCGCCGTTCGACCTGCCCGCGCGGGACCTGCTGGGCGGGGTCGAGCGCTGGCTGCGGCTGGCCGGTGACACCGTCGACCCGGCGGACGCGGCGTACCTGCGGGCCCGGCGCGACGCGTACGCCGAGGAGGTCGCCGGGCTGACCCCGCACCTCCCCCGGGGCCCCGTCCACGGCGACGCCCTGCCACGCAACGTCCATGTGGGCCCGGACGGCCCGGTCCTGGTCGACCTGGAGACCGTCTCGGCCGACCTGCGCGAGCACGACCTGGTGGTGATGGCCCTCTCGCTCGACCGGTACGGGCTGCCCGCCGGGTCCTACGAGGCCTTCGTCCGGGCGTACGGCTGGGACGTGCGCGCGTGGGAGGGCTGCGCGGTCCTGCGCGGCGCCCGGGAGACGGCCAGCTGCGCCTGGGTCTCCCAGCACGCCCCGGCCAACCCCAAGGCCCTCGCGGAGTTCCACCGCCGGGTCAACTCCCTGCGCGACGGCGACCGCGAACTGCGCTGGCACCCCTTCTAGAACCGGCCCCGGCACCGGCCCCCGGGCCGCTCGCCGGACCCAACCGGCCGGACCCTGTCGGACAGGCAGCCGGGCAGGCAGCCGGGCAGGCAGCCGGACAAGCGGCCGGACCGTCAGGCCGTCACGTCGTCAGGCCCTCAGGCAGGTATCAGCGCGCGCAGCGGCCACGCCGTGTCTATCACCGCGTCCGGGGTGCCCTGGCGGCGCAGGTACGCCTGGAAGTCGCGGGCCCAGCGCGCGTGCCAGCCGCCCTGCCGGGCGTGCAGGTCGGCCGGGGTGAGCCCGGCCACCTCCGGATGGCGCGCGGCTATCGCACGGGCCACCTGGACCGCCGCCAGCGCGTCGGCCCCCGCGTCGTGCGCGGCGTCGAGGGTGACCCCGTACACCCCGCACACCGCCTCCAGGGTCCGCTTGCCGCGCCGGTAGCGGTCCACGGCCCGGTCTATGGTCAGCGGGTCCACCACCGGGCCGGTCCGCGCACCGTCCAGCCGGTCGGCCAGCGACGGCAGCCCGTGCCGGTGCAGTTCCGCCGTCAGCAGGGTCAGGTCGAAGGCGGCGTTGTACGCGACGACCACCGCGCCCCGCTGCCAGTGCCCCACCAGGGCCGCCGCGATCTCCTCGGCGACCTCGGGTGCCGGACGGCCCTCGGTGACCGCCCGGCCGGTGCTGATGCCGTGGATCGCCGACGCTTCCTCCGGGATCGGTATCCCCGGGTCCGCGAGCCAGCCGCGCCGCCCGCGCACCGTGCCGGCGCGCACCTCGACCAGCGCCGCCGTCACGATCCGCGACCGCTCCGGCTCCGTGCCGGTCGTCTCCAGGTCGAACCCGATCAGCACACCGCCGTGCCAGTCTTCCGCCACGCGCCCCTCCCCCGTCCGTCTGTCCGTCCGTTTCCTGGCCTTCAGCCTGCCACGGGCCACTGACAGCGAGGGCGACGGCCCCGTCAGGAGACCGGCCGGGAGTCGTCCCAGACCGATTCGAACTCCTCCCGGTACGTCGTGAACAGCCCGTGGTCCGCGTCCTTGGGGACACCGCGCCCGCCCCCGCGCAGGACCAGGACCGGCGCCTCCATGCCGCGCGCCCGCCGCAGGTACGTCTGGACGACCGCGATGCCCGAGGACTCCCCCTCCACCAGGTAGGCGGTGAAGCGGGGGGTCTCGTCGAAGACGTGGATCTCGAAGCCCGACGGGTCCCGCAGGCCCGCCCGGACCCGCCGTACGTGGAGGATGTTCATCTCCACCGAGCGGCTCAGCTCGCCCTTGCGCAGCCCCAGCTCGCGTTCGCGGCGTTTGACCGCGCTGCTGGCCGGGTTGAGGAAGAGCAGCCGGACCCGGCAGCCGGCTTCCGTGAGCCGCACCAGGCGGCGGCCCGAGAAGTTCTGGACCAGCAGGTTGAGTCCTATGCCGATGGCGTCGAGCCGCCGGGCCCCGCCGAACAGGTCCTCCGCCGGGAGCTGGCGCTGGAGCCGGACCCGGTCGGGGTGGACGGAGATGACGTCCGCGTACCGGTCGCCCACCAGCTCCTCGACCGCGTCGATCGGCAGCCGGTCCGCCGAGGGGCTGCCCGCGCCCCCGCCCAGGACCTCCAGCAGCCGCGCCGAGGCCCGTTCCGCCTGTTCCAGCACGGCCCGGGACAGGGCGCGGTTGCGGGAGACGACGTTGCGGGTGACCTCCAGCTCGTCGAGGGCGAGCTCGATCTCGCGCCGGTCGTCGAAGTACGGCTCGAAACAGGGCCAGTGCTGGACCATCAGCTCCCGCAGCTGCGGGAGGGTCAGGAAGCTCAGGACGTTGTCGTCGGCCGTGTCGAGCAGGTAGCCCTTGCGGCGGCTCACCTCGCGCACGGCGACGGCCCGCTGCACCCACTCCTGTCCGGCGGGCCCGGCCGCGGCGACCACCCAGTCGTCCTCGCCGTGCACCGGCTCGTAGATGGGCCGCAGCACGGCCCCGACCACCGACCGGAGCCGCTGTTCGATCAGGTTGAGCCAGATGTAGGCCCGGCCCGCCCGCTGCGCGCGGGTGCGGACCTCGCTCCAGGCCTCGGCGCCCCAGTCCAGTTCGGCCCCGGCCCGCAGGGCCGTGTCCGTCGCCCCCGTCCCCTCCGGCCCGCCCGCCAGGGAGACGGCCCCGGCCGCGACGGCACCGGGGACACCTCCCGGGGCGTCCGCCGGACCGCCCTCGTGACCGCTGTCACCAGGGGGCAGCTCCAGACCTCCCGAGCTCACCCGTGCACCGCCTTCTGCGTCTGGACGCCCGTCTCCAGTGATCACGGAAGGGTACTCCGCGCGCGCGGCCCGGTGCAGCCCGATGGTCCGTACACCGGCCGCCCGTTGACCCATTATCCGATGCCCTCATTGTCCGCTGACCCGCATATCGGCTCTCCGGGTCACCCGGCAGGAGCATCCCGGGTCCACGACGGGCGCCCCTCTTTCGGGGAAGATCTGGCAGGGACGCGGTCCACGCCGGATCAGCCGACGATCAGCCGGACGAGGACGGGAAGAGTATTCATTCATGCAGGTCTGGCCGGGACGGGCATACCCGCTCGGCGCCACCTACGACGGCGCCGGCACCAACTTCGCGGTCTACTCCGAAGCCGCCCGACGCATCGAACTGTGCCTTCTGCACGACGACGGTTCGGAGACCGCCGTCGAGCTGCGCGAGACGGACGCCTTCGTCCGGCACGCCTACCTCCCCGGGGTCATGCCGGGGCAGCGCTACGGGTTCCGTGTCCACGGCCCGTACGAGCCCGAGCGCGGGCTGCGCTGCAACGCGGCGAAGCTGCTGCTGGACCCGTACGCGCGGGCGGTCAGCGGGAGCGTGCGCTGGGGCGCGGAGGTGTACGGCTACCACTTCGGCCGTCCGGACTCGCGCAACGACCTGGACTCGGCCCCGCACACCATGAGCTCGGTCGTGGTCAACCCCTACTTCGACTGGGCCAACGACCGGCCGCCGCGCCACGAGTACCACCGCACCGTGCTCTACGAGGCCCACGTCAAGGGCTTGACCATGTGTCACCCGGAGGTGCCGCAGGAGCTGCGCGGCACGTACGGGGCGCTCGCGCACCCGGCGGTGATCGGGCACCTCACCGGGCTCGGGGTGACGGCGCTGGAGCTGATGCCCGTCCACCAGTTCGTCAACGACCACCGTCTCGTGGACGACGGGCTCAGCAACTACTGGGGCTACAACACCATCGGTTTCTTCGCCCCGCACAACGGCTACGCGTCGGGCGACCGGGGCCAGCAGGTGCTGGAGTTCAAGTCGGCGGTCCGGGCGCTGCACCAGGCGGGGATCGAGGTGATCCTCGACGTGGTCTACAACCACACGGCCGAGGGGAGCCACCTGGGGCCGACGCTGTCCTTCCGGGGGCTGGACAACGCCTCGTACTACCGGCTCGCGCAGGACATGCGGCACTACACCGACACCACCGGGACGGGGAACTCGCTCCTGATGCGGTCCCCGCACGTCCTCCAGTTGATCATGGACTCGTTGCGGTACTGGGTCACCGAGATGCACGTGGACGGTTTCCGCTTCGACCTCGCGGCGACCCTGGCACGTCAGTTCCACGAGGTGGACCGGCTGTCCTCGTTCTTCGACCTGGTCCAGCAGGACCCGGTGGTCAGCCAGGTGAAGCTGATCGCGGAGCCCTGGGACCTGGGCGAGGGCGGCTACCAGGTGGGCAACTTCCCGCCGCTGTGGTCCGAGTGGAACGGCAAGTACCGGGACACCGTGCGGGACCTGTGGCGGGGTCAGCCGCGCACGCTCGCGGAGTTCGCGGGGCGGCTGACCGGCTCCTCCGACCTCTACCAGGACGACGGCCGGCGCCCGATCGCCTCCGTCAACTTCACCACCTGCCACGACGGGTTCACCCTGAACGACCTGGTCTCGTACGACGAGAAGCACAACGAGGCCAACCGGGAGGGCAACGAGGACGGCGAGGCCCACAACCGGTCGTGGAACTGCGGGGCCGAGGGCGAGAGCGCCGACCCGGACGTCCAGGAGCTGCGCGAGCGCCAGATGCGCAACTTCATGGCCACCCTGATGCTGTCGCAGGGGGTGCCGATGCTCAGCCACGGCGACGAGTTCGCCCGGTCCCAGGGCGGCAACAACAACGCGTACTGCCAGGACAACGCGTTGTCCTGGGTGCGCTGGCCGGAGCCGGGGAAGCCGCCCCCGGCGCTGCTGGAGTTCACCCGGCGGATGGTGCGGCTGCGGCGCGAGCACCCGGTCTTCCGGCGGCGCCGGTTCTTCCACGGGCGGCCGGTGCAGGGGGCGCACGACGCGCTTTCCGACATCGCCTGGTTCACCCCGCACGGCGAGGAGATGCGGGCCCGCGACTGGCAGGCGCAGCACGCGCGGGCGCTGACGGTGTTCCTCAACGGGCAGGCGATCTCCGAGCCGGGCGGCCGGGGGGAGCGGATCACCGACGACTCGTTCCTGCTGCTGTTCAACACGGGCGCCGATCCGCAGGACTTCACCGTCCCGGCCGGGTACGGCGCGCAGTGGCACCTGGTGGTGGACACGGCGCGGGCGGACGTCCTGGCGCCCGGTACGGGGACCCGGTACGCGGCCGGGGACCGGGTGGCGCTGACGGGCCGGTGCCTGGTGGTGCTCCAGCGCCCGGCGTGAGAGCGCGGGGTGCCGGGCGCCGCGCCGGGCGGTGCGGTCACCCGGATGCCGGGCGGTGGTGGCACGGATCGCGGCGGGCTGGGTACGTACGTCCTCATGAGCCAGCCTCGGTCAAGCAGCCCGCCGCAATCCACCGCCCCGGAACGGGCCGTCCCGGGGCGGCCCGTTGCCCAGCGGTCCGTCCCGGCGTCGACCTACCGTCTCCAGCTCCGCCCGGAGTTCCCCTTCGCGGCGGCCGGGGACCTCGTGCCCTACCTCGCCTCGCTCGGGGTGTCCCACCTGCACCTCTCTCCCGTCCTGGAGGCGGTGCCCGGTTCGGCGCACGGGTACGACGTCACCGACCACTCCCGGGTCCGGGCCGAGCTGGGCGGCGAGGCGGGGCTGCGGGCGCTGGCCCGGACCGCCCGGGGCCACGGGCTGGGCCTGGTCCTCGACATCGTGCCGAACCACATGGCGGTGCCGACGCCGCTGCGGCTGAACCGGCCCCTGTGGGAGGTGCTGCGGGAGGGGCCGCGCTCGCCGTACGCGCGCTGGTTCGACATCGACTGGGAGGCGGGCGGCGGGCAGGTCCTGCTGCCGGTCCTCGCCGGGCCGGCGGAGCCCGGCGCGTTCGCGGTGGACGGGGAGGTGCTGCGCCACGGGGTCCACGAGTTCCCCCTGCGGGCGGGGACGGCGGGGCTGGAGCCGGCCGCACTGCTGGCCGCGCAGTGGTACCGCCCGGCCTGGTGGCGGGAGGCCCGTACCGCCCTGAACTACCGGCGGTTCTTCACCGTCTCGGAGCTGATCGGGGTCCGGGTCGAGGACCCGGAGGTGTTCACCGCCACCCACGCGAAGGTGCTGGAGCTGGTCCGGGACAAGGTGGTGCGGGGGCTGCGGATCGACCACGTGGACGGGCTGGCGGACCCGGCGCGGTACCTGGGGCGGCTGCGGGCGGCGGTGGGCGACGACTGCTGGGTGGTGGTCGAGAAGATCCTCGCCGGGCCGGAGCGGCTGCCGTCCGCGTGGCCGGTGGCGGGTACCACCGGGTACGACACGCTGCGACGGGTGGACGGGGTGTTCACCGACCCGGAGGGCGCCGCGCTGCTGGCCCGGCGGTACGCGGAGGCCACCGGGCTCGGGCCCTGGGAGCGGACGGCCGCCGCCTGCGCCCGGGAGGTGCTGACCGGCGACCTGGCCGCCGAGCTGGCGGCGCTGGCGCGCCGCGCCGGGCCGGAGCTGGCCGGCGCCGTCCGGGAGCTGCTGATCGCCTCCCCCGTCTACCGGTCCTACCCCGAGGACCCGCGGCCCGCGCCCGGGGCGCTGGAGGAGGCCGCCGCACAGGCCGGCCGGGGTCCGGTGGACGCCGTACGGGAGCTGCTGCTGACCGACCGGGCCTTCGCCGCCCGCTTCGCCCAGACCTCGGCGGCGCTGCGCGCCAAGTCCCTGGAGGACCGGGCCTTCTACCGCTGGGCCCCGCTGCTGTCGGCCAACGAGGTCGGGGGTGATCCGGGGCACCCGGCGGTGGGGGCGGCGGAGTTCCACGCCCACTGCGCCCGGCTGGAGCGGGAGTGGCCCGGCTCCGGGACGGTCCTGTCCACCCACGACACCAAGCGGAGCGCGGACGTCCGGGCCCGGATCGCGGTGCTGTCGCAGGTCCCGGAGGTGATGGGCCGCCCGCAGGGCCCGGACCCGCAGCTGGCCTGGGTGGCCCGGCAGAGCGCGCTGGGGCTCGGGGAGGCCCCGCAGGCCGCGGACCGGCTGGAACAGGCCCTGCTCAAGGCGGTCCGCGAAGCCGCCCTGCGCACGAGCTGGACCGGCCAGGACACGGCGTACGAGGCGACCGTGCCCGGGTACGCGGCCCCGCTGGACCTCCCGCCGGAGGCGGCGCGGGCGGCGGAGACGGGTCTGCTCGGCATGACGGTGCTGCACCTGACGATGCCGGGGGTCCCCGAGGTCTACCAGGGCTCCGAGACGGAGTACCGGGCCCTGGTCGATCCGGACAACCGGCGTCCGGCCCGGTTCCCCCGGGAGGAACTGGCCCGCCTGGACGCGGGGGCCGTCCCGCACGGCGCGGCGGGCCGGAAGCTGGCGGTCACCGCCGCCCTGCTGCGGCTGCGGCGGGACCGGCCGGAGCTCTTCACCGGCTACGCCCCGCTCCCGGCCCGGGGCCCGGCGGCGGAGCACTGCCTGGCCTTCGCCCGCTCGCCCGGCCTGGTGGCGCTGGCGACCCGGCTCCCGTACCGGCTGGCCCGCGCGGGCGGCTGGCGCGGCACCGCCCTGCCCCTGCCCCCGGGCCGGTGGACCCCGCTGCCGGTGCCGGGGTGGCCGCCCGGGTCCCCGTACGAGGGGGAGCTGCCCCTGGCCGGGCTGCCGGACGCCTGGCCCGCGGCGGTCCTGCTCCGGGTGGACGGGACGGGGTGACGGGGGCGGAGGCGCCGGCGCGCGGGCCGCCCCGCCCGGTGTCAGGGCCGCCGTCGAGGAGCCTCGTCAGGGGCCGTCGTCAGGGGGAGGAGAGGCGGAAGGTCATCCGGCCGAAGGAGACCTGGTCGCCCTCCCGGACCATGGCCGAGCCCGTCACCCGGCGCCCGTTGACGGTGGTGCCGTTGGTGGAGCCGAGGTCGGTGAGCACCCACACGCCGTCGCGCAGCACGAGCTCCGCGTGGACCCGGGAGACGGTCTCGTGGCTGAGCCGCAGCCCGTTGCCGGGGTCGCGGCCTATCCGCAGGGCCGCCGCGCCCGGGTGCGGGAGCAGCAGCCGGGGCAGCTTCTCGGCGGCCCAGGCGCGCCGGACGCCCACGGACAGGGCGGAGGCGCGGCCGACCCAGCCGAAGAGCCTGCGCGTCCACGGGCTTTCGGCGCCCGCGCGCCCTTCGAGGTCGGCCGTGAGGACGGCGAGATCCCCCGAGTGGCGGGCGGCCAGGGCGAGTTCCATCCGGCGCAGGAAGGTGTCGTGCGAGAGCCGGCCGAGGGCGGCGCCTTCCCTGAGGTGTTCCAGTGCCCGGTCCCGCTCGGCGTCGGAGAGCCGCGGCGCGGGGTAGGCGGGGAACTCGAAACTCGACGTCATCGGGTGATTGTCGGCCCGTCGGGGCCGGAGTGTCCAGAACTCCCGCCCCCGGCCCGGGATGATGGGCCACGATACGCATGCTGGGCACCGCCGGAGACGAGGGGACCGTCCGTGCAGTTCGAGGTGTGGGCACCGCTGGCAGACCGGGTCGCGCTGCGGCTCGACGACCTGACGTACGACATGGCGCGCGATCCGGAGCGGGACGGCTGGTGGACCGCCGAGGCCGACACCGCCGCCGAGGGGTCCCGGTACGGGTTCCTGCTGGACGACGGCCCCGTACGGCCCGACCCGCGCGGGCGGCGGCTGCCGGACGGGCCCGACGGCCTGTCGGCGGTGGTCTCCTTCGAGGAGCCCGCCGCCCGGGAGCCGTCCCCGCGCACCCCGCTCCAGGACGCCGTCCTGTACGAGCTGCACATCGGCACCTTCACCCCCGAAGGCACCTTCGACGCCGCCGCCGCCCGGCTCGGACACCTCACCGCCCTCGGCGTCACCCATGTGGAACTGCTGCCGGTCTGCCCCTTCCCCGGCCGGAGCGGCTGGGGGTACGACGGGGTCGCGCCCTGGGCGGTGCACGAGCCGTACGGGGGCCCGGCCGGGCTCGCCCGCTTCGTGGACGCGGCGCACGCGGCCGGGCTCGGGGTGGTGCTGGACGTGGTCCACAACCACCTGGGTCCCTCCGGCAACCACCTGCCCGCCTTCGGCCCGTACTTCACCGAGACCCACCACACCCCCTGGGGCGCGGCGGTGAACCTGGACGCGCCCGGCTCCGACGAGGTCCGCGCCTACCTCCTGGGCTCCGCGCTGGCCTGGCTGCGCGACCACCGGATCGACGGGCTCCGGCTCGACGCCGTGCACGCGCTGGCGGACGGGCGGGCCCTGACCTTCCTGGAGGAGCTGGCGGCGGCCGTGGACGAGCTGGCGGCGGAGACCGGCCGGCAGCTCTTCCTGATCGCCGAGTCCGACCGGTGCGACCCGCGCACCACCGCCCCGCGCGCGGCCGGGGGCCTGGGTCTGCACGCCCAGTGGAACGACGACTTCCACCACGCCCTGCACTGCGCGCTGACCGGTGAGTCCCAGGGGTACTACGCCGACTTCGCCGGGGCCCCGCTCGCCGCCCTCGCCAAGACCATGACCCGGGCCTTCTTCCACGACGGGACCTGGTCCTCCTTCCGGGGCCGCACCCACGGCCGCCCGGTGGACCGGCGCGGGACCCCGGCCCACCGCTTCCTCGGCTACGCCCAGACCCATGACCAGGTCGGCAACCGGGCGCCGGGCGACCGGCTCGCCGCCTCCCTCTCCCCCGGGCTGCTGGCGTGCGCCGCGGCCGTGGTGCTGACCGGGCCGTTCGTGCCGATGCTCTTCATGGGCGAGGAGTGGGGCGCGGGCACCCCGTGGCAGTACTTCACCGACCATCGGGACCCGGAGCTGGCCGAGGCGGTACGGACCGGCAGGCGCCGGGAGTTCGCGGCGCACGGATGGAAGGCCGAGGAGGTCCCCGACCCGCAGGACCCGGCCACCCGGGACCGGTCCTGCCTGGACTGGGCCGAGCCCGAGCGGGAGGGCCACGCCCGGCTGCTGGCCTGGTACCGCACCCTCGTCACCCTCCGGCGCACCCACCCGGACCTGCGCGACCCGGACCTGGCGGGGGTCCGGGTCGCCCACGACGAGGAGCGGCGCTGGCTCACCTTCCGGCGGGGCGACATCCGGGTCGTCGTGAACCTCTCCCCCGAGCCGGCCACGATCGCGCTGGGCCGCAACGGGGTGCGGGTGCTGGCCGCCTGGGAGCCGATGGAGCACCCGGGCGAGGACGGGCGGGTCCACGTACCGGGCGAGTCGGCGGTGGTCCTCGGCCCGTAGGCCCGTTGCCGGGGATCGTGCGTCGCGGCGGCCGTCCGGGGCGGTGAAGGGCGCGGGGCCGGGGTCCGCGCCGGGGCCGTGGGCGCCGGGGCGCCCGGGATGCGGGACCACCTCGGCGATCGGCTATGCTGTGCATGCACATCGACGGGCGTTCGCCGCCCTTCGCGGTGGGTGTAGCTCAGCTGGTAGAGCACCTGGTTGTGGTCCAGGTGGCCGCGGGTTCAAGTCCCGTCACTCACCCTGTAGGTCCCGTAGGGGCACGAGGTTCTCCTCGTGCCCCTACGGGCGTTCCCGCCTCCGGGAGTCCCGCGGTCGCTCGCGCCGGGGCGGACCGCCCCGGCGCGGTGGCGTCAGCCGCGCAGGAACTCCTCCACCTCGGTGGCGAAGGCCACCGGGGTCTCGTGCGGCGGGTAGTGGCCGCTGCCGGGGATCGTGCGGACCCGGCAGTTCGGGTACCAGGTCTGCCAGGTGTCCCGCGCGGTCCCGGCCGTGAGCGCGAGGTCGTACTCCCCCACCAGGACCAGCACGGGGACCGTGTTGCCCTTCACGGCGGCGGACAGGTCCGACTGCTGCCAGCTCGCGAGGTACCCGGCGAACGCCTCGGGGCGGGAGACCGCGAGGGAGTGGGCGAGCATCCGCTCCAGCCAGTGGCGGCTCGCACGGTTGCCGGTGACCAGGTCGAGGATGGCCCGGCGGTTCTCCGGGGCCTCGGCGGCGCCGTAGAAGAGCGCGTGGGTCGCCTCGTCCATCGCGTAGGGCGAGGCGGGCACCGGGGTCAGCCCGATCAGCTTCTCGATGCGTTCGGGGGCGCGGACCAGCACCTGCTGGGCGGCCTTGCCGCCCATGGAGTGGCCCAGGAGGGAGAAGGTGGCCCAGCCGAGCTCGTCGGCGAGGGCCAGGACGTCGTCGGCGATCTCGGGCAGGTCGTAGGAGCCGGGGACGTCCCTGCGGTCGCCGTAGCCGCGGTAGTCGAGGAAGGCGTACGAGAACGCCCCGGGGTCCAGGTAGTCCAGGACGGAGCCCCAGTTGGCCGTGGTCCCGAACCAGTCGTGCAGCACGATGACGCGGACGGGTCCGGTACCGATCCTGCGGTGGGCGATGGCCATGCGTTCTCCTCGTGGCGGGTGACGGGCCGACGCCGTACCTTCTGCCCACCGGACCTACCATCACACCGCCGGACCACGACCGGTCCGCGCGCGGACCGTGAACGGGCCCGCGCCGGACGGCGGCGCCCTACGTAACGTCGGCGGCCGGCTCCAGCCGCAGCGAGACGGAGTTGATGCAGTAGCGCTGGTCGGTGGGGGTGGGGTAGCCCTCGCCCTCGAAGACGTGGCCCAGGTGGGAGCCGCACCTGGCGCAGCGGACCTCGGTACGGGTCATGCCGTGCGAGGTGTCGGAGATCAGCTCGACGGCCCCGCTGTCCTTCGGGTCGTAGAAGGACGGCCAGCCGCAGTGGGACGCGAACTTCTCCGTGGAGCGGAACAGCTCGGCGCCGCAGCCGCGGCAGGAGTAGACGCCCTCGGTGCGGGTGTCGGTGTACTCACCGCGGAAGGCCGGTTCGGTCCCGGCCCGGCGCAGCACCTGGTACTCGGCCGGGGTCAGCTCCGCCCGCCACTGCTCGTCCGTCTTCTCGACCTCGTACGACATGGCTCCGCGCTCCTTCAGTCGGCCAGGCGGGCCAGGATCGCCGGACCGAGGTCCGTGACGTCTCCCGCGCCCATGGTGAGAACGAGATCGCCGGGCTTGGCCATTCCCGCGATGACGTCGGCGACGGCCTCCTTGTCGGGCTCGGCGAAGACGTCGGCCCCGGCGGCGCGGGCGGCGGCGACGATGATCTCGCTGGTGACCCCGGGGACCGGGTCCTCGCGGGCCGGGTAGATGTCCAGGACCACGGAGGCGTCGGCGAGCGCCAGCGCCTGGCCCATCTCCTTGCCGAGCTCCTGGGTGCGGGAGAACAGGTGGGGCTGGAAGACGACCAGGATGCGGGCCTCCCCGGCGGCGCCGCGGATCGCCTCCAGGTCGGCGGTCATCTCGGTGGGGTGGTGCGCGTAGGAGTCGATGACCTGGACGCCCGCGGACTCGCCCTTGAGCTGGAGGCGGCGCTTGACGCCCGTGTAGGTGCCGAGGGCGGAGGCGAGGTTGTGGGCGGGGATGCCCAGGGCGACGCCCGCGGCGAGGGCGGCGACGGCGTTGTGCGCGTAGTGGCGGCCGGGGACGGAGACGGTGAAGGTGAGCATCCGGCCGCCGATGACCACGGTGACCTCGCTGCTCAGGCCGCGCGGGGTGATCCGGGTGATCCGGACGTCGGCGCCGTCCTCCTCGCCGTAGGTGACGACCGTGAGGCCGGGACGGCCGGCGACCCGGGCGGCGATCTCGGCGGCGCCCGCCTGGCCGTGGGCGACGACCAGGGTGCCGCCGGGGACGATCCGGCCGACGAAGGTCTCGAAGGACTCGTGGATCTCCTCCATCGACGCGTAGTTCGCGTGGTGGTCGAGTTCCGCGTTGAGGATGATCGCGACCTGGGGGCGGTACTTGTGGAAGCTGCGGTCGCTCTCGTCCGCCTCGGCGACGAAGATGTCGCCCTCACCGTGGTGGGCGTTGGAGCCGGGGGCGTCCAGGTCGCCGCCGATGGCGTAGGAGGGGTCCAGGCCCAGGGCCGACAGGGAGACCGCCAGCATCGAGGTGGTGGTGGTCTTGCCGTGCGTACCGGCGACGGCGATGGGCCGCACGCCGTCCATGAGGGCGGCGAGGGCGTCGGAGCGGTGCACGACGGGGAGGTCGAGCTCGGCGGCGCGGGCCAGCTCCGGGTTGTCGGCGCGGATGGCGCTGGAGACGACGACGCAGCTGGTGTCGGGCGCCAGGTGGGCGGCGGCGTGCCCGATGTGGACGGTGGCGCCGTGGGCGCGCAGCGCCTGGGCGGTCTCGGAGTCGCGGCTGTCGCTGCCGGCGACGCGCGCGCCGCGCTGGGCCAGGATCTTCGCGATGCCGGACATGCCGGCGCCGCCGATGCCGATGAAGTGGGGCCGTTCCATGGCGGTCGGCAGGCCGGGCTTCATTCAGGTCGCTCCAGTTTCGAGGGGGTGAGGTGAGGGGGGTGTGACCGGCCCAGCCTATTCGTTGTGGGAGAAGAGCTTGAGCACGGGAACGCCGACCTTGTGGCGGGCCCGGGAGGCCCAGTCGCGGTGGAAGAACTCCTCGACGAAGTGCGGGGCGGTCAGGACGATCACCTCGTCGGCGCCCGTCTCCTCCACCACGGCCTTGAGCTTGTCGAGCGGGTGGTCCCCGATGACGTGGCCGACGGCCTTGGCCCCCTTCGCGCGCAGGGCTTCCAGGGAGTGGGCGAGGGCCTGTACGGCGGGGCCCCGGGCGTCGTCGCCCTCGGGCTCGTCGCCCTCGTGGACGGCTTCGGGCAGCTCGCCGAGCGCGACGTCGTCGATGGCGCGCAGCAGTCGGTCCTGGTCGCCCCGGGGCTGCATGAGGACGACGAAGGAGACGGCGTCGTCTCCGTGGAGGGTGGTGACGAAGTCCACGTCCACCGTGGTCAGCGGCTGCTCGATCATCAATACGCTCGTGAACACGGACGCCCTCTCCTTCATGGGCCAAGGCCGGCGGACCGGCCCCTGCGGAAACCATCCTGCCCCGCTGTCGCACGGGGCCTGCGCAGGTATATGTGCCCAGCGGAAGCTAAGCGGAACGACGAATTCCGCCCGTTGTCAGATCCGACGGTAGCTCGTGAACAGGAACCCGGCCTCTTCCAGTACGCAGGCGGGTGCGAGCCGGTGGGGCACCGCGACGGAGGGGCCGCCGGAGATCCGCTGGGCGTCGCCCGCGGTGAGCACCGGGGCGATGGTCAGGCACAGCTCGTCGAGCACGTCGGCGGCCACGAACTGGCCCAGCAGCCGGGGCCCGCCCTCGGTGAGCTGGCGGCGCAGCCCCCGCCCGGCGAGCTCCCGGACCACCCGGGCCGGGTCCACGGCCGCGCCGTCGCCCGCCACCACGACCCGGGCCCCGGCCCGGACGGCCTCGGCCACCCGGTCGGCGGGCGCGGCGGCGCCGGTGACCACCAGGGTCGCCACCAGCGGGGAGGTGAACAGCGGCAGCGAGAAGTCCAGGTCCAGCCCGGCGGTGACGACCGCGACGGCGGGGGCGGGGCCCTGCCCGGCGGCCTCGCGGCGGGCCGCGAACGCCTCCCGGGCGCGCGCGGGGCGGTACCCCTCCTGGCGAACCGTTTCCGCACCGACGACCACCACATCGGCCAGCGCCCGCAGGGTGCCGAAGATCCGCATGTCGCTCTCACCGGAGAGGGGCTGCGAACGTCCCTCGTGCTGCGCGGCCCCGTCCAGGCTGGAGACCATGTTGGCGCGCAGCCAGTGACCGCCCGGCCCGCCCGGTTCCCCGTCGAGCGGGGGGTAGGCGTAGGCGTCCGCGAGTTCGTCCAGCGACCACTCCCGGTCGGCCGCGTCCTGCGGGAAACCCGGGGAGCCCGAGGAGCCCGGGGAGGCTGATGTCTGATCGGTCACAGGGAACAGGCGTCGCATCGGTGCAGTCTGCCACGGCCCGTAGAGTGAAGGGCTGTGTCAACATCACTCCCCGCCCCAGATCCCGCCGCCGGGCGTCCTTCGACCGCCGACGCCGGACCGCGGGCCCTGTGCGCCCGCGAACCCCGGGTGCCCGCCGAACGGCTGGTGGCCGAGATGGTGCCGCCGCCGCGCTTCGACTCGGTGCGCTTCGACACGTACGTGCCGGACCCGGCGCAGTCCAGCCAGAGCGAGGCCGTCACCGTGCTGAGCGGCTTCGCCGCCGGGCTCGGCGGGGCGCACGCCAGCGGCGTCGGCCGGGCCGGGGCCCCCGGTGCCCCGGCGGAGGGCTGGTGGCGGACGACGGGCGGACGCCTGTTCGGGAAGGGCCCCCGCAAGGCGGCGCCCACGGGCCCGCGCGGGGTCTACCTCGACGGCGGCTACGGCGTCGGCAAGACCCACCTGCTCGCCTCGCTCTGGCACGCCACCCCGGCCGAACCCGCGCTCAAGGCGTTCGGCACCTTCGTGGAGCTGACCAACCTGGTCGGCGCGCTCGGCTTCCAGCAGACCGTGCGCACGCTCGGCGGCCACCGGCTGCTGTGCATCGACGAGTTCGAGCTGGACGACCCGGGCGACACCGTCCTGGTCTCCAGCCTCCTCAGCCGCCTGGTCGAGCAGGGCGTGGCGCTGGCCGCCACCTCCAACACGCTGCCCGGCAAGCTCGGTGAGGGCCGGTTCGCCGCCGCCGACTTCCTGCGCGAGATCCAGGGGCTGTCCGCGCACTTCCGGCCCCTGCGCATCGACGGCCAGGACTACCGCCACCGGGGACTGCCCGAGGCCCCGGCCCCCTTCTCCGACGAGCAGGTGACCCGGGCCGCGTACGCGACCCCGGGCGCCAGCCTGGACGCCTTCCCCGCCCTGCTGGAGCACCTGGCCCGGGTCCACCCGAGCCGCTACGGCGCGCTGACCGACGGGATCTCGGCCGTCTGCCTGACCGGCGTCGGCCCGGTGCCCGACCAGTCGACGGCGCTGCGGCTGGTGGTGCTGGCCGACCGGCTGTACGACCGCGAGATACCGGTCCTGGCCTCCGGGGACCCCTTCGACCGGCTCTTCAGTGAAGAAATGCTCAACGGCGGCTATCGGAAGAAGTACTTCCGGGCCATCTCACGGCTCACCGCGCTGGCACGCGACGCGAAGCCCCTGGTGGCCCAGTAGGTTTGGGGGCGCCGGGCGGCTCCACGGGTCCGGCCGTTCCCACTTCTGTGCCATTTTCCGCGAAGGGATTCACCATGGCCACCACCCGCACCTCCCACACCGTCTGGGAAGGCGACCTCCTCAAGGGGTCCGGCGTCGTCACCCTCGACTCCTCGGGCATCGGTTCCTACGACGTCTCCTGGCCCTCCCGCGCGGAGCAGGCCAACGGCAAGACCAGCCCGGAAGAGCTGATCGCCGCCGCCCACTCCAGCTGCTACTCGATGGCGCTCTCCCACGGTCTGGCCGGTGCGGGCACCCCGCCCACCCGGGTGGAGACCAAGGCCGACGTCACCTTCCAGCCGGGTGAGGGCATCACCGGAATCCACCTCACCGTGCGCGCGGAGGTCCCCGGTCTGGACGCGGAGGGCTTCGCCGCCGCCGCCGAGGACGCGAAGAAGAACTGCCCGGTCAGCCAGGCCCTGACGGGCACGACGATCACGCTCACCGCCGAACTGGTCTGATCGCCCACGGCCCCGGGCGGGGCGCGGACCGCAGGCCGCGGACCACGCCCCGCCCGGCCCGGCCGCGCGGGGCGCCGGACCGGCCGACCGTGCGACGGACCGGCCGACCGGCTCACGGCGTCCCCTTCCCCCGGCGCCGTCCGGAGCGCCGCACGCGCCCGCCCGGCACCGGGTCGGATACGTTGCACAGGTGATCGTCTCCGTACGCAAAGCCGCGGCCGTGGCCGCGCTCAGTGCCGCCCTGGCGGGATGCGGGGGCGCCGCCGGCACCTCCGAGGCCGGCGGCCGGGCCCGTACGGGCGCCCCCGCCGCGGCCACGCCCGTACCGTCCGCCCCCGTACCGTCCGCTGCGGCCTCGCCGTCCGGCGGCGCCCTGGCGGGCACCCCGGCCAAGGTGGCCACGCTCGCGCCCGGCCCGAACGGCCTGACCCCGGTCTTCGAGCGGACCGGGCAGCAGAGCGACAAGGTGGTGGCGCTGACCTTCGACGCCGACATGACCTCCGACCAGGGGCCGCGCGCGGCCGGCGGCGAGCGCTTCGACAACCCCGGGCTGATCGCCGCCCTGCGCACCCTCCAGGTGCCCTCGACCGTCTTCATGACGGGCCGCTGGGCCGAGGAGTACCCGGACCAGGCGAAGGCCATCGGCACGGACCCGAACTTCGAGATCGCCAACCACTCGTACAGCCACCACGCCTTCACGTCCCCCTGCTACGGGCTCCCCGCGCTCGACGGAGCCGCCGCGCGGGCCGATGTGGACCGGGCCTTCGAGTCCTTCCGCCAGGCGGGCGCGGTCAACACCGTCCCCTACTTCCGCTTCCCCGGCGGCTGCTACGACGACCGGGCGCTGCGGGCCCTGTCCACCGCCAAGGTCACGGCCGTCCAGTGGGACGTGGTCAGCGGGGACGCCTTCGCGAAGGACCCGGACGCGGTGGCCGAGCAGGTGCTCGCCGGGGTCAAGCCCGGTTCGGTGGTGGTCATGCACTGCACGCGCAGCGCGGCCCCCGTCACCGAGGAGGCCGTCCGCAAGATCGTGCCGGAGCTGCGCAAGCGCGGCTACCGCTTCGTCAAGGTCTCCGCGCTGATCGGCAAGTGACCGGCGGACCGACCGACCCGAGCGGCCCGCGCGGCCGGGCCGGGGGCCGAGGCCGGGGGGCCGGGAGCGTCAGCCGGAGCAGGCCGTGCGCTGGGCCTCCTGCCACTCGCACACCGGGCACAGCACCACACCCGGGGTGGCGACCCCGTACTCGGTGGGTCTGCCGCACTCCGGGCAGTCGGCGTAGGGCGGCCCCGGCACCGGCCCGGCGGGCGCCGCGGGGGCGGGGCAGTACGACTCGTCGCGGTCCATGCGTACGAGCGTACTCAGCCCCGCCGCGCCCCGGGCCGCCCCGGGCGGAGGGCCGGTAGGGCCGGTAGGGCCCGGGGTCAGTTCGACGCCGTCGGCTCGGTGACCTCGCTCGGGCGGACGATGACGAAGCCCTCGCCGCGCAGCATCAGCTGGACGGCCTCGCCCGAGCCGCCGCGGATCATCGAGCCGACCGACTGGGAGCGGTGCAGGCCGGTCTCCAGCTGGGCGCTCCAGCCCACCACCGCGTCCGTGTCCACGTAGACCGGGGCCTGGGGGGTGACCGGGATGACGAGCGGGCTGCCGTCACAGACCACGGCGAGCTTGCCGGTGCCGGTGAAGACGCTGTTGAAGAGGCCGCCGCCGGTCATCCCGGCGCCCTTCACCACCTTGATCTCGTAGGAGAGGGTGGGGTCGAAGCAGAGCACGTTGCGGCCGTTGACGGTCAGGGCGTCACCCGGCTCGAAGTCGATGATGAAACACTTGCCGGCCTCGTGCGCGAACCAGGCCTCGCCCTTGCCGCGCACCGACATGAGCGCCAGGCCCTCCCCGGTGACGGCGCGCTTGAGCAGGCCGCCGATGCCCTGCCCCTTGCGCTCGAACCGGAGGTCGCCGCGGAAGGCGATCATCGAGCCCTGGCGGGCCAGCATCTCGCCGTCGACGGTGTACTTCACCGATTTGGAGTTCTGCAAGGTCATACCGGGGGCGGTGGCGGCCTGGGCCAGGTTCTCGGATGCGAAAAGGTCGCTCTTCATGCCTTCGATCCTCACCCGGGGCGCCCACCCGGGGCATCATCCTGAAGGCGGAGGCTGACAGACTCTGCGGATGAGCACCGAGCATGCCCAGAGCCCTTACGAGGCCCCTTCGCCGACCCCGTCCGGGGAGCGGGGCGCCGCGCACGACGAGGCCCCGCAGTTCGTCCTGCCGCTGGTGGTGCGGATCGAGAAGACCGGGCCGCCGACGCGGACGGACGCGCTGGAGACGGCGGCCCGCGCGGTGCTGGTGCTGCTGGCGGACGAGCGGGCGCGGGGCGGCGGCGAGTGGGCCGAGGCGGTCCGCGACTGGCAGGACGCCCGCATCCGCAAGGTGGTCCGGCGGGCGCGCGGGGCGGAGTGGCGCAAGGCCCAGACCCTGCCGGGCATCACCGTCGACGGGGACACGGCCGAGGTCCGGGTCTTCCCCCCGGTGCCGCTCGACGGCTGGCCCAAGGAGCTCGTCAAGCTCCAGGTGTCGGGCACCGACCTGGACGACCCGCAACCCGTCGACCCGGCTGCCCTGGCGGCCCCGGGCCTGCCCGTGCTCTGGCTCAACCCCGGCCTGGACATGTCGGCGGGCAAGGCGATGGCCCAGGCCGGGCACGCGGCCCAGCTCGCCTGGTGGGAGCTGACCGGCCCGGAGCGGGCCGCGTGGCGGGAGCGCGGTTTCCCGCTGGCCGTGCGGACGGCCGCCCCCGGGCGGTGGGCGGAGCTGAGCGGGAGCGGGCTGCCGGTGGTCCGGGACGCCGGGTTCACGGAGATCGCGCCGGGCTCCTGCACGGTGGTCGCCGACCATCCGGCGCTGCGCGCCCGGCTCTGAGTACGGCCCTCCGGGTCCGGGAACCTCAAATGTCGCTCTGAACGTCCCCTTCCGTGGTTGGCCGGGCTCCGTCGCGGTCATGACATCGGAAACGGTCTGACGCGAGGGGGGCGAGGGCACATGAAACCCATGGAACACCTGGGGCTGGGCATCGGATGGCGGCCGGAGATCGCGGACGCGGTCGAGCGGCTGCCGGGGCTGGACTGGGTCGAGGTGGTGGCCGAGAACGTCTGCCCGGGGCACCTGCCCGCGTCGCTGCTGCGGCTGCGCGAGCGCGGCGTCCGCGTGGTGCCGCACGGGGTCTCGCTGGGCCTCGGCGGCGCGGACCGGCCCGATCCGGCGAAACTGGCGGCGCTCGGCGAGCGGGCGGTGGCGCTGGGGGCGCCGCTCGTCACCGAGCACATCGCCTTCGTACGGACCTCCTCGCCCGTGCTGGAGGCCGGGCACCTGCTGCCGGTGCCACGGACGCGGGACGCGCTGGACGTGCTCTGCGAGAACGTGCGGATCGCCCAGGACGCGCTGCCGGTGCCGCTGGCGCTGGAGAACATCGCGGCGCTGATCTCCTGGCCCGGCGAGGAGATGACGGAGGGGCAGTTCCTGACGGAGCTGGTCGAGCGGACCGGTGTCCGGCTCCTCCTCGACGTGGCCAACCTGCACACCAACCGGGTCAACCGGGGCGAGGACCCGGCCGCCGTGCTGGACGCGGTCCCGCTGGAGGCACTGGCGTACGTGCACGTGGCGGGCGGCATCGAGCGGGCCGGCGTCTGGCACGACACCCACGCGCACCCCGTCCCTCCGGTGGTCCTCGACATCCTGGCCGGGCTGCGCGCGCGGGTGGCACCGCCGGGCGTCCTGCTGGAGCGGGACGACGACTTCCCGCCGGAGCCGCAGCTCGCGGACGAACTGGCCCGCATCCGGGCCGTGGTGGCACCGGCCGTCCCGCATGTCCCGGCCCCGGCCCCCGCGAGCCCCGCCCCGGCCGGGACATGCGGGACGGCCGGTGCCGACGAGGCCACGCGGACGCGGATCGGGCTGCGGCAGGCGGCGCTGCTGTCGGCGCTGGTGGCCGGGACCCCGGTGCCCGAGGGCTTCGACCGGCAGCGGATACGGGTGCAGGCCCGCGCGCTGGCGGCCAAGCGGGCCGATGTCGTGGCGAAGGTGGCGCCCGAGCTGCCCTCGATCCTGGGCGGCGCCGACGCCTACCGCGAGGCGTTCCTCGCCTACGCCCGCCACCGCCCGATGACGGACGGGTACCGGCGGGACGCGCTGGACTTCGCCGGGCACCTGCTGATCCGGGAGCTTCCGGCGGACCGGGCCGCACACCGCCGGCTCACCGCCTGGTGGCAGGAGCGGTCGGGGGACCGACCGTCGCGCCGGATCGTGCGCTGGGCGCGGACGCTCACGGGGAGGGCGGCATGAACATCCTGGTCGTGGCGGTCTGGACCGCCGTGCTCCTCTCCAGTGCCGTGCTCCTGCACGGCCTGCGCCGGTCGCGGCCCCCCGTGCCGGTCCCGGCGCCGCGCGTGCGCGACCTGACCGACGCCGCGTTCCTCGTGGGCGGCCCCGGCACGGTGGTGGAGGCCACGCTCGTCTCGCTCCTCCAGGACGGCCGGCTGGTCGGCGGCGGCCCCGGGATCATCCAGCCGGGGACCGGGGCGCAGCCGGGGAACGCCGTCGAGGAGGCCGTGTTCCGCGCCTGCCGGGCGGTACCGTCCGGCTGGCTGTACCAGGTGCGGTACGCCGCGATGCGCGACCCCGCCGTCCAGCGCCTCGGGGACGCGCTGGCGGAGCGCGGGCTGGTCTCCACCTCCGGCTCCACCCGGACCTGGCGGCGCTGGGGGATCGTCCAGGCGGTGGTCTGCGCGGTGCTGACGCTGGTGTCCGTCCCGGTCACCTTCGTCCTGTACACGGGCCAGGACGGCTCCCGGCCGCCGTTCGTCGTCCTGGTGGGTCCCGTCCTGCTGGCCGGGATCGTGGTGGGCGTGGCCGGTGCGAAGCGGGCCCGGAAGCGGACCACTCCCGCCGGGCGGCGGGCGCTGCGCGTACTGCGGGCCGAGCACGCGAAGGCGACGGCGACGGACCCGTACGTGCTGACCGCGCTCTTCGGGCTGCGCGCGCTGCCCGACCCGCCGCTGCGCGGACTGCTGGGCTCGGCGGCCCGCTCCACCCGGCTGGCGGCCCACCAGGAGCGGTCCCGTTCCCGGGCCTCGGACACGGCGGTGGGGGCCTCCGCCGTGGTCCTGCCGGTGGTGTGGTGCGCGGGGAGCGACGGGGGCGGCTCGTCCGGCTGCGGCGGCGGCAACGGCACGGGCTGCGGTTCCTCCGGCTCCGGCGGGGGCTCCTCCGGCTCCGACGGCGGGGGCGGATCGAGCTGCGGGGGCGGCTGCGGAGGTGGGGGAGGCTGCGGCGGGGGCTCCTGAGCGTCCGCCGCCGTCAGCCGTCATCTGTGGCCTGTCAGCTGTGGTCTGTCACGCCGCATCCGGAGCCCGCACCGGTGTCGCTGGACGGCCGGGCGGCAGCGGCGCCCTGTGGGCGGCCGCCGCCGGTCGTCTGAACTTCCGGGCGGGATCTCCGGCTGCGTCGTTTCGGGGGCAGGGCCTCCCGATCCACCGGCGGGACACCTCGTTCACGGGTGCGCGCCGCCGGTCCTTCCCCCCAGGGGAGGTATCAGGCGAGCCCGGCCACCAGGTCGGCGACGGACTTGCGGCGCCCGGTGTAGAAGGGCACCTCCTCACGGACGTGCATCCGGGCCTCGGAGGCACGCAGGTGACGCATGAGGTCGACGATGCGGTACAGCTCGTCGGCCTCGAAGGCCAGCATCCACTCGTAGTCGCCCAGCGAGAAGGAGGCGACCGTGTTGGCGCGGACGTCGGGGTAACCACGGGCCATCTTGCCGTGGTCGGCGAGCATCCGGCGGCGGTCCTCGTCGGGCAGCAGGTACCAGTCGTAGGAGCGCACGAAGGGGTAGACGCTGACGTAGTCGCGGGCGTTCTCGTCGGCCAGGAAGGCCGGGATGTGCGACTTGTTGAACTCGGCCGGGCGGTGCAGGGCCATGTTCGACCACACCGGCTCCAGCGCGCGGCCCAGCCGGGTGCGGCGGAAGAGGTTGTAGGCGCTCTGCAGCTCGTCCGACGTCTCCGCGTGCCACCAGATCATGACGTCCGCGTCGGCGCGCAGGCCGGAGACGTCATAGGTGCCGCGGACGGTGATGTCCTTGGCTGCCAGCTGGTCGAAGAGCTCCTGGACCTCGTCGGCGAAGCCGGCGCGGTCCTGCGGGAGCACGTCCTTCAGCTTGAAGACGGACCACAGGGTGTAGCGGATGACCTCGTTGAGGTCCTTCGCCTTCTTCCCCGCGTTGGGAATCTTCTCTGGTGCGGTCATGTGTCCATTGTCCCGTGTGCTGATCAGTGGTCTGTGCCAGGGGTGCCGAACGCGGCGGTCAGGGCCTGTGCGGCCCGGTCCGCGCTCGCGACGCAGGCGGGGATGCCCACGCCGTCGTAGAGCGCGCCGCACACCGCGAGGCCCGGCAGGGCGGCGACGGCGGTACGGATGCGGGCGACGCGGCCGAGGTGACCGACGGGGTACTGCGGCAGTCCGCCGTCCCAGCGGGTGACGGTGGTGGCGACCGGACGGGCCGTCAGGCCCACGGCCTCGCCGAGGTCGGTGAGGGAGAGCCCGACCAGCTCGCCGTCCTCCCGTCCGAGGTCCTGTTCGTCGCCGTGGCGGCCCACCGAGGTGCGCAGCAGGAAGAGCTCGGGGTCGGCCCCGGACCAGGCCCACTTGTTGCTGGAGAAGGTGGACGCCTTCACGGTCCGGCCGTCCACGGGCGGGACGAGGAAGCCGCTGGCGCCGCCCTCGGCGACCGGGGCGGGCAGTTCGGAGCGGCGGAAAGCCATCGTGACCAGGGCCATCGAGGCGTACTCGACGGCGCGCAGTTCGGCCGCGGCGGCCGGGGCGAGCCCGTCCAGCAGCCGGGCGGCGGGCCCGGCCGGGGTGGCCAGGACCACCCCGTCGGCCTCGGTCACGCCGTCGTCGGTCACCACCTGCCAGCCTCCGGCCGTACGGAGGAGCCCGCGGGCGGGGGTGCCGGTGCGCAGCCGGGCGCCGGCCGCGCGGCAGGCGTCGGCCACGGCCTCCGGGAGCCGTCCGACCCCGCCTTCGATGCCCGCGAAGACGGGCCCGGCGGCCTGGGGCGACGCCGCCGCCCGGCGCTGCAGTTCCCGTACGCCCTCGGTCAGGGAGCGGTGGGTGCGGGCGGCCTCGAAGAGCTGGGGGACGGCGGCGCGCATCGAGAGACGGTAGGAGTTACCCGCGTAGACCCCGCCCAGCAGCGGTTCCACCAGGCGGTCGACGACCTCGTGGCCCAGCCGGGCGGCGACGTACGCGCCGACGGCCACGTCCTCGCCGAGTTCGGCGGGCGGCAGCTCGCGCTCGGCCCCGATCCGGGCCAGCCCCTCGGCGGAGAGCACCCCGGAGGCGGCGAGCGGTCCCAGCTCGCCGGGGACGCCCATGACGTGGCCGCGCGGCATGGGCCGCAGCGCGCCCCGGGTCCACAGGTGGGCGGTGGCGGTGGCGGGGGCCTGGAGGGCGTCGCCGAGCCCGACGGCCTTCGCGAGGTCCAGGGCTTCGGGGCGGCGGGCGAGCACGGACTCGGCGCCGAGGTCGACGGGGGCGCCGGCCAGCTCACCGGCGTACAGCTTGCCGCCGAGCCGCGGCCCGGCCTCCAGCAGGGTGACGCGGACGCCGTCGGCGAGCAGCCGGTGGGCTGCCGCGAGGCCCGCGATGCCGCCGCCGATGACGACGACGTGGCCGAGGTGGCCGGGAGGGCCCGGCCGGTCCGTACACCTGTCCGCTGCGCGCATGGGCACATCGTCTCAGACCGGTCACCGAGGCCGGACCGTGACCGCATCGGGATCGCTGCGGAACGCGAAGACGCGACCTGCGGCCCGACCCTGGACGTCGAACGGCGACACCAGCCGACCCCGGGGGTACCGATGACGCGCACCGCACGCACGACCACGACGCGAAGCCGGACGGCCACGACGCGAAGAAACCGCGCGGGCCGGGGCCGCACGGCCGCGGGCCTGGCCGCGCTCTGCCTGGCCGGGGCGCTCGCGCTCACCGGCTGCGGCGCCGCCTCCGACAGCGGCGCGCGCAAGAGCGCCGAGGCCGTCGCCGACTCCCGGGAGGACGCGGCGCGGCAGGGCCCGGAGGCGGGGAAGCCGGGGGCGGGCGGGACGGGGGCGACGGCCGTCTCCTCGGCGGCCCCCGAGGGCGGGGGACAGTCCGCGGCGCTCCGCACGCACGTCATCCGCACGGCGACGCTCGGCATCGAGACGGCGGACGTCCAGAAGTCCCTCGCCGGGGCCCGTACGGCGGTCGAGGGCGCGGGCGGCTATGTGAGCGGCGAGTCCACCCACCGCGACGGGGACGGCCGGGTGACCTCGACGGTGACCCTGCGGGTGCCGGGTGAGCGCTTCGACTCCGTCCTCGGCGCGCTGGAGGGCGGCGGGAAGCTGCTGAACCGGAAGGTCGACGCGCAGGACGTGACGGAGAAGGTCACGGACGTGGACAGCCGGGTCCGCTCGCAGCAGGCCAGTGTGGCCCGGGTGCGGGAGATGATGGGCAAGGCGTCGGCGCTGAGTGACGTGGTGATGCTGGAGGGCGAGCTGAGCAAGCGCCAGTCCGACCTGGAGTCGCTGCTGGCCCAGCAGAGCGGGCTGAAGGACCGGACATCGATGGGCACGGTCACGCTGGAGGTCTCGGAGCCGGGGGCCCGGGAGGAGAAGGACGAACCGGCCTTCGCCGACGCCCTGGAGGGCGGCTGGAGGGTGTTCGCGACCCTGGTGCGGTACCTCGTCCTGGCGGTGGCCGCCGTCCTGCCGTTCGCGCTGACGGCCGGGCTGGTCATGGCGGGTTTCCGGGTCCACCGGAAACTCCGCCCGGCGCGGCCGAGGACGGGACTCGCCCCGAAGCGGGTACCCGCGCGGCAGCCCTGGCCCGCCCCCGCCCCGGCCGGACCCGCCGCCACGACGACACCCGGGGCGGCGCCCGCCCCCACCCCGGCCGAGGAGGCACCCGACGCGGACCCCGGGCACTGACACGGGGGCCGGCACGGGACTCCGCTCCCGGGGGCGGCCCGTAGCGTGGCCCCCACACGGCGACGACGGCGAAGGACGGTGCGGGGGATGGCGACGGAGCGACTGGTGGTGGTCGGCGGGGACGCGGCCGGGATGTCCGCGGCCTCCCAGGCCCGGCGGCTCAAGGGGGCGCGGGAGCTGGAGATCGTCGTCTTCGAGCGGGGGCACTTCACCTCGTACTCGGCGTGCGGCATCCCGTACTGGATCGGCGGCCAGGTGGCCGGGCGGGACGAGCTGATCGCCCGGACCCCGCAGGAGCACCGGGCGCGCGGGATCGACCTGCGCCTCCGCACGGAGGTGGTGGAGCTGGACCTCGCGGGCGGCCGGGTCCGCGCCCGCGATCTGGAATCCGGGTCCGAGTCCTGGACGGGCTACGACAAGCTCGTCCTGGCGACGGGCGCCCGCCCGGTCCGCCCGCGCCTGCCGGGCATCGGCGCGCACGGGGTCCACGGCGTGCAGTCCCTGGACGACGGCCAGCGGCTGAGGGACGACCTGGAGCGGACGCGGGGCCGCCGGGCGGTCGTGGTCGGCGCGGGCTACATCGGGGTGGAGATGGCGGAGGCGCTGGTCCGGCGCGGCTTCGAGGTCACCGTCCTGCACCGGGGCGAGCAGCCGATGTCCACGCTCGACCCGGACATGGGCGCCCTGGTGCACACCGCGATGAACGGCATGGGCATCCGTACGGTGGCCCGCGCCGAGGTGACGGAGATCCTGACCGATACGGAGGGCCGGGCCCGCGCGGTGGTGACGGCGGCGGGCGCGGAGCACCCGGCGGACATGGTCGTCCTCGGCATCGGCGTGGAGCCCCGTACGGCCCTGGCCCGCGCGGCGGGGCTCCCGCTGGGCAGCTCGGGCGGTCTGCTCACGGACCTCTCGATGCGGGTCCGCGGCCAGGAGGACGTCTGGTCGGGCGGCGACTGCGTGGAGGTGCTGGACCTGGTCGCGGGCCGCACCCGCCACATCCCGCTGGGCACCCACGCCAACAAGCACGGCCAGGTCATCGGCTCGAACGTGGGCGGCGGCTACGCGACCTTCCCCGGGGTGGTCGGCACGGCGGTGAGCAAGGTCTGCGACCTGGAGATCGCCCGGACGGGGCTGCGCGAACGGGACGCGCGCGCGGCCGGGCTGCGCTTCGTGACGGCGACGATCGAGTCGACCGGCACGGCCGACTACTACCCGGGCGCGACCGGGATGACGGTGAAGATGCTGGCCGAGCGGCGGACGGGGCGCCTGCTCGGCGTCCAGATCGTGGGCGGGGCGGGCGCGGCGAAGCGGGTGGACGTCGCGGCGGTCGCCCTCACGGCGGGCATGACGGTCGACCAGGTCGTCTCCCTGGACCTGGGCTACGCCCCGCCGTTCTCCCCGGTGTGGGACCCGGTCCTGGTGGCGGCCCGCAAGACGGTCACGGCGGTCCGCGCGGCGGGAATGTGACAGGGGCCGTCCGGCCCGGCACGCACCCCGGACCGGACGGGCACTAGAGCGCGGTGCGGGTGTGGACGTGCTCCACCAGGCGGGTCAGGGCGTCGGGGTCCGTCGTCGGGAGGACGCCGTGGCCGAGGTTGAAGATGTGGCCCTCCAGGCCGGCGGCGGCGTCCAGGACCTCGTCCGTCTTGGCCGCGACCGCTTCCGGGGTGGAGAAGAGCACCGCGGGGTCCAGGTTGCCCTGGAGCGCCTTGCCGGGGCCCACCCGGCGGACGGCCTCGTCCATCGGGATGCGCCAGTCGACGCCCATGACGTCCGCGCCGGCCTCGCCCATCAGCCCGAGCAGCTCGCCGGTGCCCACGCCGAAGTGGATGCGCGGGACCCCGTAGGAGGCGACGGAGTCGAAGACCTTCACCGAGGCGGGCATCACCGAGCGGCGGTAGTCCGCCGGGGCCAGCGCGCCGACCCAGGAGTCGAAGAGCTGGACGGCGGAGACGCCCGCCTCGATCTGGACCTTCAGGAAGGCGGAGGTGATCTCGGCGAGGCGGTCCAGCAGGTCCGCCCAGAGCTCCGGGTCCCCGTACATGAGGGCCTTGGTGTGCTCGTGGTTCTTGGACGGGCCGCCCTCCACCAGGTAGCTCGCCAGGGTGAACGGCGCGCCCGCGAAACCGATGAGCGGGGTGGCGCCCAGCTCGCCCGTGAGCATGCCGATCGCCTCGGTGACGTACCGGACGTCGTCCGGGGTGAGGTCGCGCAGCTGTGCGAGGTCCTCGCGGCGGCGGATCGGCCGGGCGACGACCGGGCCGACGCCCGGCTTGATGTCCAGGTCGACGCCGATGGCCTTGAGCGGGACCACGATGTCCGAGAAGAAGATCGCCGCGTCCACGTGGTGGCGGCGGACCGGCTGGAGCGTGATCTCGGTGACCAGATCGGGTCGCATGCACGACTCCAGCATCTGCGTCCCCTCGCGCACCTTGCGGTACTCCGGGAGCGAGCGCCCCGCCTGCCGCATGAACCACACCGGGGTGTGCGGCACCGGCTCCCGCCGGCACGCCTTCAGGAAGGCGGAGTCGTACGTCTGGCTCGGCTGGCCCGTGGAGGGGGTCTCCCCGGCTCGGGCGAAGCCTCGGTCGAGGGGAAGGTCGTTGGCGCTCACGCGCCAAATCTTCGCACGTATGAAGAAGTGCGCGGCCCGCCGCGGGTGTCCCTGCGCCGTCCGGGCTCCCCTTCCGCCTAGTCTTCCCCGCATGGCTGCGGCTCAGGGACGATTTTCAGATGGCGCCGACGGTACGGACAGCGCGAAGGAGAGCTCCGTCCCGCTCCCGTTCCGGCGGGCGGTCGACGGCTTGAAGAAGGCGCGGCTGCGTCCGGGGATCGAGATCGATCCCACCAAACCGCCCCAGCGGCTGGCCCCGCACGCCTACGCTCTGGAGGCGGCGGTGGTGGACGGGGAGGACGACCTCGCCGACGGCCGTCTCATCCTGCTGCACGACCCGGCCGGCCACGACGCCTGGCAGGGTACCTTCCGGCTGGTGACGCTCGTACGGGCGGAACTGGAACCGGAGATGGCCGCGGACCCGCTCCTGCCGGAGGTGTGCTGGTCCTGGCTGACGGGGGCCCTGGACGCGCGCGGGCTCACGTACGGGGAGGCGAGCGGGACCGTGACCATGGCGGGCTCGCACTACTTCGGCGGGCTCGCACAGCGGCGTCCGGCGACACAGATCGAGATCCGGGCCTCGTGGACACCGCGTGAGGGGGTCGGCGGGGTGCCGGACACCTCGGCGCACCTGTCGGCCTGGTGCGAGCTGCTGTGCCAGATCGCGGGGCTGCCCCCGGCCGGGCCGACGGACTCCGGCACGGGTGTGGTCTCCCTGCCACAGCGGCGCGGTCCGCACCACCCGTAGCCGTGGGGCCGGACGGCCCCACGGCCACGGCGCGGGGGCGTACGGCGAGGCGCGGGAGCGGGGAACTGCTGACCGAGCCCGCAACGGAATGCCAGAACAGGGCGTCCGTTGCGGGCTTCTGATCGCTCGATGATCGATCACTCGTCTGAATTGCCCGAATTGTTACTCACCAAATCGTGATCATTCCCTAAAGCCGGGCGGGTGACGTGCCGAAGGAGTCAGTGACCATCCGCACGGTTCGCACCGGCTCGCTTCTCCCCGCCGGCCGTCCCGCCACTCCCCCCAGGAGGCCTAGGTGTCCGTTCTTCTCGAGCAGCCCGCAAGCCTGGTCGCCTACCGCCCGAACAAGCCGACGGCCATGGTCGTCGTGGCCGACCCGCGCGTCCGTTCCACCGTGACCCGCCATCTGTGGGCCCTCGGAGTACGTGACGTGATCGAGGCTTCGTCCATCGCGGAGGCCCGTCCCCGCGTCGCCAGCCCGCGCGACATCTGCGTGGCCGACGTCCACCTGCCGGACGGCTCCGGTCTCACCCTGCTCTCCGAGACCCGCGCCGCGGGCTGGCCGAACGGCCTCGCCCTCTCCGCCGCCGACGACATCGGCGCCGTACGCAACGCCCTCGCGGGCGGGGTGAAGGGCTATGTCGTCACCGGCACCCGGACCAACATCGGACTCCCCAACCGTCCCGGCGCGGCCCCCATCGGCGCCGCCGCCGCCCGTATGCACCGCCGCCCCCCGGGCGCCCCGAACCACCCGGGTGGGTACCGGGAGCTCTCCGGCCGCGAGGTCGAGGTCCTGCGCCTCGTCGCGGAGGGCCAGTCCAACAAGGCCATCGGCGTCTCGATGGGCCTGTCCGCCCTGACCGTCAAGTCCCACCTCGCCCGGATCGCCCGCAAGCTGGGCACCGGCGACCGGGCCGGGATGGTCGCCGTCGCCCTGCGGACCGGGATCATCCACTGATCCCGCCCGGAACCTCCCGGGCGGACGCCCGGGAACCCCGGGGAATCGTCCGCGCGTTCCCCTCGCTCCCCCCTCACCTCCCCTTCGCGCCCGTCGCCGGAACGTTCCGGCGACGGGCGCGCCGCATCCACGGATACCCTTGACCGGTGACCGACGCCCAAGAGACCGCAGCAGACCTGCGCACCACCACCGGGGGCGGCCCCCCGGACGACGTCGTTATTCCGTCCGATGGGCTGCCGATCCCCTTGCTGGAGCCCCGTGAGGGCATCCCCGCGGTGGTCGCCGACGCGGACGCGCTGGCCCGGGTGGTCGCGGCGTTCGCCGCGGGTACCGGGCCCGTCGCCGTCGACGCCGAACGCGCCTCCGGCTACCGGTACGGCCAGCGCGCCTACCTGGTGCAGCTGCGCCGGGAGGGCGCGGGCTCCGCGCTGATCGACCCGGTGGGCTGTCCCGACCTCTCCACGCTGGGCGAGGCCCTGTCCGGCACCGAGTGGATTCTGCACGCCGCCACCCAGGACCTGCCGTGCCTGCGGGACATAGGCATGGTGCCCACCTCCCTCTTCGACACCGAGCTGGCGGGCCGGCTCGCCGGCTTCCCCCGGGTCGGGCTCGGCGCGATGGTCGAGAGCGTGCTCGGCTACGCGCTGGAGAAGGGCCACTCCGCCGTCGACTGGTCCACCCGTCCGCTCCCCGAGCCCTGGCTGCGCTACGCCGCGCTGGACGTGGAGCTGCTGGTGGACCTGCGGGACGCGCTGGAGAAGGAGCTGGACCGGCAGGGCAAGCTGGACTGGGCCCACCAGGAGTTCGACGCCATCGCCGCCGCGCCGCCCGCTCCCCCGCGCAAGGACCCGTGGCGCCGTACGTCCGGGATGCACAAGGTGCGCCGGCGCCGGCAGATGGCCGTCGTCAAGGAGCTGTGGGAGTCCCGGGACCGGATCGCCCAGCGGCGTGACGTGTCGCCCGGCAAGGTGCTCGGTGACGCCGCGATCGTCGAGGCCGCACTGGCCCTCCCGGCCACGGCGGCGGCGCTCTCCGCGCTGCCCGGCTACGGCCAGCGGATGGGACGGCGCCAGCTCGACCAGTGGATGGCCGCCGTGGAGCGGGCGCGGGCCCTGCCCGAGAACGAGCTGCCGCAGCCGGGCTCGACCCAGGCCGGGCCGCCGCCGCCGCGTTCCTGGGCCGACAAGGACCCGGCCGCCGCGGCCCGGCTGTCGGCGGCCCGTACCGCCGTCTCGGCGCTGGCGGAGGGGCTGAACCTGCCCCAGGAGAACCTGATCGCCCCGGACACGGTCCGCCGGCTGTGCTGGGAGCCGCCGCAGCGGCTCGACGCGGACGCGGTGGCCGAGGCCCTGGCCGCCCACGGCGCCCGCCCGTGGCAGATCGAACAGGTCACCCCGGCCCTGGTCACCGCCCTGGCCGCGACCGCCTGACCTCACACATGCGCTGTACGTGCGCTGTACGGGAGCCCCCGGCCGTCGGCCGGGGGCTCCCGTGCGTACCGGGGCCGGGGCGGGAACGGATGTGACCTTCGCCGCTGTTGGGAGAGGGGGTGTCCACATGGGTTACCCGCAAGTAGCATGTGCGGGGTGAGCGCGCGCTCAGTCGGCGCCGCCCACGCGCAGCAGTGCCATTCCGCACCTGGAGGAGAGCCATCGTGCCTCGTACCGTCAGGGACGTCGTCTTCGTCGACGGCGTCCGCACCCCGTTCGGCAAGGCGGGCCCGAAGGGCATCTACCACGAGACCCGTGCCGACGACCTCGTCGTGAAGGCGATCCGGGAGCTGCTGCGCCGCAACCCGGAGCTGGACCCCGCGAAGATCGACGAGGTCGCCATCGCCGCGACCACGCAGATCGGCGACCAGGGCCTGACGCTGGGCCGTACGGCCGGCATCCTCGCGGGCCTCCCGCACTCCGTCCCGGGCTACTCCATCGACCGCATGTGCGCCGGCGCGCTCACCGCCGTGACCGCCGTCGCGGGCGGGGTGGCCTTCGGCGCGTACGACGTCGCCGTCGCGGGCGGGGTCGAGCACATGGGCCGTCACCCCATGGGCGAGGGCGTGGACCCGAACCCGCGCTTCGTCTCCGAGAAGCTGGTCGACGAGTCCGCCCTCTTCATGGGCATGACCGCCGAGAACCTGCACGACCGCTACCCGGCGATCACCCGGCTCCGCGCCGACGCGTACGCCGTGCGCTCGCAGGAGAAGGCCGCCAAGGCGTACGCCGACGGCAAGATCCAGCAGGACCTGGTGCCCGTCTCGGTGCGCAACACCGACCCGGAGGTCGGTGAGACCGGCTGGGGCCTGGTCAGCGCCGACGAGCCGATGCGGCCGGGCACCACCCTGGAGAACCTGGCCGGGCTGAAGACCCCCTTCCGTACCCACGGCCGGGTCACCGCGGGCAACGCCGCCGGTCTCAACGACGGCGCCACCGCCGCGATCGTCGCCTCCGAGGAGTTCGCCCGCGCGAACAACCTCCCGGTCAAGATGCGCCTGGTCGCGTACTCCTTCGCGGGTGTGGAGCCGGAGGTCATGGGCTACGGCCCGATCCCGGCCACCGAGAAGGCGCTCGCCCGGGCGGGGCTGACCATCGACGACATCGGTCTCTTCGAGATCAACGAGGCCTTCGCCGTGCAGGTGCTGGCCTTCCTGGAGCACTACGGCATCGCCGACGACGACGCCCGGGTCAACCAGTACGGCGGCGCCATCGCCTTCGGCCACCCGCTCGCCTCCTCGGGCGTACGCCTGATGACCCAGCTGGCCCGCCAGTTCGAGGACCAGCCGCACGTCCGCTACGGACTGACCACCATGTGCGTCGGCTTCGGCATGGGCGCCACGGTCATCTGGGAGAACCCGCACTTCACGACCGCCGAGGGAGAGTCCGAGTGAGCACCACCGCTGAACTCCTGAAGGGCGCCGCCGCGCTGTTCCCGGGCGAGGTCGTCACCTCCGCGCACGTCCGTCACCTGGACCTGCCCGCCGCCGGGCGCTTCGCGCTCATCACGCTGGACAACGGCCTGGACCACACCAAGCCGACCACCTTCGGCCCGCAGTCCCTCGCCAACCTGAACGCGGCGATCGACCAGGTCGAGCAGGAGGCCGCCGAGGGCTCGCTCGTCGGCGTGGGCATCACCGGCAAGCCGTTCATCTTCGCGGTCGGCGCCGACCTCAAGGGCGTCGAGCTGCTGAAGAGCCACGACGAGGCACTGGCCATCGGCAAGGGCGGCCACGACGTCTTCAAGCGCCTCTCGGCGCTGGCCGTCCCCACCTTCGCGTACTACAACGGCGCGGCGATGGGCGGCGGTGTCGAGGTCGGTCTGCACTGCACCTACCGCACCGTCTCGAAGGCCATCCCGGCCTTCTCGCTGCCCGAGGTCTTCCTCGGCCTGGTACCGGGCTGGGGCGGCTGCGCCCTGCTGCCGAACCTGATCGGCGCGGACCGCGCGGTCTCGGTGATCATCGAGAACTCGCTGAACCAGAACCGGCAGCTGCGCGGCGAGCAGGTCTTCGAGCTGGGCATCGCGGACGCCCTGTTCGAGGGGGCCGACTTCCTGGAGCAGTCGCTCCTGTGGACCGCGAAGGTCCTGACCGGCGGGACCGAGGTCGTACGGGCCGGGATCGACCGCGGCGAGGGCTGGGACGCGGCCGTCGCCAGGGGCCGTGCCATCGCGGACTCCAAGGTGCACGGCGCGGCCCCGGCCGCCTACCGGGCGCTGGAGATCATCGAGGCGGCCAAGGACGGCGACCTCCAGGCCGGTTTCGACGCCGAGGACAAGGCCCTCGCGGACCTCATCATGGGCGGCGAGCTGCGCTCGGGCATCTACGCCTTCAACCTGGTCCAGAAGCGCGCCAAGCGCCCGGCCGGGGCCCCCGACAAGAACCTGGCCCGCCCGGTCACCAAGGTGGGCGTGGTCGGCGCGGGCCTGATGGCCTCGCAGCTCGCGCTGCTGTTCCTGCGCCGCCTGGAGGTGCCGGTGGTCCTCACCGACATCGACCAGGAGCGCGTGGACAAGGGGGTGGGCTACGTCCACGCCGAGATCCAGAAGCTGCTCGGCAAGGGCCGGATCAACCAGGACAAGGCCAACCGCCTGACCGCCCTGGTGACCGGTGTGCTGGACAAGGCCGAGGGCTTCGCGGACGCGGACTTCATCATCGAGGCCGTGTTCGAGGAGATGTCGGTCAAGCAGAAGGTGTTCGCCGAGGTCGAGGCGGTCGCCCCGGCGCACGCGATCCTCGCCACCAACACCTCCTCGCTGTCGGTGTCGGAGATGGCCTCCAAGCTCCGGCACCCGGAGCGCGTGGTCGGCTTCCACTTCTTCAACCCGGTCGCGGTCCTCCCCCTGCTGGAGATCGTCCGCGGTGAGCTGACCGACGACGCGGCGCTGGCCACCGCCTTCGGGGTGGCCCGGAAGCTGAGGAAGACGGCCGTCCTCACCAAGGACGCCCCGGCGTTCGTCGTGAACCGCGTCCTGACCCGGTTCATGGGCGAGATCCAGAACGTCATCGACGAGGGCACCCCGGTGGCCACCGCCGAGAAGGCCGTCGAGCCGCTCGGTCTGCCGATGTCCCCGCTGGTCCTGCTGGAGCTCGTCGGCCCGGCCATCGGCCTGCACGTCTCCGAGACCCTGGGCCGCGCCTTCCCGGAGCGCTTCACCGTCTCGCCGAACCTCAAGCGGGTCGTCGAGGCGGGCAAGCGCGGCTTCTACGTCTACTCCGCCGAGAACGGTTTCAAGCCGGAGCTGGACCCCGAGGTCGCCGCGCTGCTGGTGCAGGGTGACGTGGTGCTGACCGAGGAGCAGGTGCGCGACCGCGTCCTGGGCGCGGTGGCGCAGGAGATCGGCCTGATGCTGGAGGAGGGTGTCGTGGCCGAGGCCCAGGACATCGACCTCTGCCTCATCACGGGCGCCGGCTGGCCCTTCCACCTGGGCGGTGTCACCCCGTACCTGGACCGTGAGGGCGTCTCGGAGCGGGTGAACGGCAAGCGGTTCCTGGCCCCCGGTGTGGCGAGCGTCCCGGCGTAACTCCGCTTCCGCGGAAGTTTTCCGAGCCGGAGCCCGTTCCCTTCCGGGGGGCGGGCTTCGGCCATTCGAAAATCTGTCTAAGATTCACCCCCATGACGGACAAGCTCACGCGGCCCCGGCGGCGGCGCCGCCTTCTGCGGATCGTCCTGCTGCTGGCCGCCGTGGTGATCCTGGGCACGGCCGGAGCGGGCTGGTGGACCTACAGCCACCTCGACGGCAACATCGACAGCGTGGACCTGGACCAGGCGATCGAGGCCGACAGCAGGCCGCCCAAGGTGGCCCCCCTCGCGCGGAACATCCTGGTGCTCGGCTCCGACTCGCGGGCCGGGGCCAACGCCGAGCTGGACCACGGCGACGTCGGCGGGGCCCGCTCGGACACCGCGATGCTGGTGCACATACCTGAGGGCCGGGCCAGGGCGACCGCGGTGAGCATCCCGCGCGACACCCTGATCACCCGGCCCGAGTGCAAGGACGGCGAGGGACGGTCCGTGCCGTCCGCGCAGCGGGTCATGTTCAACTCCGTCTACACGCTGGCCGGTCCGGCCTGTGTGGTCAAGACGGTGGAACTGCTGTCCGGAATCCGGGTGGACCACTTCGTCGAGGTGGACTTCGCCGGTTTCAAGGGCCTGGTGGACGCGCTCGGCGGGGTCACCGTCACCCTGGACAAGCCGATGACCGGGGCCAAGGGCGGTCTCAGGCTCGACGCGGGCACGCACCGGCTGGACGGCACCGACGCGCTCACGTTCGTCCGTACCCGCTACGGCTACGGGGACGGCAGCGACCTGGGGCGGATAGGGCTCCAACAGCAGTTCCTGATGGCCATGCTGTCCGAGATCAAGAAGCAGGACGTCCTGGGCAACCCGGCCCGCCTCTACCGGCTGGCCGACGCCGGCACCAAGGCGCTGACCACCGACTCCGACCTCGCCTCGCTGAGCGCCCTGTCGGAGTTCGCGCGGTCCATGCAGGGCGTGGACCCTGCCACCATGGAGACGGTCATGCTCCCGGTGGCCTACGACAAGGTCGACCGCAACCGGGTCGTCGTCGCGCAGCCGCAGGCGGACCAGTTGTGGGAGGCCCTGCGGACGGACCGGAAGATCCCGGCCTCGGCGAAGGACTCCCCCGCCAAGGCCGGCTGAACGGCGGGACACCTACCGCCCTTCCCCGCCCGGCTTCCCGCCCGTGTCCCGGGCCGGGTGCAGCCGGCTGTGGCGGTACCCGTAGAGGAAGTAGACGACGGCGCCGATCGCCATCCAGATCGCGAACCGCAGCCAGGTCTCGGCCGGCAGGTTGAGCATCAGCCAGACCGAGGCGGCGATCGAGGCGATCGGGACCAGGGGCACCAGCGGGGTGCGGAAGGCCCGGGGCAGGTCGGGGCGGGTGCGGCGCAGGATCATCACGCCGAGGGCCACGACCACGAAGGCGAAGAGGGTGCCGATGTTCACCAGGGTCGCGAGTTCGCTGAGGCTGGTGAACCCGGCGACGACCGCGATGACCACGCCGAGCAGGATCGTCGGCCGGTAGGGGGTGCGGTACTTCGGGTGGGTCCGCGAGAAGAAGCGGGGCAGCAGGCCGTCGCGGCTCATCGCGAAGAACACCCGGGTCTGGCCCAGCAGCAGGATCATGCAGACCGTGATGAGGCCCACGGTCGCGCCGAAGCTGATGATGCCGGCGTAGACCGGGTGCCCGGCGGCCTTGAAGGCGTCGGCCAGCGGGGCGCTGACCGAGAGGTCCGAGTAGTGCTGCATCCCGGTGACGACGAGCGAGACGGCGACGTACAGCACGGTGCAGATCACCAGGGAGCCCAGGATGCCGCGCGGCATGTCCCGTTGCGGGAGCTTGGTCTCCTCGGCGGCGGTGGCGACGACGTCGAAGCCGATGAAGGCGAAGAAGACGACGGAGGCCGCGGTGAAGATGCCCATGACACCGAAGTCGGTGGGCGTGTAGCCGGACAGCACCTGGATCAGCGGCTCGGTCAGTCCGGAGCCGCTCGGCCGGGGCTGCGCCGGGGGGATGAAGGGCCGGTAGTTGCTGCCCTTGATGAAGAAGACACCCGCGAAGATCACGATGAGCACCACCGCGACCTTGATCGCGACGACGACCGAGGTGATCCGGGCCGACAGCTTCACGCCGACGACCAGGACCGCGGTGAGCGCCAGGACCAGCAGGAAGGCGAGCAGGTCGAAGGTGCCGCCGGGCATGTCGGGCCCCTGGAGCCAGGGCGGCAGATGGAGGCCCGCGTTGTCCATCAGCGACTGTACGTAGCCGGACCAGCCGACGGCGACGACCGCGGTGCCGAGCGCGAACTCCAGCACCAGGTCCCAGCCGATGATCCAGGCGGGCAGCTCGCCGATCGAGGCGTAGGAGAAGGTGTACGCCGAACCGGCGACGGGGACGGTCGAGGCGAACTCCGCGTAGCAGAGGGCGGCGAGCGCGCAGACGATGCCGGCCACCACGAAGGCCAGGGCGGTCGCGGGACCGGCGTTCTCCTTGGCGACCTTGCCGGTGAGGACGAAGATGCCGGTGCCGATGATGACACCGACACCGAAGACGGTGAGGTCCCAGGCGGAGAGCGACTTGCGCAGCGCGTGCTCCGGCTCCTGGGTGTCACGGATGGACTGTTCCACGGACTTGGTGCGGAAGGGACTGTTCAGGTCCTTGCTCACCGACGCACCTCCGAACAGGTGACGCACGTGAAAACGGGCCGGGAGGCCCACCCCCCAAGGGTGAACCTCCCGGCCCGTGACGTGCAACCGCACGGTGATCACGTGACGTGCGACCGGCACACCGGTCAGTCGACGGCGGCGGCCGGTTCGCTGTCGTAGCGCCCGTCGAGCTTGGCCACCAGACCGGTGACCTGGCGGGCGATGTCCGGCGCGGTCAGCCCGATCTCGGCCATGACCTCCTTGCGGGAGGCGTGGTCGAGGAAGCGCTGGGGGATGCCGAAGTCGCGCAGCGGTACGTCGACCCCCGCGTCCCGCAGCGCCTGGGAGACGGCGGAGCCGACCCCGCCGGTGCGGCCGTTGTCCTCGACGGTGACGACGACCCGGTGGCGGTCGGCGAGCGGGGCCAGCGCCTCGTCCACCGGCTTGACCCAGCGGGGGTCGACCACGGTGGAGGAGATGCCCTGCTTGTCGAGGAGCGTGGCGACCTCCAGGCACATCGGGGCGAGCGCACCGACCGAGACGATCAGTACGTCCGGCCGGACGACCTCGGGCCCCGGGGTGCGCAGCACGTCCATGCCGCCGATCCTGCCGACGGCCGGGACCGCGGGCCCCACGACGCCCTTGGAGTAGCGCACGACGGTCGGGGCGTCCTCGACGGCGACGGCCTCGCGCAGCTGCGCGCGCAGCTGCTCGGCGTCGCGCGGGGCGGCCAGCCGCAGGCCGGGGACGACCTGGAGGATGGACATGTCCCACATGCCGTTGTGGGAGGCGCCGTCGTCACCCGTGACCCCGGCCCGGTCCAGGACGAAGGTGACCCCGCACTTGTGCAGGGCCACGTCCATCAGGACCTGGTCGAAGGCGCGGTTGAGGAAGGTGGCGTAGACGGCGAAGACCGGGTGGACCCCGCCGCTGGCCAGGCCCGCCGCCGAGGTGGCGCCGTGCTGCTCGGCGATGCCCACGTCGAAGATGCGGTCCGGGTAGGCGTCCGCGAACTTCTTCAGGCCGACCGGCTGGAGCATGGCCGCGGTGATCGCGACGACGTCCGGGCGGTCCTTGCCCAGCTTGACCATCTCGTCGGCGAAGACGGAGGTCCAGCTGGCGGCGGCGGTCTTGACCGGCAGACCGGTGTCCGGGTGGATCACGCCGACCGCGTGGAAACGATCCGCCTCGTCCTGGACGGCCGGTTCGTAGCCCCGGCCCTTCTGGGTGAGGCAGTGGACGATGACCGGGCCGCTGAAGCGCTTGGCGCGCTGGAGGGCCGACTCCAGGGCCTCGATGTCGTGGCCGTCGATGGGCCCGATGTACTTCAGGCCCAGGTCCTCGAACATGCCCTGCGGGGCGATGAAGTCCTTGAGCCCCTTCTTGGCGCCGTGCAGGGTCTCGTAGAGCGGCTTCCCGACGACCGGGGTGCGCTCCAGGAGGTCCTTGCCGCGGGCCAGGAAGCGCTCGTAGCCGTCCGTGGTGCGCAGGGTGGCCAGGTGGTTCGCGAGGCCGCCGATGGTGGGGCCGTAGGAGCGCTCGTTGTCGTTGACGACGATCACCAGCGGGCGGTCCTTGGCGGCGGCGATGTTGTTCAGCGCCTCCCAGGCCATGCCTCCGGTGAGCGCGCCGTCGCCGATGACGGCGGCCACGTGGTGGTCCTCGCGGCCGAGCACCTCGTTGGCCTTGGCGAAGCCGTCGGCCCAGCCCAGCACGGTGGAGGCGTGCGAGTTCTCGATCACGTCGTGCTCGGACTCGGCGCGCGAGGGGTAGCCGGAGAGGCCGCCCTTGGTGCGCAGGTTCCCGAAGTCCTGGCGGCCCGTGAGCAGCTTGTGGACGTACGCCTGGTGACCGGTGTCGAAGAGGACCTTGTCCTTGGGCGAGTCGAAGACCCGGTGCAGGGCGATGGTCAGTTCGACCACCCCGAGGTTGGGGCCGAGGTGCCCGCCGGTCTTGGAGACGGCGTCGACGAGGAAGGACCTGATCTCGGCGGCGAGCTGGTCGAGCTCCTCCTGGCTGAGCCGGTCCAGATCGCGCGGTCCCTTGATGCGGGTCAGCAGCACCCGTGCCTCCTTGCAGTTGCTTGCTGGTCTGTCGAGTCTAATGTTCCGCTCGGGGGCACGGTCATCGGGCCGTCCCGGCCGGGTTACACCTTTGTCATACATGTACATGGGATCGCGGGGTCACACATACCAAACGGGCGTATACCCGCACAGCTGTACGCGCACGGGCACACGCGGGTGCCCGGTGCCGCACGGAACGGCGCCGGGCATGTGACCGGTCTTACCGGGACTGTGACCGGTCTCCCACCGGCCGGGAGGGCTCCGGGGGCGCGGTCAGGCGCGTCCGGCCGTCCTCCGGTTCCTGCGCGTGACCGAGTCGATCACCACCGTGGCGAGCAGCACCGCGCCGGTGATCATGTACTGGACCGGCGTCGCGATGCCCTCCAGTGCCAGACCGTACTGGATGGAGGTGATCACCATGACGCCGAGGAGCGCGTTCCAGGTCCGGCCCCGGCCGCCGAAGAGGCTGGTGCCGCCGATGACGGCCGCCGCGATCACGTTCATCAGCAGGTCCCCCGAGCCGGCGCTCTGGTTGGCCGCCGCGATCTTGGAGGCCCAGAAGAGCCCGCCGACGGCGGCGAAGGTGCCCGCGACCGTGAAGACCGCGATCCGGACACCGTCGACGTCGATGCCCGCCCGGCGGGACGCCTCGACGCCGCCGCCGAGCGCGAGGACCCTGCGGCCGAAAGGGGTACGGCGCAAGGCGAAGTCCGTGCCGGTCAGGGCGAGCAGGAAGAGCACCACGGCCAGCGGCAGGCCCTTGTACTGGTTGAACACCACGGCGGGGCCGAAGCTGAGCACCGCGAGCAGGCCCGTGCGCAGCAGGATGCCGGCGAGTGGCCGGAAGGGGACCCCGGCGGCCTCCCGGCGGCGCGCGTCGAGGAAGGAGGCGAGGAAGTATCCGGCCACGGCGACCGCGGCCAGCCCGTAGCCCGCGGCCACGTCCGGGAAGTAGTACGTGGTGAGCTGTCCGACCACGCCCCCGGGGTCGAGGTTGACCGTGCCGTTGCTGCCGAGGATCTGGAGCATCGCGCCGGACCAGAAGAGCAGGCCCGACAGGGTGACGGCGAAGGCCGGGGCGCCGATCCGGGCGAAGAAGAAGCCGTGGACGGCCCCGATCAGGGCTCCTCCCGCGAGGGCGGCGAGGACCGCGAGCCGTTCGTCGACGCCGTGGGTGACGGCGAGGACGGCGATGACGGCGCCCGAGACCCCGCTGACCGAACCGGCCGAGAGGTCGATCTCCCCGAGCAGCAGCACGAAGATGACGCCGATGGACATCATCCCGGTGGCGACCATCGTGATCGCGATGTTGGTCAGGTTCTCCGCGGAGAGGAAGTTCTCGTTCAGGGCCTGGAAGATGCCCCAGATGGCGATCAGCCCGCCGACGACCGGGACGGAGCCCAGGTCACCGGCGCTCAGGCGGCGTCCGAGCTCGTCCAGCTGCCCGGAGAGCCTTTGCTCGCGGACCGGCGGCCGGGGATCGGCAGCGGCGGAGCTGGGGCTGCTGGGGCCTGTGGGGCCGGCGGCGGGGTTCTCGGTGGTCATCCGCGGGCCTCCCCGGGACGGATGTCGGTAGGGGTAGCGGTACGGGCATCGGTAGGGGTGTCGGTACGGGTACGGTCCGCCCGGCGGGTCACGGCGTTGTCCGTGGCTCCCGTGATGGCGGAGACGATCTCCTCGTGCGAGGTGTCGGCGACGGCGAGGACCCCGTTGTTGCGGCCGAGCCGCAGGACCGCCACCCGGTCGGCGACGGCCCGCACGTCGGCCAGGTCGTGGCTGACGAGAACGACGGCGTGGCCGCGCTCGCGCAGCCGTTCCACCAGGTCGAGGACCTGGGCGGTCTGCTCGACGCCCAGCGCGGCGGTGGGTTCGTCGAGGAGGACGAGCCGGGGCTCGCCCAGCATCGAGCGGGCGATGGCCACGGTCTGGCGCTGGCCGCCGGAGAGCGAGGCGACCGGGACGCGGACGCTGGGAATCCGGATGGACAGGGTGGCCAGGAGCTTCCGGGCGCGCCGCTCCATCTCCACCTCGTCCAGGACACCGCGGCGCGTGAGCTCACGGCCCAGGAAGAGGTTGCCGACGACGTCGAGGTTGTCGCAGAGCGCGAGGTCCTGGTAGACCGTCGCGATGCCCAGGGCCCGGGCGTCGTGGGGCGTGCCGAGGACGACCGGGCGGCCCTGCCACTCGATGACCCCCTCGTCGACGGGATGCACCCCGGCGATCGTCTTGACCAGCGTGGACTTGCCGGCGCCGTTGTCGCCGACGAGGGCGACCACCTCGCCGGCGTGGACGTCGAGGTCCACCTCGGTCAGGGCCTGGACGGCGCCGAACCGTTTCGAGACCCCTCGCAACGCCAGCACGGGCGCAGCGGACACATGAACCATCTCCTTCGCCGCCTGACCGGCGGGACGCGTACGGAAAGAGAACGTGCGGAGGCGGCGGAGGGCCTTACCCGAGGCCGAGGGCGGTGCAGGCCGCCGCGTAGCGGTCGGCGCAGATCTCGCTGACCGGGTGGACACCGTCCTTGACCACGGTGTCCTTGATGTTGTCCTTGGTGAGGGGGACGACCGGGATCAGCACGGCCGGGACGCCCTTGGCGGTGGCGCTGTCCACGGTCGAGGTGGTGATCCCGTCGAGCCGCTCGCCCCGGGCGAGGGCGACGGCCATCTTCGCGGCGGCCTCGGCCTCCGGCGCGTAGGGCTTGTAGACGCTCATGTACTGCTCGCCCGCCACGATCCGCTGCACACCGGCGAGTTCGGCGTCCTGGCCGGTGACCGGGGGCAGCGTGGACAGGCCGGCCGCCTTCAGGGCGGTGATGACGCCGCCGGCCATGCCGTCGTTGGCCGCGTAGACGCCGACGATCGCGTCCTTGCCGAGCGCGGCGATCGCCGCCGCCATGTTGGTGTTGGCGTTCTCCGGCTTCCACTCCTTGGTGTCGTACTCCTTGCCCACGGTCACCTTGCCGTCGAGTTCGGCGTGCGCGCCCTTCTTGAACAGGGCGGCGTTCGGGTCGGTGACCGAGCCGTTCATCATGACGATCCGGCCGTCCTCGGCCCGGTCGCCGAGCGCCGCCAGCAGCGCCCTGCCCTGGACCCTGCCGACCTCCTCGTTGTCGAAGGAGGTGTAGGCGTCGATCGGGCCCTCGGCGAGGCGGTCGTAGGCGACGACCGGGATGCCCGCCTCCTTGGCCTTCCTGACCGAGCCGGCGATGGCCTTGGCGTCCACGGCGTCGACGATCAGGACGTCCACCTTGTTGGTGATCATCGTGTCGGCCTGGGAGTTCTGTGTGGTCGCGTCCTGCTTGGCGTTGGCGTAGACCACTTCGCCCTTGCCGCCGGTGAGTTCGGCGACCTTCTTCTCGATGAGGGGTCTGTCGAACTTCTCGTACCGTGCCGTCTGGTTCTCGGGCAGGAGCAGCCCGACCTTGATCGCGTCCCCCTGGGCGGCGCCGGAGCTCTTCGGCGTGTCGCCGGCCTGCTTCGCGCTGCCGCAGGCGGCGAGTAAGAGGGCCGTGGCGGAGGCGGTGAGGGCGACGGCGGAGGCGCGCATACGCGTGTTCATGTCCTGAACCTCCTTGGCAGGGCCGCGTCATTGCGGCCGAGGTGGGGGTGAGTCAACCCCGGCCGCAACTTTGCCGTCAAGGAGTGAACACTTAACGAGATGACAACGGTGCCATCCGTTCTCTGCCCGAAGACATGACGACAGAAGCCCGTGTCCCGGCCCCCGGCTGCGCCAGGAAGTTCGAGTCGCCCATCTCGCTCAGGACGAGGGCCAGCGCGCCCAGCACCTCCGCCCGGTCGCCCAGCGAACCGGGCAGTACGGACAGCTGCCGGGCCGCGCTGGGGATCGCGTACCTCCCCACCGATTCACGGATGGGGGCCAGGATCAGTTCACCCGCGTCCGCGAGCGGTCCGCCGAGCACCACCCGGCTCGGGTTCAGCAGGTTGCAGAGGCTGGCGACGCCGCTGCCGACGTGGCGGCCCACGTCCGTGACGACCCGGCGGCACCCCGGGTCCCCCGCGCGGGCCAGCTCGACCACCCGTTCCATCGTCAGCTCCGGCCCGTGCGTGCCCTGGAGCAGCGGCAGGACGTACCGGGCCGCGGCGAAGGTCTCCAGGCAGCCGCGGTTGCCGCAGCGGCAGACCGGGCCGGACTCGTCGAGCGTGATGTGCCCGATCTCCCCGGCGGTGCCGCCGGGCCCCCGGTAGATCGAGCCGTTGATCACCAGACCGGCCCCGACGCCCCCGGCCACCTTGACGTACGCGAGGTCTTTGACCCCCCGGCCGCTCCCCCAGACCAGTTCGCCGAGGGCCCCGAGGTTCGCGTCGTTGTCGACGTGGACGGGGACCCCGAGCCGCCGCGAGAGCTCCTGGCGGGGGTTTGTCCCGGCCCAGCCCGGCAGGATCGCGGTCGAGCCGAGGTTCCCCGACTCCACGTCGATCGGGCCGGGGACGCCGAGCCCGACGCCGACGACCTTGTCCAGGCTCACCCCGGCGCCCGCGAGCAGCCGCCCGACCAGGGCTTCGGCCCGGTCGAAGCCGTCCGCCCAGGAGGCGTCCACGTCCAGCGGCCCGGCCTCCTCGGCCAGGACCCGGTGGGCGAGGTTCCCGACGGCGACCCGCAGGTGGGTGTGGCCGAAGTCGACGCCGATGACGATGCCCGCGTCCCCGCTCAGCGAGACGCTGCGCGCCCGCCGGCCCCCGGCCGAGGTCGGGGTGACCTCGACGGTCCCGCTCTCCCTGAGCTCCCGGACGATGTTGGAGACCGTGGCCGCCGACAGTCCGGTCGTCCGGGCGATCTCCGCCTGGGTCAGCGAACCCGCGAGCCGCACCGCCCGCACGACCCGTTCGAGGTTCGCCCGATGCAGCGAGGACTGCGATCCGGGAGTCTGCACGACTCATCCACTCCTGCCCATGGGCGACGGCCGGGCCGTCACCCCCCGGCCGGATGTCACGGCTGCCCGCTCCGCGACCCCGGCGTCTCTCCAACTTGTGAAGCTCAAGTCGAGCCTTTGGCCCTCCTGACGTCAAGAGCCGGACGCTACGCGAATCCGCCGCCCACCTGGCCAAAGGCGAAGGCGACGCCGGGCTTCGTCCCCCTGCCCGCGGGTTACCTCCCCTGGCCGATCGGCGTTCTGCTCCCGTACCGCGTACTTACGCGGCGCGTGAAGACCTGGTACATCCGTAGATTCGACGCCTGGCCGCAAGAGCCGGGCAGCGGAAGGGAGAGGCCGATGCCGCTCACCGAATGGGAGATGGCCGGGCACCTGGCCGCCGCGCTCGGCTTCGGGGCGGCGATCGGCCTGGAACGGCAGTGGCGGGCCCGGATGGCGGGGCTGCGGACCAATGCCCTGGTGGCGGGCGGGGCCGCGCTGTTCGTGCTGCTCTCGCAGTACGGGTTCCTCAGCACGGTCCCGGAGGGGGTGAGCTACGACGGCTCGCGGGTCGCCGCCCAGATCGTCTCCGGGATCGGTTTCCTCGGCGCCGGTGTGATCATGCGCGACGGGCTGAACGTCCGGGGTCTGAACACGGCCGCCACCCTGTGGTGTTCGGCGGCCGTGGGCTGTCTGGCCGGTGTGGGGCTGTTCGTCCTGGCGGCCTGCGGCACGGCGGGCGTGGTGGGGGCCAACCTCCTGCTGCGCCCGCTGGGCCGGCGGCTGGACCGGGCGCCGCGCGGCGGCGCGGAGGTGGCCACCGACTTCCACTTCGAGGCGGTGTGCCGGCAGTCGGACGAGGCCCACATCCGCCACCGGCTCGTCGACGCGCTGGGCCGGCCCGGCTACCAGCTGCGCTCGATCCGCAGTCAGGAGGGCCCGGAGCCGGGCCAGGTGACCGTGTCCGCGCTGCTGACCGCCGAGGGGCACGAGGGCCGGGCCCTGGAGGAGGCGGTCACCAGCCTGTCGCTGGAGCCCGCGGTCTCGGCGGTGAGCTGGTCGGTGGTGCCGGACCCGGAGTCGCGCTACTTGAGGGTGGCGGACGTCAGGCCGGCCTGGATCTGGCGCTGGAAGGACAGGTAGACGACCAGCATCGGGATCATGGCGACGGTCACCCCGGCGAAGAGCACCGGCAGGTCCGTCTCGTACCCCATCTGGTACTGGAGCTGGACGAGTCCCTGGGTGAGCAGGTACCGCTCCGGGTCGGAGCCGCTCTGCGGCTGCATCAGCACGGCGGGCAGGATGTACTGGTTCCACTGGCCCAGGATGTTGAACATCCCGACGCTGACCAGGCCGGGCCGGGCCATCGGCAGCATCACCTGGAAGAAGATCCGGGTGTGCGAGGCACCGTCGACGACCGCCGCCTCGTGGACCGCCGTCGGCAGCGTCCGGAAGAACGCGTGCAGGAAGAAGACGGTGAAGGGCATCGAGTAGGCGACGTACACCAGGACCAGGCCCTGGTAGGTGTTGAGCAGGTCGAACCGCTTGACCATGAAGAAGAGCGGGACGAGCGCGAGGAAGACGGGGAACATGGCCCCGCCGACGAAGAAGTAGTAGACGAGCCGGTTGCCCGGGAAGGGGTAGCGGGCCAGGACGTACGCGGCCATGGCGCCGAACAGCATGGTCAGCGGGACCGAGAAGGCCATCACGGTCAGCGTGTGGGCGAAGTAGTCGCCGATGCCCTTGCTCCAGGCCCGGCCGAAGGCGTCGACGTGCCAGTGGGAGGGCAGGCTCAGGGCCGAACCGCCGATCTGCGCGTCGGTCTTGAAGGAGCCGAGCGCGAGCCAGAGCAGGGGCAGGACGACGAGGACGGCCCAGACGGCGAGGAAACCGTGGGAGAAGACGTCGAGGACCACGCCCTCGGCGCCGCCGCCCGTCCGCCGCCCGTCCGCCGCCCGGGTGGGGCCGGAGCGCTCCGGGGCGGTCTCGCCGGGCGCCTTGATCACAGTGGTCATGGTGGTCTCCCGCTCAGAACTCGATGCGCTCACGGCGGGTGGCGCGCAGCACGACGACGGAGAGGATCAGGGTCAGCAGGAGCATGACCACGCCCATGGCGCAGGCGTAGCCGCTCTTGCCGAAGTACAGGAAGTTGCGCATCAGCACCGTGGCCATGACCTCGCTCCGGTGGTCGGGGCCGCCGCCGAACTGGCCCGAGGTCATGGTGGAGACCAGGACGAACATGTCCATGGCGGCGATGCCCAGGTAGACCGCGGAGGTCTGCACGGAGTCCCACAGCAGGGGCAGGGTGATCCTGAAGAAGGTCTGGGCGCGCCCGGCGCCGTCGAGCAGCGCGGCCTCGTAGACGTCCCTGGGGACGGACTGCATGGCGGCCGAGAAGAGGACGAGGTAGAAGCCGACGCCGTGCCAGACGACGACGAGCAGCAGGCACCACAGGACGAGGTCGGGTTCGTTGAGCCATTCGACGGGGTGCTCCGGGTCCACCAGGCCGGCCCGGACGAGCAGGCCGTTGAGGAGACCGCCCTGGTCGCTGCGGTAGACGGCGCCGAAGAGGACCGCGAGGACGGCGAGGGAGAGGACCTGGGGGAAGAAGTAGACGATCTTGTAGAAGCGTGATCCCCGTACGCCCTGCACCCCGCCGGACCCGCCGCGTCCGCCCGCGTTGACCATGAAGGCGAGGAAGAGGGCGAGCAGGATGGTGGTCACCGGGACGAGGACCAGGAGCAGCAGGTTGTTCACGAGGGCGCCGCGGAAGACCTCGTCCCGCAGCAGCGTCGCGTAGTTGTCCAGGCCGACGAAGTGGAGGACCGGTGACTGGCCGGTCCAGTCGGTGAAGGAGTAGCCGAACGTCTGGACGTACGGCCAGATGACGAAGGTCAGGTAGAGCGTGAGGGGCGCGAGGAGGAAACCGGTGATGAAGCCGGTCCTGCGCTTCCCCCGGGATACGTGGCTCATGGTGTCCGTCCTGGTCGTCCGTGCTGATCGGCCGTGCTGGTCGGCCGTACTGGTCGGCCGTCCCCGGTGGTGACGAGGGCGTCGGGGCGGGGGGTCAGCCGCGGCGGTTGTCCCGGGCCGCGGGGGTGGCGGCGGCCCGGTCCACGGCGGCCTGGGCGCGTCTGATCCACTCCCTGGGCTGGATGCGCCGGGCCATCAGCTCGTTGGACGCGTTCTGGAGCTCGGTGTCCAGCTCGCTGTACCGGTCCGGGTACAGGTAGGTGAAGGTGTCGGTGCCCGCGGCCCTGAGCGAGTCCACCACCGAGCGGGTGCCCGGCCGCAGCCGTACGCGGGGGTCCACGCCGTCCTTGAGCACGGTCAGGGCGTTGGCCTGCCGGGCGAAGACGGTCGACCATTCGCGGGAGAGCATCGAGCGGACGAACTCCATGCCCCCGGACCTGTTGGCGGCCCGCGCCGGGACGATGAAGGGCTCGCCCGCGCCGGCCCGGACGGCCTCGACGGGGAGCGCGCTGCCGTCGAGCACGGGGACCGGCAGGAAGGTCATCCCGAAGTCGGCCGGGGTCTGCTTCAGCTGCTCGTTCTCCAGCCAGGAACCGCAGGGCACGAAGGCGGCCCGGTACTGGTTCCAGGCGGTCTGGGCCTCCGTGTGCGTGAGGCCGTTGGTGCCCGGCATCAGCAGGCCCTTCTCGGCCACCTCGTAGACGGCCTCGACGGCCGCGAGGGCCGCCGTACTGCCCGCGAAGGCGTGGGGCTCCAGGTCGTCGATCGCCCGCACGGCCCGCGGGCCGCCCTTCTTGGCGATCAGGTCCATGATGACGACGTTGATGTAGTACGGGAACCTGCCCTGGTGGGCGAGGCCGCCGATGCCCGCCTTCCTGGCCTTGGCGCAGATCCCCAGGAACGCGTCCCAGGTCTTCGGGGGTGTCCAGCCCCGCTCCTCGAAGAGCTTCGCGGAGTACCAGAGGCCGAAGACGGTGTAGACGTAGTTCAGTGCGACGAACCTGCCGCCCTGGGTGCCCTGTTCGACCGTGCCGGCGATCAGGGTGGAGCGGACCGTTCGGGTGGGATCGTCGGGCGAGGGCGCGTCGAGCACCGGGGTGAGGTCGGCGAGCTGGTCCGCCTTGAGGAGCACGTCCAGCTTGATCTGCTGGGCCCCGGCGTCGTCGACGACGTCCGGCGGGTTGCCGCCGTTGAACCGGGGCTGGAGCTTGGCGGTGATCTCCTGGGTGGCCAGGTGGGAGGTGGTGGTGCCCCACTTGCGGTCGAAGGCGGCCTCCCAGGTCCTGGCGTAGGCGTCGCCGAAGCCGCCCTTGAAGACCACGACGTCCAGGGGGGTGCCCCGGGCGACGCCGAAGGGGTTGGCCGGGCTCTTCGGGGCCGTGCCGAAGCGGTTGGCCGGGGTGAACGAGCCGCCGGAGGCGCAGCCGCCGAGGAGACCCGCCACCGGGCCGGCGGCCAGGCCGAGCGCCGCCGCGCGCGTGACGAGGTCCCGTCGGCCCGGCCCGGCGCCGGGGCCCGTGCCCGTGCCCGTGCCGTCGGGTGCGGGGGTGGTCCCGTCGGGTGCGGGGGTGGGTGCCATCCTCGGCTCCTCGCCTTCGTCGGGGTCGGCCTCCGCCCGGCCCCGCGCGTCCCGTGCGGGGTCCGGCTCCGGGCCGGGGACCCGCGCGTCTCCCGGTCCCGCTCGCCGGGGAGCCGGACCTCGCGCGGGACGCCCCGGCACAAGCGGAAGGGCCGCACCCCCTTTTCGGGGGTACGGCCCTATGGTGCCGACTGGCGGAGCCGTGTCGGCTGATTGGGCTCCGCCGGGCGCGCCCTCAGTTCACCGGTCCGGTCCGGATCGGTCCGGATCGGATCGGATCGGTCCGGCTCAGCCTCGGATGAGGTTCCGGAGCACGTACTGCATGATGCCGCCGTTGCGGTAGTAGTCCGCCTCGCCCGGGGTGTCGATGCGGACGACCGCGTCGAACTCACTGCGAACGTTCCCGGCTTCGCCGGGGGCCGTCTCGGCGATCACCTTGACCGTGCGCGGGGTGGTGCCGTTGTTCAGCTCCTCCACACCGGTGAAGGCGAAGGTCTCCTCGCCGGTGAGGCCGAGCGAGGCCGCGGTGGCGCCTTCGGGGAACTGCAGGGGCAGGACGCCCATGCCGATCAGGTTGGAGCGGTGGATGCGCTCGTAGGACTCGGCGATGACGGCCTTCACGCCGAGCAGCGCGGTGCCCTTGGCCGCCCAGTCGCGGGAGGAGCCGGAGCCGTACTCCTTGCCCGCCAGGATGACCAGCGGGATGCCGGCGGCCTGGTAGTTCTGCGAGGCGTCGTAGATGAAGGAGACCGGCGCGCCGTCGACGGTGAAGTCGCGGGTGAAGCCGCCCTCGGTGCCCTGCGCGATCTGGTTGCGCAGGCGGATGTTGGCGAAGGTGCCGCGGATCATGACCTCGTGGTTGCCGCGGCGGGAACCGTACGAGTTGAAGTCGCGGCGCTCGACGCCGTGCTCGGTGAGGTACTTGCCGGCCGGGGTGTCGGCCTTGATCGCACCGGCCGGGGAGATGTGGTCGGTGGTGACCGAGTCGCCCAGCTTCGCCAGGACGCGCGCGCCGGCGATGTCGGAGACCGGGGTGGTCTCCATCGTCATGCCCTCGAAGTAAGGGGGCTTGCGGACGTAGGTGGACTGCGGGTCCCACTCGAAGGTGTTGCCGGTCGGGATCTCCAGCGCCTGCCACTGGGCGTCGCCCGCGAAGACGTCCTGGTAGGACTTGTTGAACATGTCCTCGCCGATGGCGTTCGCCACGACGTCGTTGACCTCGGCCTCGGAGGGCCAGATGTCCTGGAGGTAGACCGGCTTGCCGTCGGTGTCGATGCCGAGGGCGTCCTTGGTGATGTCCACCTTCATCGAGCCCGCGATGGCGTACGCGACGACCAGCGGCGGCGAGGCCAGGTAGTTCATCTTGACGTCGGGGTTGATGCGGCCCTCGAAGTTGCGGTTGCCCGAGAGCACCGAGGTGACGGCGAGGTCGGCCTCGTTGATCGCCTTCGAGATCTCCTCGTCCAGCGGACCGGAGTTGCCGATGCAGGTGGTGCAGCCGTAGCCGACCAGGTTGAAGCCCAGCTTGTCCAGGTACGGGGTCAGGCCGGCCTTGTCGAAGTAGTCGGTGACGACCTTCGAGCCCGGGGCCAGGGTGGTCTTGACCCACGGCTTGCGGGTCAGGCCCTTCTCGGACGCCTTCTTGGCCACGAGCGCCGCGGCGACCATGACGTAGGGGTTCGAGGTGTTGGTGCAGGAGGTGATCGCGGCGACGGTGACGGCGCCGTGGTCGATCTCGAAGGAGGTGCCGTCGGCCAGGGTGACCGGGGTGGGCCTGGTCGGCACGCCGTTGGCCGAGGCCGGCGAGTCGGAGGCCGGGAAGGACTCCTTGCCCGCCTCCTCGTCGTCGCTCACGTAGTTGCGCACGTCGAGCGCGAACTGCTGCGAGGCGTTGGCGAGGACGATGCGGTCCTGCGGGCGCTTCGGGCCGGCGATGGAGGGGACGACCGTGGAGAGGTCGAGCTCCAGCTTCTCCGAGAAGTCGGGCTCGGCGGCCGGGTCCAGCCACAGGCCCTGGGCCTTGGCGTACGCCTCGACGAGGGCGACCTGCTGGGCGTCGCGGCCGGTCAGGCGCAGGTACTTCAGCGTCTCGTCGTCGATCGGGAAGATCGCGGCGGTGGAGCCGAACTCCGGCGACATGTTGCCGATGGTGGCGCGGTTCGCGAGGGAGGTGGCGGCGACGCCCTCACCGTAGAACTCGACGAACTTGCCGACGACGCCGTGCTTGCGGAGCATCTCGGTGATGGTCAGCACGAGGTCGGTGGCGGTGGTGCCGGCCGGCAGCTCGCCGGTCAGCTTGAAGCCGACGACGCGCGGGATCAGCATGGAGACCGGCTGGCCGAGCATCGCGGCCTCGGCCTCGATGCCGCCGACGCCCCAGCCCAGCACGCCCAGGCCGTTGACCATGGTGGTGTGCGAGTCGGTGCCGACGAGGGTGTCGGGGTACGCCTGGCCGTTGCGGACCATGACCGTGCGGGCCAGGTGCTCGATGTTGACCTGGTGGACGATGCCGGTGCCCGGGGGGACGACCTTGAACTCGTCGAAGGCGGTCTGGCCCCAGCGCAGGAACTGGTAGCGCTCCTTGTTGCGGCCGTACTCCAGCTCCACGTTCTGCAGGAACGCGTCCGGGGTGCCGAACTTGTCCGCGATCACGGAGTGGTCGATGACCAGCTCGGCCGGGGCCAGCGGGTTGATCTTGGAGGCGTCGCCGCCGAGGGCCTTCACGGCCTCGCGCATGGTCGCGAGGTCCACGACGCAGGGAACACCGGTGAAGTCCTGCATGATCACGCGGGCCGGCGTGAACTGGATCTCCTCGCTGGGCTGGGCCTGCGAGTCCCAGTTGCCGAGCGACCGGATGTGGTCGGCGGTGATGTTCGCGCCGTCCTCGGTACGGAGCAGGTTCTCCAGCAGGACCTTCAGGCTGTAGGGGAGGCGGGCCGAGCCCTCCACCTTGTCCAGCTTGAAGATCTCGTACGACTCGTCGCCCACCTGCAGCGTGCTGCGGGCGTCGAAGCTGTTCGCCGACACGACAGTCTCCTTCATGCATGAATTCGCGCGTATTACCGCACAGTGTTTCTTATGCGGCTGCCGCCGCGTGGTGCCGCCACCCCTGCCAATCCGCTAAGGTAAGGCTAGGTTAGGTAACCCTTACCAATGGGGGCGGCTGCGGTACGCCTTCGGCAGATATCTCGATGTCGAGATAACTCTAGTACATGTACCGGCGAAGGGACGAGGTGCGTACCCGCCGCACCGCCGGGACCGCCCGGCGGCCCGGTGTTCCAGCATGCCCGGAGGGCGGCGCGGAGCGGGCCGCGAGCAGGGCGGCGCCCGGGGCCGTCCCGCCCGGAACGGGACGCGTCACGCGTCCCGGCCGACCCCCCGGGCCACACCTTCCCGCCTGCTCCGATGCCCCCCACCACTCCGGGCCGCCCGATGCCACGCCGCCGTCGCCCTCGCCCGTCCCCACGGCGTCGCCGACGAGCTCCCGGACGACGCCGGCGCGCCCGGTGCGCCCGGCGCGTGTCGGCGATCACACGGACCACGGCGTGATGCGACGTCACCTCGTCGCCGCCGTCCGGCCACCACGGCACCACGGCACCGCACCGAAGCGGTCGGAAACGATCGGAAGTGGTGGGAAGCGGCGTGAAGCGGAAAGAAGCGGCAGGAAGCGCCGAAACCTGAGTTGACGGCCAGTGATACCCGTATGCCCCACCCGCCGCAGACCTCATCTCATATCTGAGATACCGTTCCCCCATGGCAGACGACTACCTCGTACGTATCGGCAAGCTCATCCGTGACGCCCGGCAGCACCGCGGCTGGACACAGAGTCAGCTCGCCGACGCACTCGGCACGAGCCAGAGCGCCGTGAACCGCATCGAGCGCGGGAACCAGAACATCAGCCTTGAGATGATCGCCCGGATCGGCGAGGCCCTCGACAGCGAGATCGTCTCTCTCGGTTACTCCGGCCCGATGCACCTGCGGGTGGTCGGCGGACGGCGGTTGTCCGGCGCCATCGACGTCAGGACGAGCAAGAACGCCTGTGTGGCCCTGCTCTGCGCGTCGCTGCTCAACAAGGGCCGTACGGTGCTCCGGCGGGTGGCCCGCATCGAGGAGGTCTACCGCCTCCTGGAGGTCCTGAACTCCATCGGTGTCCGCACCCGCTGGATCAACGACGGCGTGGACCTGGAACTGGTCCCCCCGGCCCGCCTCGACATGGAGTCCATGGACGCGGACGCGGCCCGCCGGACCCGGAGCATCATCATGTTCCTGGGCCCGCTGCTCCACCGGATGGACCAGTTCCGGCTGCCCTACGCCGGCGGCTGCGACCTCGGTACCCGCACCATCGAACCGCACATGATCGCCCTGCGCCGCTTCGGCCTGGACATCACCGCGACCGAGGGCGTCTACCACGCGCGGGTCGAGGCCGGCGTCTCCCCCGGCCGGCCGATCGTGCTGACCGAGCGCGGGGACACCGTCACCGAGAACGCCCTGCTCGCCGCCGCCCGGCACGACGGCGTCACGGTCATCCGCAACGCCTCCTCCAACTACATGGTCCAGGACCTGTGCTTCTTCCTGGAGGCCCTGGGCGTCCAGGTCGAGGGCGTCGGCACCACCACGCTCACCGTCCACGGCGTCCCGGACATCGACGTCGACGTGGACTACTCGCCCTCCGAGGACCCGGTCGAGGCGATGAGCCTGCTCGCCGCCGCGGTCGTCACCGAGTCGGAGCTGACCATCCGCCGGGTGCCGATCGAGTTCATGGAGATCGAACTCGCGGTACTGGAGGAGATGGGCCTGGACCACGACCGTTCGGCGGAGTACACCGCCGACAACGGCCGTACCCGCCTGGTGGACCTGACGGTCCGGCCGTCCAAGCTCGAAGCCCCGATCGACAAGATCCACCCGATGCCGTTCCCCGGGCTGAACATCGACAACGTCCCGTTCTTCGCGGCCATCGCCGCCACCGCCCAGGGCCAGACCCTGATCCACGACTGGGTCTACGACAACCGCGCCATCTACCTCACCGACCTCAACCGCCTCGGCGGCCGTCTCCAGCTCCTGGACCCCCACCGGGTCCTGGTCGAGGGCCCCACCCGCTGGCGCGCGGCGGAGATGATGTGCCCGCCGGCCCTGCGCCCGGCGGTGGTCGTCCTCCTCGCGATGATGGCGGCGGAAGGCACCTCGGTGCTCCGCAACGTCTACGTCATCAACCGCGGCTACGAGGAACTGGCCGAACGCCTCAACTCGGTGGGCGCCCAGATCGAGATCTTCCGGGACATCTGACCCCACGCCGAAAGCTGACCCCGCACCCCGCCGAGGCCGTGGCGGTCCCCTCCCGGCCCCCAGGGGTGGGATTCGGCCATGGCGGGAGCGGGGCGGTGATCGTGGGGGTGGGGAACCCGGAGAATCGGTTCGTCGGTACGTCGGTACGGTACGAGGGGGCGGCCATGGCGGTCGGAACGAACACAGGTGCCAAGGCGGAGGTCCCCGGGCTCTCCGGGGCCCCGCTGATCGGGTCGCTCGTCGATCTGAAGACGGACTCGCTCGGCACCTACCTGCGGGCCCGGCACCAGCACGGTGACGTCGTACGGATCACCGCCGGGCCTCCGGGGCTGCGCGCCGAGCTGTACTGCGTCTTCTCCGCGGAGGGCGTGCAGCAGGTACTGGCCTCGGAATCGGCCAACTTCCGCAAGGACAACCTCTTCTACCAGGAGATCCGGGACAGCTTCGGCAACGGCCTGCTGACCAGCCAGGACGAGGACTACCTGCGCCAGCGCCGGCTGGTGCAGCCGCTGTTCACCCCGCGCCGGGTCGACAGTTACGCCGGGGCCGTCGCCGCCGAGACCGAGGCGGCCCTCGCGGACTGGCCGCAGGCCGGGGAGGGTGTCGTCGACGTCTCGGAGGCGATGGCGCACCTGGCCCTGCGCGCGGTCGCCCGCATCCTCTTCGGCACCGACGTGGACGCCACCGTCGATGTCGTGCACCGGTGCTTTCCGGTCGTCACCGATTACGTGCTGCGCCGCGGCTACTCCCCCGTCAGCGTTCCGCGCACCTGGCCGACCCCGTCCAACAAGCGGGCGGCGGCGGCGCTGGACGAGTTGTACGCGGTCTGCGACCAGATCATCGCCGAGCGGCGGGACGCCGCCCCGGAGGGTGGCGGCGGGGACGGCGCCGACGGACCGGCACCGGCACAGGACCTGCTGAGCCTGCTCGCCTCCGCCCGGAGCACGGGGGACGCCGAGTTCGCCGCCACCGAGCTCCGCGACCAGGTGCTGGTCTTCCTCCTCGCCGGGCACGAGACGACCGCCACCTCCCTCGCCTTCGCCCTGCACCTGCTGGCCCTCCACCCCGAGGAGCAGACCCGGGCCCGCGAGGAGATCTCCCGCGTCCTGGGCGACCGTACGCCGGAGGCCGCCGACGTGGACCGGCTCCCGTACCTCACCCAGGTCCTCAAGGAGGCCATGCGGCTCTACCCGGCGGCCCCGGTCATCGGCCGCCGGGCCGTCGCCGCCACCGAGGTCGGGGGCCACACCGTCCCGGCGGGCGCGGACGTGATCCTCGCGCCGTGGGTGACGCACCGCCACCCGCGCTACTGGCCGGACCCGGACCGCTTCGACCCCGACCGTTTCACCCCGGAGGCGGAAGCGGCCCGTCCGCGCTACGCCTGGTTCCCCTTCGGCGGCGGACCGCGCGCCTGCATAGGCCAGCGCTTCTCCATGCTGGAGTCGGTGATCGCGCTGGCGATGATCCTGCGGTCCTACGAGTTCGAGGCCGTGGACACCGAGATCCCGGTCGGTGCCGGGATCACCTTGCGGACGAAGGGCCCCTCACGCTGCCGGGTCCGGCGACTGGACGGCTGACACCGGCCCGAGGCCTCCCGGGACCACGGGTCACGGCGGCGTTCCGGGCGCCCGGGTGGTGTCCGGGGCCGCCGTACGGATGTGGTTGCCCTGGAGGCGCTGGAGGTCGGCGGGGCGGATCTGGATCACGAAGAGCGCGATGGCGGCCGCGACCAGGACGAACGCCGCCGCCACGACGAAGGCGGCGCTCACGCCCGAGGTGAGGACCTGGGTGCCCCACGGCCCCGGCAGTTGCCCGGTGCGGGCGAAGAGGGCCTTCTGTGCGGGGTCCGCCGAGGTGAGGAACTCCGGCAGCTGGCGGCGGGTCTCGGCGCGGCTGGCCGTGCCGAAGACCGTCACCAGGATGGACAGGCCCAGCGATCCGCCCACCTGCTGCATCGAGTTGAGCAGCCCCGAGGCGGCGCCCGACTCCCGCTCGGGCACGTCGGACAGGGCCGTCAGCGTCAGCGAGATGTACTGCATGCCCTGGCCGAGACTGAAGAGCAGCATCGGGCCCAGCACGCTGCCCAGGTACGTCGAGTGGGTGTCGATCCGGGTCAGCCAGGCCAGGCCGCCGGTCGCGCAGAGCGCGCCGCAGACCATGAAGGGCTTGGGGCCGAACTTGGGCAGGAGCCGTGAGGTGACCCCGGCGGTCAGCGCGATCACGACGCTGACCGGCAGGAAGGAGAGCCCGGCCCGCAGCGGGCTGAAGCCCAGCACGTCCTGCACGAACAGGGTCAGGAAGAAGAACATGCCGAAGAGGGCGCAGGCGAGGAGCAGCATGATGCCGTAGGAGCCGGCCCGGTTCCGGTCGGAGAGCATGTGCAGCGGGGTGATCGGCTGGGGCGAGTGCCGTTCGTTGAGGACGAAGAGCGCGAGCAGGACCACGGCCGCCGCGAAGGAACCGAGGGTCAGCCCGTCGCCCCAGCCCTCCTGGGAGGCGCGGATGAAGCCGTAGACGAGCGAGACCATGCCGAGCGTGGACAGCAGTGCGCCCACCGAGTCGAAGTGCCCGGGGTGGCGGGGGGACTCGCGGATGACCCGGGGCGCCGCCAGGGCGATCAGCAGCGCGATCGGGACGTTGACGAAGAACACCCAGCGCCAGTCGAGCCATTCGACGAGGACCCCGCCGGCCAGCAGCCCGATCGCGCCGCCACCGGCGGAGACGGCGGCGTAGACCCCGAAGGCCCGGTTACGGGCGGGGCCTTCGCGGAAGGTGGTGGTGATCAGGGCGAGGGCGGTCGGGGAGGCGATGGCGCCGCCGACGCCCTGGAGCGCCCGGGCGGCCAGCAGCTGGCCCTCGTTCTGGGCGAGGCCGCCGAGCAGGGAGGCCAGGCCGAAGAGCAGGACGCCGAAGACGAAGACGCGGCGGCGGCCGAGGATGTCACCGGTCCGGCCGCCCAGGAGGAGCAGGCCGCCGAAGGTGAGGGTGTAGGCGCTGACGACCCAGGAGAGGCTTTCGGTGGAGAAGCCGAGGGCGCTCTGGATGTGCGGCAGCGCGATGTTCACGATGGTGATGTCGAGGACGACCATGAGCTGGCAGCAGGCGATGACGAGCAGTGCGAGGCCGGGCCGCTCCCCCTTCGTGCTCCCCTTCGCACTCCCCCGGACCGTGCCGCCGGTCCCGCTGCCGCCGCTCGGTGCTGCGTTCTGGTCCATCTTCTCGACGCTAAGCCCGCGCTCCGGGCCCCACCACTCGGACACTCCGGGTTCCGGGAGACGTTCCCCGGGACCGGGGTCCGGGTCAGCCCTTGGCGGGGCTCCCCAGGCGGCTCGGCGGTCGGCCCACCGGCTCGTCACGGCCCTGTGCCCAGAGCGAGCGGACATGGCCGAGGTGACGGAGCATGCACGCCTGCGCCGCCTGCGCGTCCCCGCTGAGCATCAGGTCGAGCAGTTCTATGTGCTCCTCGGCGGAGGAGACGAGCTTGCCGGCCTCGTCCAGGCCGGTCAGGCCGTAGAGCCGGGAGCGTTTGCGCAGGTCGCCCACGGTCTCGACCAGGCGGTCGTTGCCCGCCAGCCCCAGCAGCGTGAGGTGGAAGCGGCGGTCGGCCTCCAGGTAGCCGATGAGGTTGTGCTCGCGCGCGTTGGTGACGATCTCCTCCGCGACCGGGCGCAGGGCCTCCAGTTGCGCGGCCGTGGCGATCTCGGTGATCCGGCCGATGGTCGGTACCTCGATCATCGTGCGCAGTTCGGTGAACTGGTCCAGGTCCCGCTCGCTGACCTCGGTGATCCGGAAGCCCTTGTTGCGGACCGGTTCGACCAGACCCTCACGGGCCAGGTCGAGCATGGCTTCGCGGACCGGGGTGGCCGAGACGCCGAGTTCGGCCGCGAGGCCGGGTGCCGAGTAGACGCTCCCGGGGCGGAGCTCACCCGCTATCAGGGCTGCCCGCAGCGCGTGGCCGACCTGGTCGCGGAGCCGTTCCTGGGCCTTGATGAGACTGTGCTGTTTCAGGTCACCCATTGCGTTTCCTCCGAGACCCCCGACACCACCGATCGGCAGAGGCAACAGCGTACAATGTCACGTTGCGCTGTTCGCCCCAGCGGCCTCGAACAGCGCGACCGCCACGACAAGATCCTCCCAGGCCGCGCCGACGCCCTTGAAGAGCTGTGGACAACCCGGCGGCCCTCCCCCCGGTTTCCGGCCGCGCACCAGGTCGGCGAGGGTGCCGTTGATATGAACGGGCCCGCCGGCGCCAGCGGACCCGGCCGGCCCGTCCGTCATCCCGTTGCCGCCGGATGCGTCCCCGGCCTCGGCCGCCGGGATCAGCAGGTCCCCCGCCTCGCGCAGGGCCGCCGCGCGCGACTCGACGTACACGGCCGCGCGCCGGACCAGGGCGGTGTCGATCTCCCGGGCCTGCGGCTCGTGGGAACCGATGGCGACGACGGTCGCGTCCGGGCCGACGAGCCGCCCGTCGAAGAGCGGTCGCCGGGCGCTGGTGCAGCAGATGACCAGGTCTGCCCCGGCCACGTCCGCCGGGGTGCCGGTGCGGGCGGCCACGCCCAGGGAACGGGCGTGCGCGGCCAGCCTCCGCGCGCGCCCGGGGTCGCGGGCGACGACCACCACCCCGGCCAGTTCCCTCACGGCGAGGGCCGCTTCGAGGTGGCCGTACGCCTGCGGGCCCGAGCCGAAGAGCACCAGCCGCAGCGGGCGCCCGGCCGGGGCCAGGTACCGCAGGGCCAGAGCGGAGACCGCGGGGGTGCGCAGCGCGGTGAGGGCCGCGCCGTCGAACAGGGCCAGCGGGCGCAGGGTGGGCCCGTCGAGCAACAGGTAGGCCCCGGTGATCCGGGGCAGCCCCCGGGCCGGGTTGCCGGGCGCGACCCCGGCGATCTTCACCCCGGCGTACCCGCCGGACGCGGCCGGCATCAGCAGCAGTTCACCGCCGGGCACGGCGACCGCGGCGCGCGGCGGGCAGCGCTCGGGGTCCAGCCCGGCCAGCAGGGCGGCGGCCAGGGCGTCGGCCGCCGCGGCCGGGGTGAGCAGCCCGGCCGTCTCCCGCGCACCCCACTGCACGAGCCCGCCACCGGCACTTCCGACGGCGCCACCACCACCGGCACCGGGCGCGGGCCCGGCCGGAGGCACGGACAGGGCCCCGCCGCCGCCCGACGGCACGGCACCGGACGCCGCAACCGCTCCGGCCTCGCAGGAACAGGCACCCGCGCCCGCGCCCGCACCCGCGCCAGTTCCCGTCAAAGCAGGAACCCGGTGTCGAGGGCGTCGTGCGGGGCGGTGAAGAAGGTGTGTTCGCCCGTCCGGTACGCCGTGCCCGTGACCTCGGTGACCAGCCCGCCTTCCGCCTTCCCCGGCAGAATCCGCCCGGTGAAGACCGTCCCCGCGACCGATTCGTGCAGCAGCTCCCGGCCCGCCGGGAGCCGTCCGTCCTCCGCCAGCAGCACGAGCCGGGCCGAGGTGCCCGAGCCGCAGGGCGAGCGGTCGATCTGCCCGTCGGCGAAGACGGTGACGTTGCGCTGGTGCGGCCCGAACGGGGTGTCGGGCAGATCCTCGTGGAGGATCACCCCGTAGACCCCCGAGAGGAGCGCTCCCCCGGGATGCCAGGCGGCCGGGTGCGCGGCGAGCGCGGCCCGGATCTCCCGCCCGGCCCGGACCAGCGCGGGCAGCGCCGCCGGGGAGACCTCCAGGCCGAGGTCGCGGGCGGCGACGGAGGCGTAACAGGCCCCGGCGTGCGCGATGTCCACCTCGGCGAGCCCGAGGGTGGTGGCGACGGGAATCCTGCGGGCGCCCACCCGGGCCGGGACGTTGCGGAAGGCGACCCCGGTGGTGCGCCCGGCGTCGCGCCGGACGGTGGCGGTGACCCGGCCGGACGGCACGTCGATGCGCACCCGCGTCTCCCCGTCGTCCGGGGCCGCGACCCGGCCGCTCTCCACGGCCCACGCCCCGAGCGCCATGGTGCCGTGGCCGCAGGCGGTGGACCAGCCGTCCTTGTGCCAGAAGAGCGCCCCGAAGTGGGCCCCCTCGTCGTCCGCCGGGACGACGAACCCGCCGTACATCCCGGCGTGGCCGCGCGGCTCCCGTACGAGGAGCCTGCGGACGTCGTCCAGCGCGCTCCGGCGCGGGGCGGTCCCGGACCCGCCCGGTCCGATGGCGGCGGCGCAGCGCTCGGCGACGCTCTCCCCGGGGACGGCCGGGAACCCCTCGGCGGTGGTGTCGACGATCCGGAACGGCTCGCCCGCGGTGTGGTAGTCGGTGGTCCGCAGACCGGTGAGGGGCAGCGCGGTGGCGCGCGGTGGGGTCACAGCAGGAAGCCGGCGGGGAAGGGGTCGCGGGGGTCGAGGAAGTACTGGGCGGTGCCGGTGATCCAGGCCCGCCCGGTCACCGTGGGGACGACGGCCGGGAGCCCGCCGACGGTGGTCTCCCCGACCAGCCGGCCGGTGAACTCGGTGCCGATGAAGGACTCGTTGACGAAGTCGGCGCCGAGTTCCAGCAGGCCGCGGGCGTGCAGCTGGGCCATGCGCGCGCTGGTGCCCGTACCGCAGGGCGAGCGGTCGAACCAGCCGGGGTGGATGGCCATGGCGTGCCGGGAGCGGCGGGCGTCGGAGCCGGGGGCGGCGAGGTAGACGTGCTTGACCCCGGCGATGGAGGGGTCCTCGGGGTGGACGGGGCGGTCGGCGCCCGCGTTGACGGCGTCCATGACCGCGAGTCCGGCGGCGAGCAGTGCGTCCCCCCGGGCGCGGTCGAAGGGGAGGCCGAGGGAGTCGAGTTCGACGAAGGCGTAGAAGTTGCCGCCGTAGGCGAGGTCGTAGGCGACCGTGCCGAGGCCGGGGACCTCGGTCTTCAGGCCGAGTCCGGCGCAGTAGGAGGGGACGTTGGTGAGGGTGACGGCGGTGGCGGCGCCGTCCTCGACCCGGACGTCGACGCTCACCGGCCCGGCCGGGGTGTCGAGCCGGACGGTGGTGACCGGTTCGGTGACGGGCACCATGCCGGTCTCGACCAGGACGGTGGCGACCCCGATGGTCCCGTGCCCGCACATGGGCAGCAGCCCCGACACCTCTATGTAGAGGACGCCGAAGTCGGCGTCGGGCCGGGTGGGGGGCTGGAGGATCGCGCCGCTCATCGCGGCGTGGCCGCGCGGCTCGTACATGAGCAGGGTCCGGACGTGGTCCATGTGCTCGATGAAGTGGAGCCGCTTCTCGGCCATGGTGGCGCCGGGGATCACCCCGACCCCGCCGGTGATCACCCGCGTCGGCATGCCCTCGGTGTGCGAGTCCACCGCGTGGTAGACGTGACGTGTGCGCATGGGGTCCCCCCTGGGAGCTGGTGCCGCGTCGGGCGACGTTCGCCCGTCGAGGAGCGGCGTCCGGTGCGTGGTCCCGGCGTGTCGGCCGGAAGTCCTCGTACGGGACGTACCTGGGCTTTCGGCCGGTACGGCGGGAGTGCGTGCCGGGCGTCGCGACGGGGCGGACGTTGCCCGACGCGGCACTAGTTGAGGCCCTCGGCGAGGGCCTTTTCGGTGGCGGCGCGGACGGCTGCGCCCGTCTCCCCGGTGAGCGGGAGGCGCGGCGGGCGGGTGGGGCCGCCGGGGCGGCCCGCGAGGTCCATGGAGACCTTGATGGCCTGGACGAACTCGGTCCTGGAGTCCCAGCGGAGCAGTGCGTGCAGGGACCGGTAGAGCGGCAGGGCGGCGGTGAGGTCGCCGCCGACGGCGGCGCGGTAGAGCGTGGCGCAGGAGCGGGGCAGGGCGTTGGGGTAGCCGGCGATCCAGCCGACCGCGCCCGCGAGGGCGAGTTCGAGCAGGACGTCGTCGGCGCCGACGAGCAGGTCGAGGCCGGGGGCGAGTTCGGCGATCTCGTAGGCGCGGCGGACGTCCCCGCTGAACTCCTTCACGGCGACGATGCTCGCGTCGGCGTGGAGGCGGGCGAGCAGGGCCGGGGTCAGGTCCACCTTGGTGTCGAAGGGGTTGTTGTAGGCGACGACGGGCAGCCCGGCGCGGGCGACCTCGGCGAAGTGGGCGCGTACGGCGTCCTCCTCGGCCCGGAAGGCGTTGGGGGGCAGGAGCAGGACGGAGCCGGCGCCGGCCTCGGCGGCCTGGTCGGCCCAGCGGCGGGCCTCGGCGCTGCCGTAGGCGGAGACCCCGGGCATGACGCGGGCTCCGTCGCCCGCGGCCTCGACGGCGGTGCGCACGACCCGGGCGCGTTCTTCGTCGGTGAGGGTCTGGTACTCGCCGAGGGAGCCGTTGGGGACGACGCCGTCGCAGCCGTTGGCGATCAGCCAGGCGACGTGTGCGGCGTAGGCGTCGTAGTCGACGGTGAGGTCCGTGCGCAGGGGCAGCGTGGTGGCGACCATGATTCCGCGCCAGGGGCGGGTGCGGGGCGCGGGGGTGTCCGTGGTGGCGTGCGCGGGGGTGGTCATGAGTGGGCTCCCTAGAGTGATGTGTGACATTTTATTAAGTGGCGCAAGGCGGCCACAAGGGTCCGGACGCGCCGGATCGGTGCCCCGTCAGGGAGACGGACCGGGGAGACGGACCGGGGCGGCGGGCGGATCAGGACAGGAGACGGGCAAGCGGGTGGACGGGCCGTCAGGCGGCCTGGTCAGTCTCCGGCGGGCGGCAGTCCGGCCAGGTGGCGCAGCGGGACCGGGCAGGACAGCGGCCGGCGGTCGGGCGCGGGTTCCTCCCCGGCGAGGGCCGCGACGGCCGGACCGCACATCCGGCCCTGGCACCAGCCCATACCGGCCCGGGTGAGCAGTTTGACGGTACGGGCGTCCCGTGCGCCGAGGCCCTCGACGGCCTCCCTGATCCGGCCCGCCGGGACCTCCTCGCACCGGCACACGACGGCCCCGTCCGGGAGCCAGCCGGTCCAGCCTTCGCCGGGCCGGTGGGCGGCGGACATCGCCCCGGCGAAGGCCCGCAGCCGGGCCCGGCGGCGCAGGAGCGCGGCGGGGGCGGGCCGTCCGGCGGCCGAGTGGGCGGCGATCTCCCCCTCGGTGAGGGCCAGTCGGGCCCCGCCGATGCCGCCGGTCTCCCCGGCGGACCAGATGCCGGGGACGGAGGTGCGCTGGCCCGCGTCGAGCTCCAGGACGACGGTGGCGTCGCGGTCGCGGCGGGTGGCGCAGCCGAGGCCGGTGGCCAGTTCCAGCTGGGGCACGAGCCCGTGGCCGACGGCGAGGGAGTCGCAGGGAATCCGGCGGGCGGTGCCGGGCAGCGGGCGCCAGTCCCGGCCGAGCCGGGCCACGGTGACGGCCTCGACCCGGTCGGTCCCGTGCGCCTCGGTGACGGCGTGCCGGGTGAGGAGCCGGATGTGACGGCGGAGCAGGGCCCCGCCGTACGTGGCGCCTTCGGCGAGTTTGCCGGGGTTGCGCAGCAGGGCGGGGAGCCGGCCCGCGTAGGCGGTGTAGTGCGCGGCCTCCACCACGGCGGGCACGGTGGCTCCGGCGGCGGCGAGGGAGCCGGCCACGGCGAGCAGCAGCGGGCCGCTCCCGGCGACGACGGTCCGGCGGCCCGGCAGCACCAGGCCGCTCTTGAGCATCGCCTGCGCCCCGCCCGCCCCGACCACCCCGGGCAGGGTCCAGCCGGGGAAGGGCAGGTGCCGCTCGTGGGCCCCGGTGGCGAGGAGCACGGCACGGGCCCGGACGGTCGCGGCGGCCTCCTCGGGCCCGGCGACGGCGTGCAGCCGCCAGCCGACGCCGACGCCGTCACCGTCGCTGTCACCGGCGTCGTCGCCGTCCGGGACCACCGTCCAGACGTGGTGGCCGGGCAGGTAGGTGATCCGGCCGGCCGACACGTGGGCGCGCAGGGCCGCTTCGCGGCGGGCGAAGGCGGCCCAGTCGTGGTGCAGGGCCTCGGGCCGGGCCGCGCCGAGTCCGGGCGCGGGGTGGCGGTAGTACTGCCCGCCGGGCCGCTCCCCCGCGTCGAGCAGAGTGACGCGCAGGCCCAGCCCGGCGGCCGTGACGGCGGCGGCCAGCCCGGCCGGACCCGCCCCGACGACGGCGAGCCCGCAGACCCCGCCGGGGCCGGAGGCGACGCCGGTACCCGGCAGCGGGCCGGGTTCGGCCGCCCGGCCGGGGTCAGACGCCGAGTTCGGCACGGCCGGTCCCCTCCTGGGTGGTGACGGTGTCCCCGGGCCCGGCGGGCACGAGGCAGGCACGCTGGTTCGGGCGGCCGTTGACGGTGACGAGGCAGTCGTGGCAACTGCCGGTCCCGCAGAACGCGCCGCGCGGGGCGCCGCCTTCGCGAGTGGTGCGCCAGGCGAGGATTCCGGCGTTCCACAGCACGGCGGCGATGCTCTGCCCCGGCTGCGCGGGCAGTTCCCGGCCGTCGAAGGCGAGGGTGTGCCGGTCGGCCGGGCCCCCGCCGACCAGGGACCGGGGTGTCCGGGCCCGCCCCCGGCGGAACCGGGTGAGGAACCAGGTACGGTCCCGGTCCCGGTCCCGGTCCGGGTCCGGGTCCGGGTCCCGTCCCTGTGCGCCGTTCATCGGTGGTCCTCCTCGGGTACGGTGACCGCCGCGAAGCGGTCCGGGCGGAACGGGCCGGGGTCCAGGGCGGGTTCGGCCCCGGTGAGGGCGGCGGCGATCAGCAGGCCCGTGGCGGGGGCCAGGCCGATGCCCGCGCCCTCGTGGCCGCAGGCGTGCAGCAGCCCGGGGCGGCGCGGGTCCAAGCCGATCGCCGGGAGGTGGTCGGGCAGGTAGGGCCGGAAGCCGTGGTAGGCCCGCATCACCCGGACGTCGGCGAGGACCGGGAAGAGGGCCGCCGCCTGGGCGGCGAGCCGGCGCAGGGCCTCGGTGGACAGGCTCCGGTCGAAGCCGACCCGCTCCCTGGTGGCCCCGATCAGCACCGGGCCCGCCGGGGTCCCCTCGACCACCGCCGAGGACTGGAGGGAGGCGGAGCCGCTGGCCACGTCCGCGATGTAGTCGGCGGCGTAGACCTTGTGGCGGACGACCCTCGGCAGCGGTTCGGTCACCAGGACGAAGCCCCGGCGCGGCAGGACGGGCAGGGTGACCCCGGCGAGCGAGGCGATCCGGCCGCCCCAGGTGCCCGCGGCGTTGACCACGGCCGGGGCCAGGAGTTCGCGGTACGGGGTGCGGACACCCCGTACGGGTCCGGGCGGGGCCCCGCGTCCGGTGTCGTGGAGGAAGCCCGTCACCTCCTCGCCCAGGTACACCCGGGCCCCCGAGGCGGCCAGGAGCCGGGCCGCCGCCTGGGCTGGCTGGACCTGGGCGTCCTGCGGGTAGTGGAACCCGCCCGCCAGGCCGGGGGCCAGGTGCGGTTCCCGCTCCCGCAGGCCGTCCGCGCCCACCTCGACCGCCTCGGCCCCGGCCGCGCGCTGGCCCCGGGCGAAGGCCCGCAGCGCCCCGGCCGCGGCCTCGTCCGGGGCGACGACGAGGCCGCCCTTGGCCTCGTACTCGATCTCCCGGGGCAGGACGGCGGCGAGTTCGCGCCAGAGCCGCGACGAGAGCAGGGCGAGGTCGAGTTCGGGTCCGGGTTCCTTGTCGGAGACCAGCAGGTTGCCCTCGCCGGCGCCCGTGGTGCCGCCCGCGACGGGGCCCCGGTCGACCACGGCGACGGAGAGTCCGGCGCGGGCGGCGTAGTACGCGCACGCGGCGCCGACCACACCCGCGCCGATGATCACGGCGTCCAGGGAGTCTCTCTTGGGCACGGCAGTAATATGTCACATTCTTTCTTGACTGGGCAGGTGTGCGACCAGGCCGGTCCCACCCCCGTCCGACGACGGGACCGGCCTGGTCCGGATCAGCTACGGATCAGCTGTGGATCAACCGCAGGTTCAGCTACGGGGTCAGCCGCGGAGCGGGCCCTCACAGCTGAAAGCCGACGTCCCCGCCGCCCTGTTGGACCAGATCTCCACCGGGCCGAAGGAACAGTTCATGTCGGCCAGGTTGTTCGAGGCGGCGCCCGCCCGGTCGAGGAGGAAGTAGTCGACCGTCTCCGACATGTCCTTGAAGTTCTGGTCGTCGCTGCGCCAGTCCTTCAGGTTGGCCGTGATCCGGCCGGTACAGGTGAAGCGCCGCTTGCCCGGGTCGCCGTTCTCCACGCAGTCCGGGGTGTTGTACGTGGCCGTGGCGAAGGAGGACTTCACCGACGCGAGCGCGGAGTCGCGCAGCCGCTCGACGGGGGTGAAGACGGTGTTCGGCACGTAGAGCTGGTCGACCTTGGCGATCTGCGCGTCGAGGAACCGGTCGTAGCCGCTCTGGAGCCCCGGGTCCGAGGCCGTGCGGGAGCGCCAGGCGTCGTACCCCGCCACGTCGTTCGCGCGCAGGCGGCCGTACATCTCGCGCAGCAGCGAGGGCCGCTCGGTCCACAGGAACTCGAAGAAGGTGCCCGCGTAGCTGTAGAAGCGGAAGCCGTCGCCGTCGTAGGTGGCGTTCAGGATCTGCCGGACGGTCATCCGCGGGCCGCCGCCGGACGTGTCCGCGATGACGCTCTTGACCAGGGACTTGCGGACCGCGACGCCGTTGTCGCGGGTGGCGCCGTCGAAGAACTCGGCGGTGCCCTCGTCCATGGCGGTCGTCCGGTCGTTCTGGTACCAGGGGCCCTCGCCGAAGAAGCCGGGGACGGCGTAGCGGCCGTTGAGGTAGTGCACGTACTCGTGGCGGAAGAGTTCTTCGAGGGTGAGGGAGGAGTCCTGGGGGACGCGGCGCTGGTAGGTGTAGAAGGTGGCGCCGTTCTCGATGTAGATGCCGCCGTTGTCGGTGTCGTAGCCGGTCAGGATCGGGTGGTAGTTCTCGTAGTCGGCGCGGGAGCCGTACAGGACGATGTTCAGGGTGGTGTTGGGGTCGCCCGCCAGGGGCTGTTCGGTGCCCAGGACGCGGTGGAACTGCGCCTTCACCTGCTTGCTCGCGTAGTAGAGCTGGTCGACGGTGGCCCGGTCGAGGCCGGTGCGGACCTTGATGGCGCCGTTGTCGTAGGTGTAGGTGTAGGGGAAGATCCGCTTCTCGATGTCCTCCTTGCAGACCCCGTACGGCTTGCAGGCGTCGTAGTAGTTGAGCCAGGAGACGAGCTTCGCCCACTGCTCGCTGCCGTCGCCGAAGACGGACGTGACGGGTTCCAGCAGGGCTCCGAGGTCGGCGGCGACCTGGCCCTGGAGCCCCGCGACCTGGCCGAAGCGGCCGTACTCGCCGAGCGCGTCGCGCGCCACCCAGGAGTTGGCGGTGCCCTTCAGGTGGGCGTAGGAGGCGAACGCCTTGAAGGCGGCGCGGTACGGGGCGTCGCCCGCCACCGCGGTGTGGAAGGCGGTGTCCTGGTTGCCCGGGTAGACGCCGAGGTAGTTGACGGAGAGCGCGGCGAGGGCGGCTCCGGCCCAGGTGGCGTCGAGGTGGGTGGCGGGGTGGGCCGGGTCCATGGTGGCCAGGACCTTCTTGATCAGCCCGAGCTGGTGCTGGCGCAGGCCGGGCGCGCTCGCGGCGGTGAGGGCCTCGCGCAGGGTGCTCGCGTTGGCGTCGGTGACGTCGAAGGTGCGGGGGGCGGCGGCGAAGTCGGCGACGGCCCGGCGCATGGCGTCCACGGTCGGGGCGTCGGTGATGTCTATCTCGGAGCGCGAGAAGTCGTGGTAGGCGACCGCGTGCAGGTAGGTGAACATCTCCTCCAGGTGGGAGGAGTTGCGGCCGTCGTGGGCGGCGGCCAGGCTCGATATCCGGCGCGAGACGGCCTGGACGTGGGCGTCGGACATCACGGGGACCAGCCGGGCGTCCCAGGTCCATATCAGGCCGCGCAGGCAGCCGTCGGCGAGGACGGCCGGGTCGGCGAGGAAGTCCGCGAACTGCTCCGGGGCGAGCCGGGTGATCCCGTCGAGGGTGCAGGGGACGGCGAAGCCGAGGCTGCGCGCGACGGGCGCGGCCGGGGCGGGCGCCGGGCTCTTCCCGGCCGGCGCGGCGGCGACGGCGGGCCCGGGCACCTGGCCTGCGGCGGAGGCGTCGGCGGAGGCGTCGGCCCGGCCGCCACCGGGGGCCGGGGCGGGCGCCGGGGCGGAGGCGGAGGCGGAGGCGAGGCGTTCGACCTCGTCGAAAGGGTTCCCCGCGCCGGGCCCGGGGGCGCCCTGGGCGAAGGCCCCGGGGGCGGCGGCCGGAAGGGCGGCGGCCGGGGCTTCGTCGGCCCGGGTCACGGCCTGGCCGGCGGTGGCGAGGAGGGTGACCGCGACGGCGGTGGCGAGGAGGGACGTACGCACAGCTCTGTGCTGGGACACCAAGAACTCCTGGTGGGAGGGGAGGTGGGGGACATGGTGCGTGCGGTGCCGTGGTGCGTGCGGTGCGTGCGGTGCGGCGGTACGTGCGGTGCGCGCCCCGGAGGGGCGCCGCGGTGCGGACGGGGCGCGGCGTGCGGAACGTGCTCCGGTGCGTGCGTGAACGGCCGTGCGAGGACAGGTCGTACGAGGACGTGCCGCACGAGGGCATCGCGGCCGGAGCGGTACCGCCGGGGAGCGATTTCGCGTGGACTGCCCTGCGTCACACGGTGTTTCATGGGGATGAACGCACCGTTGTGTGAGCTGTAACATAGTAATGTGAAATTGCACTGACAAGCCCTGTGCGCCCACCAGTTCGCATCTTCATGAGGGAGCCCCTGTTGTCCGACATCCCCTCGCACCTCCACACCGGAAGTCACGACCTGCCGGTGACACCGGAGTTCTCCCGGTTCATGACGGCGGGCTGGGCCGCGTCACCGCTGCCCGACGCCGCGCGCGTACCCGCCCACGCGCTCACCCCGGCCCGCCGTGCCCGGCTCTCGGCGCTCTTCCCCGGCGAGCGGCTGATCGTCCCCGCCGGGGAACTCACCGTCCGCTCCAACGACTGCGACCACCGCTTCCGCCCGCACAGCGCGTACGCCTGGCTGACGGGCCTGACGGGCGAGGAGCAGGCGGGCCACGTCCTGGTGCTGGAGCCCTCGGGCCCGCACGCCCACGAGGCGGTGCTGTACCTGCGCCCGCGCTCGCCCCGGACGGGCGGGAGCGAGGAGTTCCACCGCGACCGCCGGTACGGGGAGTTCTGGGTCGGCCGCAGGCCCGACCTGGCGGAGGCCGAGCAGCTGACCGGCATCCGCTGCGCCCGCCTGGACCACCTGGACCGGCCGGACCGCCCGGGCGGCGCCCCCGGCCGCGACGCCTCCCGCGACCCCGCGCTGGCCACCGCCCTGGCGGAGCTGCGCCTGGTCAAGGACGCGTGGGAGGTCGGACAGCTCCAGCAGGCCGTCGACCACACGACGGCGGGGTTCGAGGACGTCGTACGGGCGCTCCCCCGGGCCCTGGCCCATCCGCGCGGGGAGCGCTGGATCGAGGGGGTCTTCGGCCTGCGCGCGCGGGCCGAGGGCAACGGCACCGGGTACGAGACGATCGCGGCGTCGGGCGCCCACGCCTGCGTCCTGCACTGGATTCGCAACGACGGCCGGCTGGACCGGGGCGACCTGCTGCTCCTGGACGCGGGCGTGGAGACGGACACCCTGTACACGGCGGACATCACCCGCACCCTGCCGCTGTCGGGCCGCTTCTCCCCCGTCCAGCGGCAGGTGTACGAACTGGTGCTGGCCGCGCAGGAGGCGGGCATCGCGGCCCTGCGCCCGGGGGCGGCCTTCCGCGACTTCCACCGGGCCGCGATGCGGGTGATCGCCGAGGGGCTGGCCGAGTGGGGCGTCCTGAAGCACCCGGAGGGCGATCTGCACCGGCGGTACACGCTGTGCGGCAGCGGGCACATGCTGGGCCTGGACGTGCACGACTGCGCGAAGGCGCGGGCGGCGAGCTACCTGGACGGGGTGCTGGAGGAGGGCCAGGTCCTGACGGTGGAGCCGGGCCTCTACCTCCAGCCGGACGACGAGACCCTCCCGGCCGAGCTGCGCGGCATCGGCGTCCGCATCGAGGACGACCTCGTCGTCACGGCGGACGGCGCCCGCCTGATGTCGGGGGCGCTGCCGCGCACGGTGACGGGCATCGAGGAGTGGATGGGCACCCTGCTCGACACCCGTCCCTGAGCACACCCCTGAGCACACCCCTGAGTCCGCCGCCCGCGCGCGGCGCCCCGCCCCGTCCCGGCGTCACGGCCCGGTACGGCCCGGTACGGCCACAGCCACCGCTACGGCAGGACCGCGACGCCGTCGATCTCGACCAGGGCCTGTTCGTCCCAGAGGCGCACCACGCCGATGACGGCCATGGCCGGGTAGTCGCGGCCCGCCAGCCGGCGCCAGATCCGGCCCAGTTCGGCCGCGTGGGCCCGGTACTGCGCCACGTCCACCGCGTAGACGGTGACCCGGGCCAGGCAGGCCGGGTCGCCGCCCGCCGCGGCGAGGGCGGCCAGGAGGTTGGCCAGGGCGCGGGCGAACTGCTCCGGCAGGCTCCGTCCCACCACCGTGCCCGTACGGTCCAGCGCCGTCTGGCCCGCCAGGAAGACCAGCCGGGTGCCGGTGACGGCGACCGCGTGGGAGAAGCCCGAAGGCGGCGCCAGTCCGGCCGGGTTGACCCGCTCCAGGCTCATCGGGCGGCCACCTGCGCGTACAGCTCCCTGGCGATGATCGTGCGCTGGACCTCGCTCGCCCCCTCGTAGATCCGCGGGGCCCGGACCTCCCGGTAGAGGTGTTCGAGCAGGTGGCCGCGGCGCAGGGCGACGGCCCCGTGGAGCTGGACCGCGTGGTCCACCACGTACTGGGCCGTCTCCGTCGCCAGCAGCTTCGCCATCGCGGCCCGGCGCGGGAGGTCCGGGGCGCCGCTGTCGTGGGCCGCGGCGGCGGCGTACACCAGCAGCCGGGCCGCCTCGGTGCGCGTGGCCATCTCGGCGACCCGGTGCCCCACCGCCTGGAGGTCGCTCAGGGTTGCGCCGAACGCGGTCCGGCCCGCCGTGTACGCGAGCGTCGCGTCCAGCGCGGCCCGTGCCATGCCCACCGCGAAGGCGCCGACGCTCGGCCGGAAGAGGTTCAGGGTGTCCATCGCGACGCGAAAGCCCCGGCCGGGCTCGCCCAGCAGGTCCTGCGGGCCGACCGGGACCCCGTCGAAGGAGAGGGTGCCGATGGGGTGCGGGGAGAGCATGTCGAGGGGTTCGCCGGAGAGTCCGGGCCGGGCCGCCGGGACGAGGAAGGCCGTCACCCCCTTCGCCCCCGGGCCCTCGCCGGTCCGGGCGAAGACCGTGTAGAAGTCCGCCTCCGGGGCGTTGGAGATCCAGCACTTCTCACCGCTGAGCCGCCAGCCGCCGCGCCCCGCGCCACCACCCGTACCCGCGCCGGTACCTCCGGCCGTACCGCCCGCACCGCCCGCGCCGGCCCGGTCGTCCGGGACCGCCGCCAGCGTCAGCGCCGCCGCGTCCGAGCCCGCTCCCGGCTCGCTCAGCGCGAAGGCCGCCACCGCGCGCCCGGCGCGCACCTCCGGGAGCCAGCGCTCCCGCTGCGCCGCGCTCCCCGCCCGCAGCACCGGGTACGCCCCCAGCCCCTGGAGGGCCAGCGCCGTCTCGGCCTCCGTGCAGCCGTAGGCGAGGGACTCGCGCAGCAGGCACAGGTCCAGCGCGCCCGAGGTGAAGACCCGGTCGAGCAGGCCCTCCTCGCCCAGGGCCGCGAGCAGCGGGCGGTTGACCCGCCCCGGTTCCCCCTCCCGCGCCAGCGTCCTCAGCCGTCCGGCCGCGAGGGCGCGCAGGTGCCCGCACCACTCCTCCTGGTCCGCCCCGAGCGCGAATCCCGTCATCCGGCATCCCCGTATCTATCGCGTCCTGTTGACTGCCGTCATCATCACGATACGCTCGTGGCGCCACCACCCGGCCGGCTCCACCGTTTTCCGCCCACCCCGGACCTCCTCTAGGGGGCGCACCCGCCTTGGAGCTCAAGCCCTCCGCCCACACCGACACCTTCACCCGCGACCACCTGCCACCCGCCGACGCCTGGCCGCGGCTCCTCTTCGAACTGCCCGGACTGGCCTACCCGGACCGCCTGAACTGCGGGGCCGAACTGCTCGACACCACCATCTCCCGGTTCGGGGCGGACCGCCCGGCCTTCCGCTCCGGCGGCGGCGAGGTGTGGACGTACGGCGCGCTGCGCGACCGGGTGGACCGGCTCGCCCGGGTCCTCACCACCGATCTCGGCGTGGTCCCCGGCAACCGGGTGCTGCTGCGCGGGCCCACCGGCCCGTGGCTCGCGGCCTGCTGGCTCGCGGTGATGAAGGCGGGCGCGGTGGCCGTCACCGTCCTGGCCGAGCAGCGGGCGCGGGAGCTGGCCGCGATCTGCGCGGCGGCCCGGGTGGGCCACGCCCTGTGCCACGCGGACGCGCTGGACGACCTGACCGCCGCCGGGGTCCCGGGGCTGCGGGTCACCGCGTACGGGGGCGGGGGCCCGGACGACCTGCTGCGGCTGGCCGAGCGCCGTCCGGGGGTCTTCACGGCCGTCGGGACCTCCGCCGACGACGTCGCCCTGATCGCCTTCACCTCCGGCACCACCGGACGGCCCAAGGGCTGCATGCACTTCCACCGCGACCTCCTCGCCGTCGCCGACACCTTCTCCCGTACCGTCCTGCGCCCCCGCCCCGACGACGTCTTCGCCGGCAGCCCGCCGCTCGGCTTCACCTTCGGCCTGGGCGGGCTGGTCGTCTTCCCGCTGCGGGCCGGTGCCTGCTCGCTGCTGCTGGAACGGGCGGGGCCCCGCCAGCTGCTGCCCGCGCTCGCCGAGCACCGGGTCTCGGTCGTGCTGACCGCGCCCACCGCCTACCGCGCGATGCTGGACGAGCTGGGCCCGTACGACACGGGCGCGGACGGCACGGGCACGGGCGCGTACGGCACCGGCGGCCACGACCTCTCCGCGCTGCGCCGCTGCGTCTCGGCGGGCGAGAACCTGCCCGCCGCGACCTGGCGGGCCTGGTACGCGCGGACCGGCCTGCGGATCATCAACGGCATCGGCGCCACCGAGCTGCTGCACATCTTCATCTCCGCCGCCGACGAGGACATCCGCCCCGGTACGACCGGCCGGGCGGTGCCGGGCTGGGAGGCCCGCGTGGTGGACCGGGCCGGGCTGCCGGTCCCGGACGGCGAGCCGGGGCTGCTGGCCGTGCGCGGCCCGGTGGGCTGCCGGTACCTGGCCGACGAGCGGCAGGGCGAGTACGTGCGGGACGGCTGGAACCTGACCGGCGACACCTACGTCCGCGACGCGCAGGGGTACTTCCGGTACGTCGCCCGCGCCGACGACATGATCGTGTCGGCCGGGTACAACATCGCGGGCCCGGAGGTCGAGGAGGCCCTGCTGCGCCATCCGGACGTGGTGGAGGCGGCCGTCGTCGGCCGGCCCGACGAGCGGCGCGGGCAGATCGTCGTCGCGTACACCGTCACCCGCAGGGGCTCGGCGGTGACGGAGGAGGCGCTGCGCGCCTTCGTGCGGGCCGAGCTGGCCCCGTACAAGTGCCCGCGCGCCTTCGTCTTCGTCCCCGCCCTCCCCCGGACCGGGACGGGCAAACTGCAACGCTTCCGGCTGCGCGGCGAAGACCCTGCCCGACCGGTCCGGCCTGCCGGGCACGACCTACAGTGAACCCGTGGCCGAACCGCACACCCCACGATCCCTGATCGTCACGTTCTACGGAGCCTACGGGCGGGCCTTCGAGGGCCCGGTCCCGGTCTCCGCGCTGGTCCGCCTGGTCGGCGCGGCGGGCGTGGACGCCCCCGCGGTCCGCTCGTCGGTGTCCCGGCTGAAGCGGCGCGGCTTCCTGCTGCCCGCGCGCGCCGCGGACGGGTCGGCGGGGTACGCGCTGTCCGGGGAGGCGCGGCAACTGCTGGACGACGGCGACCGGCGCATCTACGGCCCGGTCCGCGGCTCCACCGGCTCCACCGGCTCCGCGCACCCGTGGCTGCTGGCGGTCTTCTCCGTCCCCGAACAGGAGCGCAGCAAACGGCACCTGCTGCGCTCGCGGCTGGCCGGGCTGGGCTTCGGCGCGGTCGCGCCGGGCGTGTGGATCGCCCCGGCCCACCTGTACGAGGAGACCGGCCACACCCTGGACCGGCTGCGCCTGACGCAGTACGTGGACCTCTTCCGCGGCCCCCACCTCGGCTTCGCCCCGACCGCCGAGGCGGTGGCCCGCTGGTGGGAGCTGCCGGCCCTGGCCAAGCGGTACGAGGACTTCCTCGACCTGCACGAACCCGTCCTGCGCGCCCTCCTGTCGGGCCCTGCCCCGACGCCGCAGGACGCCTACCGGCGCTACCTGCCGGCCCTGGACACCTGGCGGCGCCTCCCCTACGCCGACCCGGGCCTGCCGCGCGAGCTGCTCCCGGCCGACTGGCCGGGCGACCGCGCGGCGGCGGTCTTCGACGAGCTCCACACCCGGCTGCGGGACCTCGGGTCGCGGTTCGCCCGGCCGTGAGGGTCCCGCCCCGGGAAAACCGGGTGCGCCGGGCCCCGCCCGGACCCGACGATGGGTCATGACCTGGACTTTCACCACTGATCTGGCGGCATACCTGGCCGCCGCGGGCCCGGCCGTGGCCGCGCGGCCCGTCACCGGAACCCTCCTGCTGACCACGGCCGACACGCTGGCGCGGCACGGTCCGCACGCCTTCGGGGACACCGATCCCGTCTTCGGCTGGTGGACCGGCGCCGGCGGGGAGGTCGCCGGGGGCCTGCTGTGCACCCCGCCGTATCCGCTGCTGCTCGGCGCGGTGCCCCCGGAGGCGGTCCGGGCGCTGGGGGCGGCGCTCGCCGCCGAGCCGCTGCTCGCCGGGGTCGGCGGGTTCAACGCCCGCCGCGCCGACGCCCTGACGCTGGCCGGGTGCTGGGGGCGGCCGTCCCGGGTCGCCGAGGAGAACCGCGTCTACCGGCTGGCCGCGCTGGTCCCCCCGGCCCCGGCCCCGGCCGGACGGGCGCGGCGCGCGACGGAGGCGGACCTGCCGCTGCTGCGGGAGTGGACCGAGGCGTTCAACGAGGACATCGGCCGGCCGGGCCCCGCCTCGGAGGCCGCCCTGCGCGACCGGCTCTCGTACGGCGGCCTGCTGCTCTGGGAGCGGGACGGGACCCCGCTCTCGCTGGCCTCCTTCTCGCGCCCGCTCGGCCCGTCCGCCCGGGTCGGCCCCGTCTACACCCCGCCCGGGGCCCGCCGTCACGGTTACGCGGCCGGGGTCACGCACGCGGCGAGCGAAGCGGCGTACGCGGCCGGGGCCACGGAGGTGCTGCTCTTCACCGACCTGACCGACCCGACCAGCAACGGCGTCTACCTGCGCCTGGGATACGTGCCGGCCGAGGACCGCACGGAGGTCGTCGCCGCGTGAGCGCGCCCGCGCGACCGGCGCCACGCGACCGGCACCGCTCCCCGGGGCCGGGTCAGCCGCGGCCGGTGGGGGGCGGGCGGCTGCCCGCGCGGTAGGGGGCGGGCCAGGGGGCGGCCGGGCCCTCGTAGGACTGCTCGGCCGCCGCGTGCAGCGTCCAGTGGGGGTCGTAGAGGTGGGGGCGGCCGATCGCGCAGAGGTCGGCGCGCCCGGCCAGCAGCAGGGAGTTCACGTCGTCCCAGGAGGAGATGGCGCCGACCGCGATGACGGGGACGGCCAGCGCGTTGCGAATCCGGTCGGCGTAGGGGGTCTGGTACGAGCGCCCGTACTCCGGGGTCTCGTCCGCGACCACCTGGCCGGTCGACACGTCGACGGCGTCCGCGCCGTGGGCGGCGAAGGCGGCGGCGATCTCCACGGACTCCTCGGGCCCGGTGCCGCCCGGGGCCCAGTCGGTCGCCGACAGCCGGACCGTCATCGGGCGGTCCGCGGGCCAGACGGCGCGGACCGCGTCGAAGACCTCCAGCGGGAGGCGGAGGCGGTTCTCCAGGCAGCCGCCGTAGGCGTCGGTGCGGTGGTTGGTCAGCGGGGACAGGAAACCGGAGAGCAGGTAGCCGTGGGCGCAGTGCAGTTCCAGCAGGTCGAAGCCGCAGCCCGCGGCGCGGACGGCGGCGGCCTCGAAGTCGGCGACCACCGCCGCCAGGCCGGCGGTGGTCAGGGCGCGCGGGACGGCCGAGACGCCCGGCCGGTAGGGCAGCGCCGAGGCCGCCGTCAGCGGCCAGTTGCCCTCGGGGAGCGGGTCGTCCATCCCCTCCCACATCACCCGGGTCGAGCCCTTGCGGCCCGCGTGGCCGAGCTGGACGCCGAGCGCCGTGCCGGGCGCGCACGTGTGGACGAGGTCGGCGACGCGGGTCCAGGCCGCCGCCTGCTCCGCCGTGTACAGGCCCGCGCAGCCGGGGGTGATGCGGCCCTCGGCGCTGACGCAGACCATCTCGGTCATGACCAGCGCGGCCCCGCCCAGGGCCCGCGCGCCCAGGTGGGCCAGGTGGAAGTCGCCGGGGACGCCCTCCTTCGCCGAGTACACGTCCATCGGGGAGACCACGATGCGGTTGCGCAGGGTCAGCCCGCGCAGGGTGAACGGGGTGAACATCGGCGGCGTGCCCCGGTGGTCCGGGCCCTCCTGCGGGCAGCCGAACTCCCGTTCCACCGCGCGGGTGAACCGTTCGTCGCGCAGCCGCAGGTTGCCGTGGGTGACCCGGCGGCTGCGGGTGAGGAGGTTGAAGGCGAACTGCCGGGCGGGCTGGCCGGCGTAGAGGGCGATCTCCTCGAACCAGCGCATGCTGGCCGCGGCGGCCCGCTGGGTGCTGGCCACGGCGGGGCGCCGGGCCTCCTCGTAGGCGGCGAGCGCGGCCGGTACGTCCGCCTCCCCGGCCACGGCCCGGGAGAGCGCGAGCGCGTCCTCGACGGCCAGTTTGGTGCCGGAGCCGATGGAGAAGTGCGCGGTGTGCGCCGCGTCGCCGAGCAGGGTCACGTTGCCGTGCGACCAGTGCGCGTTCACGACGGTGCGAAAGCGTGTCCACGCCGAGCGGTTGCCGCGCAGCGGACGTCCGTGCAGGGCCTCGGCGAAGATCTTGGCGCAGCGGTCGGCCGACTCCGTCTCGTCGCACAGGTCGAACCCGGCCGCCCGCCACACCTCCTCCCGCATCTCGACGATCACCGTGGACGCGCCGGGGCGGCCCGGCGGGCCGGCGGGCCCCGGTGCGGGGTGGGGGCCGCCGGGTGGCGGGAGGAAGTAGGGGTAGGCGTGCAGCTGCACGATCCCGTGGCCGGTCTCGGCGGTCTCGAAGCGGAAGGCGTCGAAGGCGAAGTCGGCGGCGAGCCAGATGTACCGGCACCGGCCCTGCGTGACGGTCGGCCGGAAGTGGGCGGCCCCTCGCCGCCGGATGGCGCTGTGGACGCCGTCGGCCGCCACCACCAGGTCGTGGGTGTCCGCGAGGGTGCGGGTGTCCGGGGCCCGTGTGCGCGGGTGGAGGCGGACGCCGAGGCCGGTGCAGCGCTCGTGCAGGATCTCCAGGAGCCGGCGGCGGCCGAGGGCGGCGAAGCCGTGGCCGCCGGAGGTCAGCAGCCGGCCCCGGTGGACGATGTCGATGTCGTCCCAGCGCACGAACTCGGCGCTCAGCGCGGCGTGGACCTCCGCGTCGGCCGCTTCGATGCCGCCCAGGGTCTCGTCGGAGAGCACCACGCCGAAACCGAAGGTGTCCTCGGGTGCGCCCCGTTCCCAGAGTTCGACGGTGTGGCCCTGCCGGGCGAGCAGGGCGGCGGCGCAGAGCCCCCCGGGCCCGCCGCCCACGACGGCGATCCGCAGGATGTCACCGGCCGGCATCGCGTCACCTGCCCTTCCACCGCGGCGGCCGTTTCCCGGTGAAGGCCGCGTGGAACTCGGCGTAGTCCCGGCTGTTCATCAGCAGGGCCTGGGCGGCGGCGTCCAGCTCGACGGCGGCGGCCAGCGGCATGTCGAGCTCGGCGGTGAGCAGTGCCTTGGTCTGCGCGTACGCGAGGGCCGGGCCCGCGGCCAGGTGGGCGGCGAGCTCGGCGGCCCGTTCGTGGGCCCGGCCCTCCTCGGTGACCTCGCTGAGCAGGCCGATCCGCTCGGCCTCGGCGGCGCGTACGGGCTCTCCGAGCATCAGCAGCCGGGTGGCGTGGCCGAGGCCGACGACGCGGGGCAGCAGATAGGCGGCGCCCATGTCGCCGCCGGAGAGGCCGACGCGGGTGAAGAGGAAGGCGAAGCGGGCGCTGGGATCGGCGATCCGGAAGTCCGCGGCGAGGGCGAGGACGGCCCCGGCCCCGGCGGCCACCCCGTGCACGGCGGCGACGACCGGGAAGGGGCACTCCCGCAGGGCCCGCACCACCTGGCCGGTCATCCGGTTGAAGTCCAGGAGCTGGGCGGTGTCCATCGCGAGCGTGGCGCCGATGATCTCGTCCACGTCGCCGCCGGAGCAGAAGCCGCGTCCCTCACCGCCGAGGACGAGGGCGCGGACGGAGCGTTCCCGGGAGAGTTCGGCCAGCAGGTCGCGCAGGTCGGCGTAGGCGCCGAAGGTGAGCGCGTTGAGTTTCCCGGGGCGGTCGAGGGTGACGGTGGCCACGCCGTCCTGCCGGGTCACCCGCAGGTGGCGCCACCGTTCGGTCGCTGGTGCGGAACCGGTGAAAGGGCTCACACCGTCGACGGTATCACCGGAACATGACTGTCGTCAGAGAAGCGCGACAACTGTCGTCCGGGGCCTTCGTCCCGGCGCCCCGGTCGAGCTGGTCGTGGCGGTGCGGGCGGACGGCTGCCAGGTCGAGGTCCACGCCGGCGACCCCCGGCCGTACGGCCCGCTCGGGGCCCGCCAGGGCGACGCGCACCCCGACCCCTGGCAGGAGCACGGCCGCGGACTGCTGCTGATCCGGGCCCTGAGTTCCGCCTGCGGACACCGCCCCACCCCGCGCGGCAAGGCGGTGTGGTTCACCCTCCCGCTCCCGGCACGCGCGTGACCGTCGCGCCCGGCCCCCGTACGGCCGTGCGCGACGGTCACGCGCGTATGGCGCCCGCATGACTATGCGCCGGTCGGCGCTCCGCACCGGTCGAGGGGCGCGACCCCGGGCCGCACCAGGGTCGCGACCAGGACGGCCTTGATGGTGTGCAGCCGGTTCTCGGCCTCGTCGAAGACGACGGAGTGCTCCGACTCGAACACCTCGTCCGTCACCTCCAGCGAGTCCAGCCCGTGCCGCTCGTGGATCTCGCGGCCGACCGCGGTGCCGAGGTCGTGGAAGGCCGGCAGGCAGTGCAGGAACTTCACGTCCGGGTTGCCGGTGGCCCGCAGCACGTCCATGGTGACGGCGTACGGGGACAGGGCCGCGATGCGCTCGTCCCAGACCTCCTTGGGCTCGCCCATGGAGACCCATACGTCGGTGGCGACGAAATCGGCCCCGTCCACGCCCCGCGCGAGGTCCTCCGTCAGCGTGACCCGGGCCCCGCTGACGGCCGCGAGCTCGCGCGCCCGCGCCACCACGGCCTCGTCCGGCCAGTAGGCGCGGGGCGCGACGATCCGTACGTCCATGCCCAGCAGGGCGCCCGTCACCAGGTAGGAGTTGCCCATGTTGAAGCGGGCGTCGCCCAGGTAGGCGAAGGCGATCCGGTCGAGCGGCTCGGCACTGTGCTCGGTCATGGTGAGGACGTCGGCGAGCATCTGGGTGGGGTGCCAGTCGTCGGTGAGCCCGTTGAAGACGGGCACGCCGGAGTGGGCGGCGAGCTCCTCGACGGCCGCCTGGCTGTCGCCCCGGTACTCGATCCCGTCGAACATCCGGCCGAGCACCCGGGCGGTGTCCTTGACCGACTCCTTGTGGCCCATCTGGGAACCGGAGGGGTCGAGGTAGGTGGTGCGGGCGCCCTGGTCGGCCGCGGCGACCTCGAAGGCGCAGCGGGTGCGCGTCGAGGTCTTCTCGAAGATCAGCGCGATGTTCCTGCCCTGGAGCAGGGGCTGCTCCGTCCCGGCCCTGCGGGCCGCCTTGAGCGCGGCGGCGAGCTCGACGAGGCCGCGGAACTCGGCGGCGGTGAAGTCGAGCTCCTTGAGGAAACTGCGGCCGACGAGGTCGGTGGCCATGGGACGCTCCAGAGTCACGGTGACAGGGGAATCCTGGAAGCATATACGATTGACCGTATTGATATACAGAGCCCCGGGAAATCAGACCTCCCCGGGCCTGGCCGGGTCAGGTGGGGGCGGGGGCAACTGGGGCGGGGCAGGGTCAGACCGCGTCCCGCTCGACCGGACAGCTCATGCACCGCGGCCCGCCCCGTCCCCGCCCCAGCTCGCTGCCCGGGATCTCGATCACCTCGATGCCCTCCTTGCGCAGATGGGTGTTGGTGGTGACGTTCCGCTCGTACGCGACCACCACCCCCGGCTCCACGGCCAGCACGTTGCAGCCGTCGTCCCACTGCTCGCGCTCCGCCGAGTGCACGTCCTGCCGGGCGGTCAGCACCCGGATCGCGTCCAGTCCGAGCGCCGCCGCGACGGCCCGGTGCATCCGCTCCGGCGGATGGTCGGTCACCTTCAGCTCGTGCGCCCCGGCACCCGGCTCGATCGTGTAGGAGCGGAGCATGCCGAGCCCCGCGTACTGGGTGAACGTGTCGGCGTCGACCATCGTCATCACCGTGTCCAGGTGCATGAAGGCCCGCCGCTTCGGCATGTCGAGCGCCACGATGGCCCGCGCCGACCCGGCGGCGAACAGGCCGCGCGCCAGCATCTCCACCGCCTGCGGCGTGGTGCGCTCGCTCATCCCGATCAGCACCGCGCCGTTGCCGATGACCAGGACGTCCCCGCCCTCGATCGTCGACGGGTAGTCCACCTGCCCCTGCGACCAGTAGTGGAAGGCGCCGGAGGAGGTGAAGAGCGGGTGGTGGCGGTAGATCGCCTCGAAGTGGACGGTCTCGCGCTGCCGGGCCGGCCAGCGCATGGCGTTGACGGACACGCCGTCGTAGATCCAGGCGGAGGTGTCACGGGTGAAGAGGTGGTTGGGGAGCGGGCCCAGCAGGAACCCGTCCAGCTCCAGCGCGTGGAACCGGACCGACACCGGCTCGGTGTGCCGCTCCAGGAACTCCCGCTTGGTCATCCCGCCGATCAGCGCCTCGGCCAGCGCGTCCGAGGCCATCGCGTCGAAGGCCGACCGCAGGTGGCCGGTGGCGAGCGGCCCGTACTCCTTCTCGTCGAACACCCGGTCCAGGACGAGGTGGCGGGCCTCCGGGATCTCCAGCACCTCGCCCAGCAGGTCGCCGAAGAGATGGACGTCCACGCCCCGGGCGCGCAGCACGTCCGCGAAGCCGTCGTGCTCCTGGCCGGCCCGGCGCACCCACAGCACGTCGTCGAAGAGGAGCGCGTCCTTGTTGCTCGGCGTGAGCCGCTTCAGCTCCAGGCCGGGCCGGTGGAGGATGACACGGCGGAGCCGCCCGGTCTCGGAGTCGACATGGAATCCCATGCCCTACACGGTCGCAGACCGGACGGCTTTTTGACCCGGGCCCTGCCCGGGCCCTGCCCGGGCCCTGCCGGCTCGGGACCCGCCGGCCTCAGCGCAGGCCGAGGAGGGCCGACGGCGTCCCGGTCAGCTCGGGGGCGGTCAGGCCCAGCTTGGGCGCGGTCAGGCCGGGCAGCCCGAGGCGGGAGCCGTCCGGCATGGCCAGCGGGACACCCAGGACCAGCCCCGGGGTCCGGGTCCGCACGGTCGTGGCCGGCGCTCCCACCGAACCCTCGCCGTCCGTCTCCGGACGCCCCAGCAGGTTCGGGACCGGCGAGGTGATGCGGGTGCTGCCGAGGTCGGCCGCGATGGGCACCGCCGGGATCAGCGGGGTGGGGAGCAGGTCTCCCGTGTGGTGGCGGGGCGCCTCGGGCGCTCCGACGACCGGGACCGGCACCCCGGTGGCCACGCGCGGGGTGTCCACGCCGAGCGTGGTCTCCACGGCCTCCAGCGGGACCCCGACCGGGACCCCGTCGGCCATGGCCGGGCCGGCCGCGCCGGCCGCGGCCATACAGGTCAGGAGCGCCGCGATGCTTCCGCGTGCGGTCATCTTCATAGGTGACGTTCCGTCCTTCCAGGGCGCGGACATTCCGCTGCCCTGGTTGAACGATCCCGCCGGTGGCTTTCCCGGAGTTCTCCGCGAAAGTTCCCCCATACGACCTAATCCGCCGCCGTACGGGGTGCGGGGACCCGCGGCACGGCGTAGAGGGGTGGCGCGGCACGGTTCCGCTCAGGCGGCGGCGCCGAACCACGTGGGCAGCCGTCCGAGCAGATCCCGCTGGTCCTCGCCGACCCACGCCACGTGGCCGTCCGGCCGCAGCAGTACCGCGGGCCCGTCCGGGTCCCCACCGGTGTCGACGACGTGGTCGACCCGGTCCGCCCAGCCCGCCACCGACAGCCGGCCGGTCCGGTCGAGCAGCAGCCCCCGGCCGCCGCGCATCAGCTCGTAGAGGCGGCCCCGCTCCAGCGGTACGTCGCGCAGCCGCCGGCCGAGCAGTTCGTGGCCCTCGCCGAAGTCGTAGCGGACCCCGATCGCGGTGATCTTCTCGATCAGGTGCCGGTTCACCTCCTCGAAGTCCATCAGCTCCGACACCAGCCGGCGCACGGCCCGGGCACCCGGCTCGGAGGACAGCAGCTCCATCTGCGCGCGGGTGTTGTCCAGCACGTCGGCGGCCACCGGGTGGCGTTCGGCGTGGTAGCTGTCCAGCAGCCCCTCGGGCGCCCAGCCGTTGACCTCGGCGGCCAGTTTCCAGCCGAGGTTGAACGCGTCCTGGACACCGAGGTTGAGGCCCTGCCCGCCGGTCGGCGGGTGGACGTGCGCCGCGTCCCCGGCCAGCAGGACCCGGCCGGTCCGGTAGCGATCGGCCAGCCGGGTGGCGTCGCCGAACCGGGAGAGCCAGCGCGGTGAGTGCACGCCGAAGTCGGTGCCCGCGAAGGCCCGCAGCCGCCGCCTGAACTCATCGAGGTCCGGCACGGCCGTGCGTTCCCCGGCCACCCCCTCGGCGGGCACGACGACGCGGTACACCCCCTCCCCCAGGGGCATGGCACCGAACCGCACCTGGGTCTTGCGGACCTCGGCCACCACGGCGGCCAGTGCCTGCGGCTCCACGGCCACCTCCACCTCGCCCAGCAGCGTCTCGACCCTGCTGGGCTCGCCGGGGAAACCGACGCCGAGCAGCTTGCGCACCGTGCTGCGGCCACCGTCGCAGCCGACGAGGTAGCGCGAGCGCAGCCGTGTGCCGTCGGCCAGCTCGGCGCTCACCCCGTCCGCGTCCTGGCTCAGCCCGACCAGTTCGCGGTCGCGCCGGATCTCGGCGCCGAGCTCGGTGGCGTGCTCGGTCAGCAGACGCTCGGTGACGCGCTGCGGAACGGCCAGGACATACGAATGCGCGGTGTCCAGCCGGTCCGGCCACGGCTTGTCGATACCGGCGAAGAACCCGCCGACCGCGAACTGTTCGCCGAGCGCGAGGAACCGCTCCAGCAGACCCCGCTGGTCCATCACCTCGACGCTGCGCACGTGCAGGCCGAGCGCACGGGACCGCCCGGTGGGCTCCGCCTCCTTCTCCAGCACGAGCACGCGCACGCCGTGCAACCTCAGCTCACCGGCCAGCATCAGGACGGTCGGTCCACCCCCGACAACGATCACATCGATCATCACAACTCCCGTTCCCGCAGGTCCTGGCCTCGGTCGGCGATTCTCCGCCACCACCAGGGCCTTGCCGCAAGCCCCCCTGCGAGCTATAACTTGAGAGTGGCAAGGAGTGGGTTACCTCCTTGCCTTTTCTTTTTCCGTCCCCTGCGCGCGGTGGTCCGGGGCCCCCGCCGCGTGGGTGGCACGGCCGACGCGGCGGGGCGGAAGGGCAGGGGCCCCGGGGTGCGGCCGGATGTGCGGGGTGCCGGGGGCGCTCGCTCAGCCGAGCTGGGACAGGACCTGGGCCGAGATCAGCTCCAGGTGGTCCAGGTCGCCGAGGTCCAGCAGCTGGAGGTAGACGCGGGAGGCGCCGACGGCCCCGTAGGCGCCGATCTTCTCCACGACCTCGGCCGGGGAGCCGGCCAGGCCGTTCGCCTTCAGCTCGTCCACCTCCCGGCCGATGGCGGCGGCCCGGCGGGCCACCTCCGCGTCGTCCTTGCCCACGCAGACCACGAGGGCGTTGGAGTAGACGAGGTCGTCCGCCTTGCGGCCGGCCTCCTCGGCGGCCTCCCGGACCCGGCCGAACTGCCGCTCGCTGTCCGCGATCGAGGCGAAGGGCATGTTGAACTCGTCCGCGTACCGGGCGGCGAGCCGGGGGGTGCGCTTCGCGCCGTGGCCGCCGACGAGGACGGGCACCTTGGCCTGGGCGGGCTTGGGCAGCGCGGGCGAGTTCTCCACCTGGTAGTAGGTGCCCGCGTAGTCGAAGGTGCGGCCGGGCCCGGTGGCCCACAGGCCGGTGACGATGGCCAGCTGCTCCTCCAGCCGCGCCATCCGCTCCGCCGGGAAGGGGATGCCGTACGCCTTGTGCTCCTCCTCGAACCAGCCCGCGCCCAGGCCCAGTTCGATCCTGCCGCCGGACATCTGGTCCACCTGGGCGACCTGGATGGCGAGGACGCCGGGCAGCCGGAAGGTACCGGCCGTCATCAGGGTGCCCAGCCGGATGCGCCGGGTCTCGCGGGCGAGGCCCGCGAGGGTGATCCAGGCGTCGGTGGGTCCGGGCAGGCCGTCGGCGGAACCCATGCTCAGGTAGTGGTCGGACCGGAAGAACGCGTCGAAGGACAGATCCTCGGCGGCCTTGGCGACGGTCAGGAGGGTGTCGTAGCTCGCGCCCTGCTGGGGCTCGGTGAAGATACGGAGATCCATGCCCCCATCCTGCCCCTCCCGCCCCCGCCGGGTGAATCCGTGCCGACCGGACGGACCGCCCCGGGCCGGGGCGGTGACCCGCCCGGGACGAGATCGTCGGCGGACGGAACCGAACCGTCCAGGGCGCACCGCCCGGACCGGACCGGCGGGCCCGGGGGCCGGGACCGGGTGGACCCGGGGGCCGGTCAGGACACGCCGGAGGCGGAGTCCCGTTCGCGGACCGTCAGGCGGCGCAGGATCGCCCGGACGCGGTCACTCGACTCGTCCGCCGCGTCGATCGACTCTATGCACTGCCAGTAGAGACTCTCGTCGTCCGTGCCGCAGGCCACTCCGACCAGAGCTATTCCGACTTCACCCAGCAACGCCTGGAGTCCGAGCAGCGCTTGCCGGACATCGGCCATCTCGGTCAGCTGCGCCGCACGTGGCGGGCGGTCCGGCACACCGCCCTCGCCACTCGCCGCCGCCTGGTCGAACACGCCGCAGCCTCTGCCTCCGGCTTCGCCCAGCCCTCGTGCCTCCGCTCTCAGCTCCCGCGGCCCGGTGACCGCCAGCCAGCTCCCTATGCCCTGCGCGAGCGCCTGGGCCTGCCAGGCCTCGCCCACGATGTCCATGGCCGCCCCGCTCTGTGCCAGAGCGTGCCGCCCGGCCGCGATGAGCCGTACCGCATCCATATGCCGTCCCCCGTCCGCACGACATTCCGTCAATCTTTCCACTACCCAGAGTGAGGGCAACAGGCGAGTAAAGCCAGGGGTATTCGGAAATTGTGGACAGAAACATGGTTGTGGACAGTGTCGTCACTCCGAAGAGTGACGATGAGATGCCGAAGGGCCCCTCACCGGAAAGCGTTGTGCGTTCCGGTCCATCTTCGCGGCGAGCGCATCCAGCACATCCACCCCGAGGACCTCACAGAACTGCAGCAGATACGCGAGCACGTCCGCGACCTCGTCGGACACGCGGTGCGCGGTCTCCGGATCGGCCATGACCTCCGCCGACTCCTCCGGTGTCAGCCACTGGAAGATCTCGACCAGTTCGGACGCTTCGACGCTCAGCGCCGCCGCCAGGTTCTTGGGCGTGTGGTAGGGCCCCCAGCCTCGGGCCGCGGCGAAGTCCGCGAGCCGCCGCTGGAGCAGGTACAGGCGTTCGTCCGGCTGCCCCCGGGTGCCGGGCGGCGACGGCGGGCCGGTCGCGGCGCCCACGCGGACCACGCCCTCCCCACCCCCCACGGCCTCCGGGCCGGTCGCGGCGCCCACGCCGGCCGCAGCACCCGTACCCCTCATGTCGCTCGTGTCGCTCGTGTCATTCGTGTCGCTCATGGCGTCAGGTCTACCACCGTGACGTCCGGGAGCCCCCGGGCGGCGGCTGCGGACTCCTCCCCCACGGCCGCGACCAGGCGGATGTGGCCACGGCCGCAGCAGAGCAGGGCCAGGCGCAGCAGTTCGGCGCTCTGGCGGCGGTCCAGGCCACGGTCGAAGCCGTCGGCCAGCACCGTGAGCGTCTGTTGCGCGGAGAGCAGTTCGGCGGCCGGGTCCATCGCCAGCACGCCCGGCCCGGTCAGCAGGACCAGCGCCAGTGCGAGGAAGCGGAGTTCGCCCGCGCCGAGCCGGCCGAGTTCCGTGGCGGGCCGGGCGGAGCCGCGGTCCAGCAGGGCGGTGACGGGGCCGTCCTCGGGTGCCCGTACCGTCAGCCCCGCCACCGGGCCGGCGCAGCCGGTGCGGGCCGCCTCGGTCAGCAGCATGTGGCGGGTGCCGCACTCGTGGCGGGTCCGGCGCAGCACGTCGGCCAGGTTGGCGCAGTCGCCCAGCAGCCGTCCCTCCCCCGGCGGGACGGGCGCGCGCATCCGCTCCGGGCGGGGGTCGCAGGGGAACACCGAGCGCAGGGCCACCACCACCTGCTCGGCCGCTGCCAGGACCTGTCGCTGCCCGGGCGTGGACCCGGCCACGCGGAGCGGGAGCAGGGCCGTGCCGAGCCGGTCGTCGGGGAGCGGGGCCCGGGTGACCCCGGTGGAGCCGCCGGTGAACCAGCCCGCCTGCACGGAGCGGCGGCCGGGGTCCCGCAGGGCGGTGCTGAGCAGGATCTGCCCGTTCTGCGAGAGGCGTTCGCCGACGATCCGCAGCGTGGGCTCGGCCTGCACGGCGAGGTCGAGCCGGACCGGGCCGACGGGGCCGTCGACCGTGCAGCCGACGCGGAATCCGCGCCGCCGCTCGGTGTCGGGGAGCGATCCGTCGGGAATCCGGGCGCCCGCGTCCGGGAAGGCCTCCTCCAGGGTGGCCCCGGAGCCCAGCCCGGCCAGGGCCTCGTACGCCTCCAGCACCTGGGACTTGCCGCTGCCGCTCGGCCCGGCGAAGAGGGTGACGGGGCCGAGTGCGAAGGCCGCCGCGCGGTGCGGGCCGAAGGCGGAGAGCCGTAACTCGGTGACGGCGGGCCGGTGCAGCACGGCCGGGGTGGAGGGGACAGATGGGGCGACCGGGGCAGCCGGGGCGAACCCCGCAGGCCCCACTGATCCCGTAGGCGACGCGGGCCCCGCAGGTCCTGCCGACCCCACCGGTCCCACGGAAGGTTCCGGGGTGGTGGTGGTCCGGGTGGGGCCGGCGCTCTGGGGCGGCACCCGTTCCGGGCGCCCGGCCAGGGCGGCCGGGGCGGCCGTGATGGCCGGGCCGGGGGTGATGGCCGGGCCGGGGGTGACAGGGGTGGCGGGTCCGGTGGGGACCCGGGACAGGGCGGGGCCGTCGGCCCGTACGTGTGCCCGTAAGGGGATCGAGGGGGGAGGAACCGAAGGAACGGAAGGAACGGAAGGAACACAGGGAGTGGAGGGGGCGGTGGTGGCAGCGGCGGCCTCGGTGAGAGGGCGGCCCGCCGCCCTGTCCGGAGCCGCGCCCGAAGTGGCGTCCATGGGCGGACGGTACGGGCCGCCGGACCCCCCGTGGGCCCGGCGAACCGTTCCGCCGTCGTGACCTTCCTACGATCGGGGGACGACCGCCGCCGCGATTCCCTCGACCTCGGTCCCGACCGGTGCCAGCAGGAAGACGTTCCGGTCGACCCGGTGCATCCCGCTGCCCAGCCCGAAGACCACGCCACTGCTGAAGTCCAGGATGCGCTTGGCCACTTCGCCGTCGGCCCCGGTGAGGTCGAGCAGTACCGGGATCTGCGCGATCAGGTACTCGGCCACCTCCCGCGCGTCCGCGAAGACCTGCACCCGGATCACCACGAAGCGCCGCTGCTCCGCGGCGGTCGCTCCGGACGCCGCGGGGATCGTGCGGTGGTCCACCCGGGAGGGCCACTCGTTGCGACTGCGCAGGGGTACCACCTGCGCGAGCCCCTCCCACTGTTCGTCGGTGACGTCGTACCTGCTCACCGGGCCGCCTCGGCCGTACGCTTCATGTGCATCCCCCCATCCTCTCGCGTTTCACCCGTTCAGCCCAACACCGACACGAAGGACGTAGGGTCGCCGCCATGCCCCAGCGCGCCGACGCCGTCCGCAACCACGAGCAGATCCTCGCCGCCGCCGAGCAGTTGTTCGGGGAGTGCGAGCCGCACACGGTCACCATGGACCGGATCGCCAGGGCCGCCGGGGTGGGCCGGGCCACGCTCTACCGGCGTTTCCCCGACCCCGCGGCGGTCGCCGCCGCCCTCCTCGACGAGCACCACCAGGCCCTGGCCGGGCAACTGGCGTACGGGCCGCCGCCGCTCGGGCCGGGCGCGGCCCCGGCGGAGCGGCTGGCCGCCTTCTACACCGCCGCGACCGCGCTGCTGGAGCGGCACCTCCCGCTCGCGCTCGGGGCCGGACCGGGACCGGCCTGGCTGCGGGGGGAGACGTACGGGCACTGGCGCGCGCACGTCCGGGCGCTGCTGGCCGAGGCCGGGGCCGAGGACCCGGACACCGGCGCGGACATCCTGCTGGGCCCGCTCTCCCCCGAGCTGTACCGGCACCAGCGCCACACCCTGGGGTTCCCGCCCGAACGGATCGCGGCGGCCCTCGGAAGGCTGGCGCGCCGGGTACTCCCCGAAGGAGGGATAGGTTAGGTTAGGCATACCTAACCCACTCGGGACGATGGAGAGATCCGCATGCGCATGTCCGGTGCCCCTGCCACCCCGGCCGCCCACCCCGCGCCCGCATCCCGGCCCACCGACGCCGAACGGGTCCGCTCGATCCTGGCCGCCGCCCACTCCATGACCGTCGTCGCGGACGGACTGCGCACCGAGGTGCGCCACCTCGACGGCACCGACCCGATGGGCCGCCTGCACCTGCACCCCGCCGCACCCGCCGCCGGGAACCCCGCCGCCGCGCTCCACGACGACCGGCCCGCGATCCGGCTGGAGTTCACCGACATCGCCCCCACCCCCGTACGCGACCGGGTGCGCGCCCGGGTCACCGTCCTGGGCCGCCTGCTCACGCCTTACACCGACGGCGGCACGGAATCCGGTGGCGCGGAGTCCGGTGGCGCCCCCGACAGCACCTGCATGGAATTCGCCCAGGCCGTCCTGGAGACCGAGGACGGTTTCTCGTACATCGGTCTCGACGAGCTGGACGCGGCCTGCCCCGACCCGCTCGCCCCCTACGAGGCCGGCATGCTCACGCACCTCCTCGACGACCACCACGACCTGGTCACGCTGCTGCTGCGGCTGGTGCGGCCACTGCCCGCCGACGCGATCGTCCGCGCGCTCCCGGTCGCCATGGACCGGTACGGGATCACCCTGCGGCTGGAACAGCGGCGCAGCCACCACGACGTACGGCTGCCCTTCCCCTCGCCGCTGGACGACGTCGAGCAGTCGGGGGCGCAGATCCAGGCCCTGTTCAGCGCGGCCCGGCGGCGCTCGCACCGCAACACCCTGCCCGCCTGAGGCCCCGGGCCCGAGCGGGCCGGGGCGGGTCCGGATCATCCGGCCGCCCGCGCGTAGCGGTTGGCCGGGCGGGGCAGACCGTAGTGCCCGCGCAGGGTGCGGGCCGTGTACTCGGTACGGAAGAGACCGCGCCGCTGGAGGATCGGCACCACGTGGTCGACGAAGTCGGTCAGACCCGTGGGCAGGACCGGCGCCATGATGTTGAAGCCGTCGGCGGCGCCCCGCGTGAACCACTCCTCCAGCTGGTCGGCGATCTGCTCGGGCGTCCCCGCCTGCACCCGGTGGCCCCGGCCCGCGCCGAGGCGGGCGATCAGCGCGCGCAGGGTCAGGCCGTCACGCCGGGCGAGTTCGGCGACGAGGGTGAAGCGGCTCTTGTTGCCGTTGATGTCCCGCTCCTCGGGAAGCTCGGGCAGCGGTCCGTCGAGCGGGTGCCCGGTGAGGTCGACGCCGAGCATGCCGGAGAGCTGGGCGAGCCCGTACGCGGGCACCTGGAGGTCGGTGAGCTCCTGTTCCAGGGCCTTCGCCTCGGCCTCGGTGGAACCGATGACGGGGGCGATGCCGGGCAGGACGAGCAGATCGCCCTCGGCCCGCCCGTGCGCGGCCAGGCGGGACCTGACGTCCTTGGAGAACGCCTGGCCGTCGGCGAGGGTCTGCTGGGCGGTGAAGACGGCCTCGGCGTACCGGGCGGCGAACTCCTTGCCGTCCTCGGACGATCCGGCCTGCACCAGGAGCGGCCGGCCCTGCGGGGAGCGCGGCACGTTGAGCGGGCCCGCGACGCCGAAGTAGGTGCCCCGGTGGGCGGCCGGATGCAGCTTGCCGGTGTCGGCGTAGACGCCGCGCTCCTTGTCGAGGACGATCGCGTCGTCCTCCCAGCTGTCCCAGAGCTTGGTGGCGACGTCGAGGAACTCGCGGGCCCGGTCGTAGCGCAGGCGGTGCTCCAGGTGCTCGTCCTGGTTGAAGTTGCGGGCCTCGGCGAGGGTGCCGGAGGTGACGATGTTCCAGCCCGCCCGGCCGCCGCTGATGTGGTCGAGCGAGGCGAACTTCCGGGCGGTGTGGAAGGGCTCGTTGAAGGTGGTGGAGACGGTCGCGATCAGCCCGATGTGCTCGGTGACGGCGGCGAGCGCCGAGAGGAGGGTGAGCGGCTCGAAGCCGCCGAGGGCGTTGTGGCGGGCGTTGCCCCAGAGGGCGAGGCCGTCGGCGAGGAAGACGGAGTCGAACCGTCCGCGCTCGGCGGTACGGGCCAGCTCCTGGAAGTAGCGCAGGTCGGTGACGCGTTCGGGGCTGCTGTCCGGATGGCGCCAGGCGGCGTCGTGGTGTCCCGCGTTCATGAGGAAGGCGTTGAGGTGGAGGGTCCGTTCCGCGGTCATGTGCGGTTCCTTGAAGTCATGTGCGGGTCCTCGGGGGCGTGTACGGGTCGCTCGGGCGCGGGTGGGCCGCTCGGGCGCGCGTGAGGGCGGGGAGCGGTGAGGTTCAGGCGGGGACGCGCCAGAGGCTGAGGCGTCGTTCGACGGAGACCAGCACCTGGTTGAAGGCCACGCCGATCGCGGAGATCGTGACGATGCCCGCGTACATCTGCGGGATCGCGAAGTTGTACTGCGAGGCGTTGATCAGGTAGCCGAGGCCCGCCTTGGCGCCGATCATCTCGGCGGCCACCAGGACGAGGATCGAGACCGCGCCCGCCAGCCGGATGCCCGTGAAGACGGCCGGTACCGAGGCCGGCAGGATCACCTTCTGGAAGAGCTTCGGGGTGGACAGGTCCATCGAACGGGCCAGCCGGACCAGGGTCGGGTCCGCGTCGCCCACCGCGCTGATGGTGTTCAGCAGGATCGGCCAGACACAGGCGTAGACGACGATCGAGACCTTGGAGGTCTCGCCGATGCCCAGCAGCAGCACGAAGACCGGCAGCAGGGCGAGGGCCGCGGTGTTGCGGAACACCTCCAGCAGCGGGCCGAGCAGCGCGGCGACGGGGCGGTACCAGCCGATGAGCAGACCCAGCGGGACGGCCACGACGACGGCGATCCCGAAGCCGCCGAAGGAGCGGGCGAGACTGGCCCGGACGTGTGCGGCGAGCTGGCCGTTGCCGAGCAGCTCCCACCAGGCGGCGGCGACCTCGCTGACCGGCGGGAGGAAGGTGGCGTCGACCAGGCCGAGCCGGGGAGCCGTCTCCCAGACGGCGAGGAGGGCGAGGAGCGCCGCCGAGCGCAGCGCGGCGGCGCGCAGCCACCGGGCGATCACCCGCGCCGGGGACCGGCCCCCGGCCCGCCGGACCACCGGCCGGGAACCGGCGCCCGCAGGCCCGGTGACGGCGGGGCCGGCGGCGGTGGAGTCAGCGGCGGCGGGCCCGGTGACGGGGGCCCGGGTCGCGGGGGGCGCCGGGCGCCGGGCGCGCGGGGCCTCGTACCGGCTCCCCGGCGGCTTCCGGGGCGACGGTGGGCGGGGTGCCGGTCCCGGCTGTGGTTGTGGCTGTGGCTGTGGCTGTAGTTCCGGTTGGGGCCGTGGGTGAGGTTCCGGTCGGGGTTCCGGTCGGGGTTCTGGTGCTCATGCGGCGGCCTCTTCCTTCTCCAGTCGCTGGGCGCGGGCCACCTCGTCGTGGAGCAGGGTCCAGACCTCGTGGCGGTGGCGGGCGAACTCCGGGCTGGAGCGCAGGTCCTCGCCCGTGGCCCCGGCGCCCCGGTCCCCGAAGGAGACCGGGACGACCTCCTTGACCCGGCCCGGCCGGGAGGTGAGGACGGCCACCCGTTGGCCCAGGTAGACCGCCTCCTCGATGCCGTGCGTGATGAACACGACCGTCTTGCCGGTCCGCTGCCAGATGCGGCGCAGTTCGTCCTGGAGGGATTCGCGGGTCTGCGCGTCGAGCGCCGCGAACGGCTCGTCCATCAGCAGCACGTCCGGGTCGTAGGCCAGCGCGCGGGCGATCGCGACCCGCTGGCGCATCCCGCCGGAGAGCTCGTGCGGGTGACGGTCCTCGAAGCCGGTCAGGCCGACGAGGCCCAGGAACTCGCGTGCCTTCGCGGCGCGGTGGCGGCGCGGCACGCCGGTCGCCTCCAGGCCGAACGCGACATTGCCGAGCGCGGTCCGCCAGGGCAGCAGCGCGTACTGCTGGAAGACGGTCCCCCGGTCCAGGCCCGGTCCGGTGACCGGGGCGCCGTCGAGCAGGACGCGGCCCCCGGTCGGGCGGGTCAGGCCGCCGAGGAGGTCGAGCAGGGTGGACTTGCCGCAGCCGCTGGGGCCCACGACGACCATGAACTCCCCCGGCCCGATCTCCAGGTCCACCGAGTCCAGGGCGGTGAACTCCCCCTCCCCGCCCCGGCCGTTCTTCCGCCCCCGCCCCCGGACCGGGAACGTCTTCGTCACGGACTCGAACACGATCTTCGCCATGCCGGTCAGCCCTTCCCGTAGCCGTTGAACTCGTTGGTGTAGAGGTCGGCCGCCTTGAGCCGGTCCCGCTTGATCTCGCCGCGCCCGCCGAGCCAGTCGAGCCAGAGCTGGAACTCCTTGTCGGAGATCCGGCCGCCGGTCTCGGCGACCCCGTAGGAGCGCCAGTACCGCAGGGCGGAGGTGTCCTCGTTGCGTCCGCGCCTGCCGACGATGTCCGTCATCCGGGCGACGACCTCCTCGCGCGGGGTGGCGCGGGACCACTCGATGGCCTCGGCCACGCCGGTGACGAAGCTCCGTACGGTGTCGGGGTTCCGCTCGATGAACCGCTCGGTCATGACGTAGGTCCCGGCGCTGAACGCGCCCAGCAGCTCGTAGTCGGTGAAGAGCGGCCGGATGCCGCCGGTGGCGAGGGCCTTGTCCCGCAGGACCCCGGTGAGCACGCCGACCTCGATCTGGCGCTGCCGCAGACTCTGTTCGGTGTTGACGGGCGGCACGACGAGCGCTTCGACCTTGGCCGCGTCGGCCCGGGTCAGGCCGTTGCGGCTCAAGTAGATGTCGAGCAGGGCCTGGTAGTGGGCGCCCAGCGTGTTCATGCCGACCTTCTTGCCGATGAGGTCGCGGGCCGACCGGAGCGGGCTGTCCTCCAGGACGTAGTAGCCGCCGTACGCGTACGGGTCGGAGCCGTAGTACGAGACCACGGCCTTGACCGGGGCCCTGCCGGCGGCGAGTTTGACGACCGCGCCGTTGAAGGCGCCGCCGAAGTGGGTCTGGCCGGTGGCGGCGGACTGGATGTCCTGCGGGCCGCTGATGGTGTTGCCGACCCAGTCCAGCTTCAGGTTCCCGAGGAACCCGAGGTCGGCGGCGAGTTCGGGGAGGGAGACGGCGCCCACCGAACCCTGGTACTTGAGCGTCGTGACCTGTCCGGAACCCGAGCCGGAGCCGGAGCCCGAGCTGGAGCCGGAGCCCGAGCTGGAGCCTGGGCCGCCGGTGGCGGTGGCCGTACCGCAGCTCACCGTGGCCGCCGAGATGCCGAGCAGGGCGAGGAATTGGCGCCGGGAGGGGGTGGTCGGGGCGAAGGCTGCGGGCATGACGGGTCCTTGTCGGTACGGGGCACGGCGGAACGGGGTCGCGCTCGCGGCGTTACGGGCGGACGGCGAGCGGGGCGGCGGCCGTGGACGGGGGCGTGGCCGGAGCGGCGGCCGGGGCCGGGGGCGTGGCCGGAGCGCGCCCGGACGGGATGCTCAGGGCGGCGGCGAACTCGTCGACGGCCTGGAAGAGGTCGAGCTCCGCCTCGGGCCGCAGCCGGTCGGGGCCGTTCCCGCGCTCGACGGAGGAGTCCAGGATGAACCGGCCCGCGGTGACATGGCGGGCGCCGAGCACGGTGAGGACGGGGCGCAGGGCGTAGTCGATGGCCAGGACATGGGCGAGGCTGCCGCCGGTCGCGATCGGCAGGATCGTTTTTCCTGCCAGGCCGTCCTGCGGGAGCAGATCGAGGAACGCCTTGAGCAGGCCGGTGTACGAGGCCTTGTAGACGGGGGTCGCGACGACCAGCCCCTCGGCTCCGGCGACGGCTTCCAGGGCCCGGCGGATCTCGGGCTCGCCCCGCCGGGCGGAGAGCAGGTCGGCGGCGGGGAGTTCCCGTACGGCGAGGTGGGAGGTCGTGAACCCGGCGTGGGAGAGGCGGCGCAGCACGTGGTCGGCGACGACGCCGGTACGGGAGTGGACGGAGGGGCTGCCGGTGAGGGCGAGCAGAGTAGGCACGGTGGCTCCTTGGATGTCGGGCGTCGGACCTCGGACCTCGGGCGTCGGATGTCGGATGTCGGATGTCGGACGGGGCGCGGAGATCCCGGTACCGGGTCAGGCTCCGGCTCCGGCTTCCGCGGCGGGAGATCCTTCGCCGGAGGTCCCTTCGCCGGAGGTCCCTTCGGCCGAGGCTCCGTCGGTGGACGCCCCCGAGGCGATGCCGAAGGCGGGCTCCGGGACGGCCTCCGGGCTGATCAGGCGGGAGGGCACGCCGTCGGGGCCGACCGGGACGTCGCCGTCGACCGTCACCCGGCGCAGAGTGCGCTCGTGGTCGTCGGAGTCGTCGACGCCGTAGTGCTGGGTGGCGCGGTTGTCCCAGATCGCGACGTCACCGGCCCGCCACTGCCAGCGGACGGTGTTCTCGGGGCTCTCGATGTGGTCCTGGAAGAGCCCGAGCAGGACGCGCGAGTCCCGTCCGGTGAGGCCACTGATCCGCTGGACGAAGTTGCCGAGGAGCAGCGCGCGTTCGCCGGTCTCGGGGTGGACGCGGACCACCGGGTGCTCGGTGAGGAACTCCGTCGAGGTGAACACCTCCCGGTACTGGACCAGGGCCTCGGGAAGGGCGTCGGGCCGGAGGGCGGCGTAGTCGTAGGCGTTGGAGTGGACGGCGCGCAGGCCGTCGGCGAGGGCGCGGAGCGGCTCGGGCAGGGTGCTGTAGGCGGTCGCGGTGTTGGCCCAGAGGGTGTTGCCGCCGTACGGGGGGACGGTGACGGCCCGCAGGACGGAGAAGGCCGGGTAGGCGGGGACGAAGGTGACGTCCGTGTGCCACTGGTTGGCGCGGGCGCCGTGGTGGGAGTCGACGCCGAGGGCGTAACGGCCGTCGGCGGAGGGGACGGTGGGGTGGGCGACCAGGGCACCGAGAAGCTGGGCGAACGCCTCGTGACCGGCCTCGTCGAGATGGTCCTGGCCCCGGAAGAAGACGACCTTGTGGGCGAGGAGCGCGGCCCGTACCGCGGCGACGGTTCCGGCGTCGAGCCCGCCGCCGAGCCGCACACCACCGATCTCGGCGCCGATCCGGCCGCCGATCCTGGTGACCCGGACGGCCGCACCGGCGACGGCCCCCTCGGCCCCTTCTGCCCCCTCCGGCTTCCCGGACGGGCCTGATATCCCGGATGTCCCGGCGCGGGTGGCGGGTGCGGTGGCGGCGGTGGTCGTGGCGGTGGTGGCGGTGGTGGTGGTCATGGGAACTCCCTGGTCGAAGGCGCGGAGCGGTTCTTTCCGCAGCGGAAGGAAGAAGGAAGAAGAGGGCACGGAAGGGAAAGGGAGGGGGGTACGGGAACACGCGCGGGGCGGGGTGTGGACGCGACGCGCCGCCCTGCGGTGCCGTGTGACGCGGCGCCCGTACCGGGCCGTGGCCGTACCGGCCTTACCCGTACGGGTGCACGTGCGGCCCGACCCGGGCGGCGGAAGCGGAACTCCGGCCCGGGCGGCGGAAGGCGGGTACCACCGCGCCCCGGGGCGGTGTGCCGTACGAGGGGGGCGGGTTCCCCGGCCGGGGTGCGGGTGGGGTGCGGCGGCCGTCGCTCAGGCGTGGCGCGGGGCCGGACAGCGGCCCGGACACGCGTCCGGCGCGGTACGGGGGCCGGAGGTGCGGAGCCGCGGGGCGGGGTGTGCGGTCGCGGACATGTCCCGGAGCCTGACAGCGCCCCCGCACCCGGTCAACCCCCTTCCGGAGCCCGGGAACAGGGCGCGGGCGGAGCCCCCGGCCGGGCCTGCGCACCCCCGGTGAACTGGTCTTTCACCTGCCCGTGGCGACCGTGGCGGGGCGGCCCCGGTGGCCGGTACCCGTGGCCGGATTTCACGGCCCCGCAACGCGACCGCCATGCGTGTGCGGAGGAACCCGCCCCGGTGAACCTCCCCGGGGCGACGGCGACCGCGCGACGCGGTCCGCTCTTCCGTGACCCCTCCCGTCTCACATGAGAGGGCGATCACATCCGGCGGTCCTGGTTGTTCCCTGGGCACCCCCCTAGCATTCGAGCCATGACGGTCCTGCCTGACGACGGGCTCTCCCTGGCCGCCGAGTTTCCTGACGCGACGCATGAGCAGTGGCAGCGCCTGGTCGAGGGCGTGCTGCGCAAGTCGGGCAGGGAAGTCTCCGGCGAGGCCGCGGAGGACGCGTTGTCCACCCCGCTTCAGGACGGGCTCATCACCCGCCCGCTGTACACCGCTCCCGAGACCGCGCCCGACACCGGGTTCCCCGGTTTCGCCCCCTTCGTCCGCGGCGGCAGGGCCGCGGGCAGCGCCGCGGGAGGGTGGGACGTACGCCAGCGGCAGTCCGGCACCGACCCCGTACGGGTGAACGAGGCCGTCCTCGCCGACCTGGAGAACGGGGCCACCTCGCTCTGGCTCACCCTGGGCCGCGGCGGGCTCCCCGTCGCGGGACTCCCCCGCGCCCTGGACGGCGTCTACCTCGACCTCGCGCCCGTCACCCTGGAGGCCGGGGCCTCCTGCGCCGAAGCCGGACGGGCGCTGCTGGACCTGTACGCCGAGCGCGGGGTGGCCCCGACGGAGGCCCGCGCCTGCCTGGGCGCCGACCCCCTGGGCCACGAGGCCCGTACGGGTGAGGCCCTTGACCTCGACGGGGCCGCCGGGCTCGCCCGGGAGTGCGCCGACGGCCTGCCCGGGGTGCGGGCCCTGGTCGTGGACGCGCTGCCGTACCACGAGGCCGGCGGTTCGGCCGGGGAGGAGCTGGGCCTGTCGCTGGCCACCGGGGTCGCCTACCTGCGCGCCATGACCGGGGCGGGGCTGGACACCGCAGCCGCCCTGGGCCAGCTGGAGTTCCGCTACGCCGCCACCGCCGACCAGTTCCTCACCATCGCCAAGCTGCGCGCCGCCCGCCGCCTGTGGGCCAGGGTCGCCGAGGCGTGCGGGGCGCCGGACGCGGGCGCCCAGCGGCAGCACGTGGTGACCTCGCCGGTGATGATGACCCGGCGCGACCCGTGGGTGAACATGCTGCGGACCACCGTGGCCTGCATGGCGGCCGGTGTGGGCGGGGCGGACGCGGTCACCGTGCTCCCCTTCGACCAGGAGGCGGGGCTGCCGGACGCCTTCGCCCGCCGCATCGCCCGCAACACCTCCACCGTCCTGATGGAGGAGTCGCACCTGGCCCGGGTGATCGACCCGGCCGGCGGCTCGTACTACGTGGAGCGGCTCACCGGGGAACTGGCGCAGGCCGCCTGGGAGTTCTTCCAGCTCCTGGAGCGGTCCGGCGGCCAGGCGGCGGCCCTGCGCTCGGGGCTGGTCGCGGAGCGGCTCGCCGCGACCTGGGCCGCGCGGTCGAAGAAGCTGGCCACCCGGAGCGAACCGGTCACCGGGGTCAGCGAGTTCCCGATGCTGTCGGAGAAACCCGTCGTCCGCGAGCCCGCGCCCGAGGGCCCCACCGGCGGGCTGCCCCGGGTCCGGCGCGACGAGGCGTTCGAGGCGCTGCGCACCCGTAGCGACGCCCACCTGGCGGCGACCGGCGCCCGGCCGAGGATCTTCCTCGCCGCGCTGGGCCCGGCGGCGGCGCACACCGCGCGCGCCACCTTCGCCTCGAACCTGTTCCAGGCCGGCGGCGTCGAGCCGGTGCACGACCCGCTCCGGGTGGACCCGGGGACGGCCGCCGGGGCCTACGCGGCGAGCGGGGCGGACGGCGTGGCCGTGCTCTGCTCCAGCGACGCGCTCTACGAGGAGCAGGCCGCGGCGGTGGCCGCGGCCCTGCGCGCGGCGGGCGCGACGACGGTCTTCCTGGCGGGACGGCCCGCCGCCGCCGGGACCGCCGTGGACGCGGCCGTGGACGCGTACGTCTTCGCGGGCTGCGACGCGGTCGCCGTCCTGTCCCGCGTACTCGACCGGATGGGAGTGGCGTCGTGAACGAGGTCCCCGACTTCAGCGCGGTCCCCGACTTCAGTACGATCCCCGACTTCCGCGGGCTCCCGCTCGGCCCCGGCGGGTCCGCCGGTGTCTGCGAGGACCGCTGGCGGGCGGCGGTGAAGGAGTCCACCGGAAGCTCCACCGGCGACCTGCTGTGGGAGACGCCCGAGGGCATCGGCGTGAAGCCGCTGTACACCGGGCGGGACCTGGAGGGCCTGGACTTCCTGGCGACCTACCCGGGCGTGGCCCCGTACCTGCGCGGCCCGTACCCGACGATGTACGTCAACCAGCCCTGGACGATCCGGCAGTACGCGGGGTTCTCCACGGCCGAGGAGTCCAACGCCTTCTACCGGCGCAACCTCGCGGCGGGCCAGAAGGGCCTGTCGGTCGCCTTCGACCTGCCGACGCACCGCGGCTACGACAGCGACCACCCGCGCGTCACCGGGGACGTGGGCATGGCGGGCGTGGCCATCGACTCGATCTACGACATGCGGCAGCTGTTCGACGGAATCCCGCTGGACAGGATGTCGGTGTCGATGACGATGAACGGCGCGGTGCTGCCGGTCCTCGCGCTGTACATCGTGGCGGCCGAGGAACAGGGCGTCGCCCCCGACAAGCTCGCCGGGACCATCCAGAACGACATCCTCAAGGAGTTCATGGTCCGCAACACCTACATCTACCCGCCGAAGCCCTCGATGCGGATCATCTCGGACATCTTCTCCTTCACCTCGCGGAAGATGCCGCGGTACAACTCGATCTCCATCTCCGGCTACCACATCCAGGAGGCCGGGGCCACGGCCGACCTGGAGCTGGCGTACACCCTCGCGGACGGGGTGGAGTACCTGCGGGCCGGGCGGGGTGCCGGGCTGGACGTGGACGCGTTCGCGCCGCGCCTGTCGTTCTTCTGGGCGATCGGCATGAACTTCTTCATGGAGGTCGCGAAGTTGCGCGCGGCCCGGCTGCTGTGGGCGAAACTGGTCAAGCGGTTCGACCCGAAGAGTCCCAAGTCGCTCTCGCTGCGCACGCATTCGCAGACCTCGGGCTGGTCGCTGACCGCGCAGGACGTGTTCAACAACGTGACGCGCACCTGCATCGAGGCGATGGCGGCGACCCAGGGGCACACCCAGTCCCTGCACACCAACGCCCTGGACGAGGCGCTCGCGCTGCCCACGGACTTCTCCGCGCGGATCGCCCGCAACACGCAGCTGCTGCTCCAGCAGGAGTCGGGGACCTGCCGCTCGATCGACCCGTGGGGCGGCAGCGCGTACGTGGAGCGCCTCACCTACGACCTGGCCCGCCGGGCCTGGCAGCACATCGAGGAGGTCGAGGCGGCGGGCGGCATGGCGCAGGCCATCGACGCGGGCATCCCCAAGCTGCGCGTGGAGGAGGCGGCGGCGCGGACGCAGGCGCGGATCGACTCGGGACGCCAGCCGGTGATCGGCGTGAACAAGTACCGGGTGGCGACCGACGAGCGGATCGACGTGCTCAAGGTCGACAACTCCTCGGTGCGCACCCAGCAGATCGCCAAGCTGCGGCGGCTGCGCGAGGAGCGCGACGAGGCCCTCACCCAGGACACCCTGCGGGCGCTGACGCACGCGGCCTCGCGCGGCGACGGAAACCTCCTGGCGCTCGCGGTGGACGCGGCGCGGGCCAAGGCCACGGTCGGGGAGATCTCGGACGCGCTGGAGAAGGTGTACGGGCGGCACGCGAGCCAGATCCGTACGATCTCGGGTGTGTACCGCAGCGAAGCAGGCGAGTCCCCGTCCGTGGAGCGCACCCGTGCGCTGGTGGACCGGTTCGAGGAGGCGGAGGGACGGCGTCCGCGCATCCTGGTCGCCAAGATGGGCCAGGACGGGCACGACCGCGGCCAGAAGGTGATCGCGACGGCCTTCGCCGACCTGGGCTTCGACGTGGACGTCGGCCCGCTCTTCCAGACCCCGCAGGAGGTGGCCCGGCAGGCCGTCGAGGCGGACGTGCACGTGGTGGGCGTCTCGTCGCTGGCGGCGGGCCATCTGACGCTGGTGCCGGCGCTGCGCGAGCAGCTCGCCGCGGAGGGCCGCGAGGACATCATGATCGTGGTGGGCGGGGTGATCCCGCCGGCCGATGTGCCGACCCTGCTGGAGATGGGCGCGACGGCGGTCTTCCCGCCGGGCACGGTCATCCCGGACGCCGCCCACGACCTGGTGACGCGGCTGGCCGCGGAACTGGGCCACGAGCTGTAGGCGGCCGGACCGATGCCCCCGAAGATCGACATCGACGTGTACGTGAAGGGTGTGCGAGGCGGAAGGCGCGCGTACGTCGCGCGCGCCATCACCCTCGTCGAGTCCACCCGCGCGGACCACCGGGTCTTGGCCCAGCGGCTGCTGACGGAGCTGCTGCCGTACGCGGGCGACGCGCGGCGGATCGGCGTCAGCGGGGTGCCGGGCGTCGGCAAGTCCACGTTCATCGACGCGTTCGGGACGATGCTGACCGGGCTGGGCCACCGGGTGGCGGTACTGGCGGTGGACCCCTCGTCGACCCGTACGGGCGGTTCCATCCTGGGCGACAAGACGCGGATGGAGCGGCTGTCGGTGGACCCGGCGGCGTTCGTGCGGCCGTCCCCCTCGGCGGGCACGCTGGGCGGGGTCGCGCGGGCCACCCGGGAGTCGATGATCGTCATGGAGGCGGCGGGTTACGACGTGGTCCTGGTCGAGACGGTCGGCGTCGGCCAGTCGGAGACCACCGTCGCCGGGATGGTCGACTCCTTCCTGCTGCTCTCGCTGGCCCGTACGGGCGATCAGCTCCAGGGCATCAAGAAGGGCGTCCTGGAGCTGGCCGACGTACTGGCGGTGAACAAGGCGGACGGGCCGCACGAGCGCGAGGCGAAGGCCGCGGCCCGTGAACTCTCCGGCGCGCTGCGGCTGATGCACCCGGCCGACGCCGCGTGGACGCCACCGGTCCTGACGTGCAGCGCGCGCGAGTCGGTGGGGCTGGACGAGGTGTGGAACCGGCTGGAGCAGCACCGCCTGCTGCTGGACGCGGGCGGGCGGCTGGCGGCCAAACGGGCGGCCCAGCAGGTGGAGTGGACGTGGTCGATGGTCCGTGACGAGCTGCTGGAGCGGCTGCGGTCCGACCCGGCGGTACGGGAGCTCGCGCCGGGGCTGGAGGCGGCGGTCCGGGCGGGCACGGCCACCGCCACCTCGGCGGCGGAGCAGATCCTCTCGGCGTTCCGCCGGAACTGACCGCCCCGGGCGAGGTGGGCGGGGCGGGCGGGGCCGGGTGCCCCGGTCCCGCGTGCCCGGCCCGGTGGCCCGCACGGCTGCGCTACGCGTCGACCAGGAGCGAGCCGGTCCCGCCCAGCACCTGGTGCAGGACACGGGTCCGCCCGGCGGGGTCCGGCGCGGCCAGCAGGGCGGCCAGGACCGCGATCCGGGCCTGCCCCGCGCGCAGGGTGCCGGTCGGGACGGCCCCGGCGGCGACCAGGTCCACCGCTCCGCCGTGCGTGTAGATCTCGGTGACCGGCCCGGCCGCGACCCGGGTGGTCAGGGCGACCAGGACCCCGCGGGCGACGGCGGCCCGGACGGCGTCCACGATCTCCGGGGTGGCGTTGCCCGCGCCCGTGCCGACGAGGACGATGCCGCGCGCCCCCGCCGCGACGGCGGCGTCCAGCAGGACCGGGTCCCCGTCGGCGTGGTGCATCACCATGTCCACGCGCGGCAGGTGCTCCGGCACGGCGGGCAGCGGGAGCGGCGCGGGCCGCACCGGCGCGCGCAGCAGGGTGACCTTGCCGAAGCCGGTCTTCCCCAGCGGTTCCCCCGAGGGGTCGGCGAACGCGTCCAGGGCCACGGCCTGGGTCTTCACGGTGCCCCGGGCGGCGTGCACCCGGCCGGCGAAGGTGACCAGCACGCCGAGCCCGCGCGTGGTGGCGGCGGTGAGCAGCGCGTCGTACAGGTTCCCCGGGCCGTCCCCGTCCGCCGTGCCCATCGGGAGCTGCGAGCCGGTGAACACCACGGGGCGCGGGTCGTGGTGGTGGAGGTCGACGAGGAAGGCCGACTCCTCCAGGGTGTCGGTGCCATGGGTGACGACGACGCCGTCCACCCCGGGGTCGGCGAGCACCTCGTGCACGGTGCGCAACAGGGTGAGCTGGTGGGCGGTGGTGAGCCGGGGACTGTTGACGCTGAAGAGGTCCACCACCTCGACGGTGATGTCCTCGGGCAGCGGCGCGGTGGCCATGACCTCGCGGCCGTCGGCGTCCGCGGCGAAACCGGAGCCCTGCCACCGGCTGGCTATCGTCCCGCCGGTGCTGATGACGACGATCCGTCGCATGGCCGTGGCCGCCTTCCTGTCGTACGTGAGCGCGAGCCCCGTACAGATGTCCCGACAGATGTCCTGAAAACAGCAATGATAGGGCGATCTGTGCGCAAGGTGCTTGCGTCTTCCGCCCTGCCCGTCACACGGGGTGCGCGATCATTGCGCGATGGACGCCATCGACCGTGAAATCTTGCGCGAACTCCAGGCGGACGGCCGTCTCAGCAACCACGAGCTGGCCCAGCGAGTGGGTCTGACCCCCTCCCCCTGCCTGCGCCGGGTGCGCCGGCTGGAGCAGGACGGGGTGATCCTGGGCTACCACGCGGCGATCTCCCCCGAGGCCGTGGGCCGCGGCTTCGAGGTGCTGGTCTCCGTCGAGGTGCGCCGCGACCGCGAGGCCGTCGAGGCGTTCGAGGCGGCGCTCCAGGACATCCCCGACGTGGTCGAGGCGTACCGCCTCTTCGGCAGCCCCGGCTGCCTGCTGCGCATCGCGGTCGCGGACCTGCGCGCGTACGAACGCCTGTGGATCGAGAAGCTGACGGCGCTCTCCGGGGTCACCGAGGTCAACTCGCAGATCGTCATGAAGCGCGTCAAGGAACCCTCCGGCCTCCCCGTCGACCACCGACCGCTTACCACTGACCGCTGACCGCTGACCTGCGGGAAGGGCCGGACGGCGGGTCCCCCCTCCTCCTCCCGGTTCTGCGCCGGTGGCCGGGATCTTCCCGGAAATGACCGGACCCGCGCCCCGGTCCCCGGTTAGCCTGGACGATCCGCGTGCCCGCCGCACGGGGAACAGTGACAGAGGGGGACAGACCACATGAGCACCACCCACGCGGGTCCGGCCGACCACCGCGTCTCCATCCTCGACGCCGACCCGGAGCACGCCCGGCGCGAGGCACAGGACCTGCTCGCCGCGATCACCGAAGCCGACCCCGTGGCCGCCCTCCGCCTCCCCGCCGAACGGCCCGACCCCGGCCGTGCCGGAGGCGGTACGGTCACCGACCTCGTCGGGGTGGTCTTCAGCGGGGGGTCCCTGATCGTCGCGGGCGTACAGGTGTGGCTGGCCCGCGTACCGCAGCGGACCGTCATCGTCACCCGCCCGGACGGCGCGTCGATGCGCATCTCCGGCAAGGAGGCCCGTGACGACGACGAACGCATCGCCCGTTTCCTCGCCGAGGCGCCCCTCCCCACCGAGAACGACGAGAACCCCGGCCCCGCCCCGTCCCCGCGCTGAAACGACACCACCCACCGGGGGGACCCGGACAACCGGTCGCTGAGACCGTGTCCTACGTGTGGTGAGGCGGAGGAGCCATGCGGAGGTCCGACAGGAGCACGTCGAGGAGCGTCTCCTCCTCGACCCGGACACCCAGTTCCGCGAGAGCCGGAGCCAGGTCCAGGTCCCAGGGCGCTTCGGCTGGTTGTCCGGCGAGGGGCGGGCCGCCGGAGTGCGCGAGGGCCGCGGCGCGGTAGTCGGCGGCCGTGTAGCGCCAGGGCAGCCAGGGGACGCGGCGCAGCAGCGCCGAGGCGATGCGCAGGCCGCCCCAGTCGAAGTCCCCGTGGTAGTGGAGCACGGCTCCGCCCTCGTGCAGGTGGCGCAGGAGGGTGAGTGCCGCGGCCGACGGCTGGCCCTGGAGACACACCAGCGGGGCGGAATCAGCCCCGTGCGCGTCGGCCGCCGCCGCGAGCACCGCCGGGTTCTCGCAGACCCGGACTGCCGGGGCAGAAGCGGCGACGGGGTGGCGGACGAGCTGGCGGAGGGTGAGGACGGACGGCTCGCCCGCGTCGGCCGTCCAGTCCAGGGCGGGCGTGCCCCGCAGGTTGAGGGTGAGGACCGTCGAGGACAGCTCGTCACGGAGCAGGCCCGCCGACGCCCACGCCTCACGGCGCCACTCCGCGCCTGTCCCGTCGGGGAATCCGGTCAAGGCGCGCAGGCCGCTCAGGGTGAGGGTGGCCAAGGGGGTGCCGTCGTCCAGGGCATGGGCGCCGCCGAGCAGCCGGGCCGCGAAGGCGGGAAGCGAGACGGGCGGGTCCGCGGGGAGGGCGCGCAGGACGGTGACCACGTGGCCGAGGAGTTCTTGGGCCGCGGCAGGTGTGCCGACGAGGCGCCGGACCAGGCCGTCGCCCCGTATCCGGTCCGCCCACGCGGCAAGGACCGGGACCTCTTCCGCGAGAGCCCCGACCTGGGCGTACGCCTCCTGCCAGGCCCGGTCCTCGGCGTCACGGGCCGGGCCGAGCAGGATGACCGGCCCGGTGAGCGCGGCCACCGCGGCGGCCAGGCCGTCGGGGCTGATCCCGGAGCGGCGCAGGACGGCGTCCACCTCGTCGAGCCGGACGGTCACGGAGCGCCCGCTCCCAGGGGAGCGGCCCAGCAGGCGCTCGGCCGACGACCGTTGGGCCGGCGTGGGCACGCTGAGAGAAACCGGTCCGGTCAGAGGCTGCTCACGTTCCAGGCGCCGGCGCGCCCGGCCGACCAGCCAGTCGAGGTGGGGGTCACCCAGCAGACGGCGCAGCCTGACCTCGTCGACGGGCCGATCGGTGGGTGTCAGGTCCACAGCAGCTCCGGTCCGGCCGTCTCTTCCTGTGCGTTCCCCCGGCCGGGCGCTCGCACCGGGTCCTCCCGGCGCCGCCGCCTGGTGCCGTCCCATTCCCAGCGGGTGACGAGTACCGCCGCCACCTCGTCGATCCGCGAGAGCTGGGCAATGGCGATTCCAGGTACCTGGGGGTAGCAGGCCCACTCGCGTTCGCTGGTCATCACCACGTCCAGGTCGAAGGCGTGCAGCAGGCCCAGGCACTTGGCTCGCGAGTCGTCGTCCACTCCCGCGAATGCCTCGTCGAGGGTGACCAGGCGCGGCGCGTACGGGCTGCCCGCGCTCGCGTAGTGCGAGGAGGCGGCGGCGAACAGCGGTACGGACACGGCGAGGACCCGTTCGCCGCCGGAGGCCGGGCCGGTGGCCGGTACCCAACGGCCGTGCTGGTGCCGCTCGACCCCGAATTCGTGCCAGGAGCGGTAGTCGAGCGCGGCGGTGAGGTGTTCGAGCCAGCTGCCCGAGGTGTCGTCCGTCTGCTGCCGGGCGATCTGCGTCTGGAGGAACTCGCCCACCGCCGCCCGGTCCTCCGGGGTCCAGGCGTCGGCGGACTGACGCAGCCTCTCGCGGGCCGGAGCGAGTCCGGAGGGGGCCTTGCGGGAGGCCCGCCAGAGCAGCCGCAGTTTCATGCCGGTGGAGGTGGGGCGGTCCTCCAGCTCCGCGTTCATGTCGCGCACCTGTCGTTCAGCGGCCCCGATGAGTTCCTGGAGGGTGCCCGCGACCTCGGTGATCAGGTGGGTCTCCAGGATCTCCCGTTCATGGGCCGACAGAATGCGGGTGAGTTCACCCACCTCCGCGGTGAGGGCCTCGGCGAGTTCGGGTACGGCGCGCTCGCGGCCCTGGTAGACGATGTCGACGACCATGCCGTCCTCCACCATCCGGGCGGAGGCGGTGTGCCCGTGCCGGGACAGTGTGTCCTGCAGGGTCTTGAGTTCCTCGCTCAGCCGGCGCTGTACGCGTTCCCAGGCGCCGTCCGAGTCGTCGGCCGACGTCAGCCCGGACTCGATGGCGCGGGCGAGCGCGATCGCCGGGGTGGCTGCCCAAGGGCCGTCACCCGCGGCCGGCACCGGGAGGTCCGGCAGGGCGACGGCGATCAGGCCGGTGGTGGTGAACCGCTGGAGCCCCGCGACGGCTTCGGCGCGCGCCGCGACCGCGTCGGCGAGGCCCTTCTCCAACTGCTCGATGCGGCCTTCGGCCTTGCTCGCCTCCCGGTCCGTGTCGGCATGGCGCTTACGGGTGAGCCGCTGCTCCGCGTCACAGACGCGCAGGGCTCCGGCGGTCTCGGTGAGCCGTCGTTCGAGGTCGGCGACTGCCGCGCCGACGGTGGAGCGCAGCGTGGTGTGCCGTTCGTCCGCCGCCGCGGCCTCTCGCCCGGCCTCCTCGGCCCTCAGCGTGAGTTCGGTGCTCCGTTCGGCCGCCTGCCCGGCCTCACTTCCTTCCTCCTCCACGTGGTGGGCCGCCTCGCCTCGTTCGCGCAGGGTCGGCCACAGGGCGGCCAAGGCCAGGGCGAGGGCTCCATGGGCCTGCCGTACCCCGGCAAGTCCGGCCCGGTCGGCAGGCAGGCCGAGTTGACCGGCGGCCTCGGTGAACCCGGTGGCGGCCCGTTCGGCCTGCCCGGCTGCCTCCAGAAGGTCGGCGGCGCGGTCCTCGCGCCGCCGGCGAGCCCGGCGCACCGACTCACCGGTGGCGGTCACCTGGGCGTGCGCCCTGGTGAGGGGGGCCTCGTCGGGTACACCGGCCAGCTCGGCATCGAGGGTGCGGCGGCGCGCGGCCACCGCCCCGGACCTCGCCGCGACCTTGTCCGACTCCTGCTGGAGCAGGTCGAGTTCCGTACGCAGGGCGGCGATGCGGGACCGCCGCGCGGCCTCCCGCGCCCCCTCGCCGACGTACTCGGCGGCGGGCTTGGCCCAGCGGCCGGTGAGGGTGCCGACGCGGAAGCACCCGTCCGCCCCGGCCCAGGTGCCGGCTCCGGCGTCCCCTCCCGCGCCGATGGAGGCGAGCAGCCGTACCACCGTGTCCTCACCCACCGCCGCGGCCTGCGCGTCGCCGCCGTCCGCGGCCGGGCGCAGCAGCCCGCCGAGCGAGGGCCCGGGAACCGGGCCGTTCGCCGGGGAGAGGAGTACCTCGTGTCCGTCCGCGGTGAGGGCGGAGCCGTCGGGAAGCACCCAGGCGTCGAGCAGTCCGGAGGCTTCCAACGCCGCCTCCAGTCCGGCGCGCTCCTGTTCCGGAAGGCCGTCGTGGAAGTCCACCAGCCGCCACAGCGGTGCGCCGGGAAGCCGCTCGCGCAGACCGGGCGTGCGGGTGGGCGGCGGCTGGGGGCCGCGCCGGCCGCCCGCCTCCAGCACGGTGATCTCCTCGCGGACCCGGCCGACGCGTACTGCCAGCTCTGCCGTCCGGCGGGCCGCACCGGCCGCCTCGTCGGCCAGATGTGCCGAGGCCGCACTGTGGGCGCGTGCCGCGTGCACGCGGGCCGGGTAGGGCCCGTCGAGATGCCGGGTCCACTCCTGGAGTTCGTCGAGCAGGCCGGCCGGGTCGGGGCAGGCCAGCTCGGTCCAGGCGCGCGCGTGTTCCCGTACGTCGTCCAGCAGGGCCCGCCCCGCCCGTGCGGCCGCTTCCTCCGCCTGGTCCTGCGCCGCAGTGGTCTGGTCGAGGTCGGTGTCCGCCTCGTCGAGGCGGACCGATGCCTGCCGTTTCCCTTGGGCCGCCCGCTCAGCCGTCTCCGCGAGGTCCTCCGCGTGGGCGAGCGCGCGATGCCCCCGGTCCATCGACTGCTCGGCGGCGCGCCGTAGTTCGGGCTCCGGCGGCCCGTCGTCCCCCGGCAGGTCGATCCGTGCGGCGGCAGCCGCCTCCCGTGCCGTGCGGAAGGTGCCCTCGGCCAGCAGGTCGGCGGCGCGCAGCCGGTTCTCGGCCGCGCCGAGCCGTCCGAGCGCCCGGGTGTGCAGACCTGCCGCCTGGTCCCGGTCGTCCCGGGCCCGGCCGCGGGCGCGGTCGGTCCGCTCCACCTCCTTGGCCGCCTGTTCCAGTTCCCGGGCGCTGCGCATCTCGGGGCCCTCGCGCAGAGCCGCGTCCTGGGCCCGCAGGCGCGCCTGGGTCTCTTCCAGGGCGGCGATCCGTTCCTCTGCCGCCGCCCGTGCCTCCTGGGCCCGGGTCCGCTGAGCCTGCGCCTCGGCGAGGTCCCGCTGAAGGTGCTCGTAGCGGGAGTGCTCCCCGCGCGGGAGGCGGGCGCGCCGGCGGGTGGCGATCCGGGCGTAACGCCGGTAGTGGTCCAGGAAGGCTGTGGCGGCCCGCTCGGCGGCGGAGGCAGCCGCCAGTTCCTCCTTCTCCTCGTCCAGGGAGCGGAACGCCTCGGCCACGTCCGCGATGACCGCCTGGTCCATGGGTGGCAGCGCCTCGGTGAGGGCTCGGGACAGGGCTGCCTCGTTGGGGCGCTTGGACAGCTGCGGCTGGCGCAGCTGGATGAGCAGGTCGACCAGGGCGCCGTACCGCTGCTCGCCGAGTCCGAAGAGTGCCTCGTCGACGGCCCTGCGGTAGGTCCTGGCCTGGTCGTACACCATGCCGTGCCCGGTGACGGCCTCGGCGAGCCGGTCCCTGGAAAGGGCCGTTCCGGTGGCGTCGAGCAGGCTCAGGGACGTCTCGGCGGCGGCCCCCGGGCCGTGGTCGACGCGCTGGCTGGTGAGCGCGTACCAGTGGCGGGCGATGCCCCGCCCGCTGACTGCCTTGAGTCCGCAGGCCAGCGTACGGAAATGCCGCTCGCCGCTGGTCTCGTCGAGCCTGCCGAACTCGATCCACGTGTAGCCGAGCCGCTCGGAGTGCGGGTGCTCGCCGCCGAGGAGCAGGTTCCACTCCATCCGTTTGCCGGGGTCGCCGTCGGGTTCGACCCGGCGTGAGCTGAGGTCCCCGTCGAGGAGGAAGGGCAGGGTCAGGGCGAGCACCTTGGACTTGCCGGTTCCGTTGTTCCCCCGCAGGAGCAGGCGCCCGTCCCTGAAGTGGAACTCCTCCACGTCGTAGTGGAAGAGGTCGACGAGCCCGATGCGCAGGGGCTGCCAACGGGATCGCAGGGGGGCGGGGAGGCGGGTCACGGCTTACTGGCCTTTCGCTGCGCGGGCATACGTGCGGTGCCTGGTTCGTGTACGACGCTCTCGCCGACCGCGTACCGGGCGAGGGCCGGGCGGGGCGCCACTCCATGGGCCGTACGGGAGACCAGCCCGAGGGCGGCGAGCCGGGAGACCGCCTGTTCCACGAGTTCGGCTTCCATGCCCGGCTCCCGCGCGGACTTGGCCCAGAACCCGCCGTGCTCGGAGGCGAGTTCCCGGACCCGCAGTGCCAGCCGGTCGGTGGTGACGGGGCCGCCCGCCGCGGCCAGATGTTCTGCGAGGAGCAGCGTGATGTGCCCGTGGGTTCCCTGTTCGGGCATCCGGACGTCGGTGAGGTCGTCGTCCGGGTCGACCATCGCGATGCCTTCGGCGCGCACCTCGGGGACCAGGCCGGTCAGCTCGGTGATGCGGGCGGTGAGAAAGCCCCGCTGCCGTGTGAGGTAGCCGAGTTCGGCGTCGGTCAGCTCGTCGTAGTAGAGCACGGGGTCGTCCAGGAGCCTGCGGGTCAGCGAACGCCGCATCGCGCGAAAGCGCAGTTCGTCGCTGTCCAGAGCGGTCTCGGCGACGAGTTCGGCGAGGCGGTCCGTGGGGGTCTCGGCGTGCACGGTGGAGGGGCCGCGGCGCGCGGCGAGCAGTCCGGCCAGCACGCGCCTTTCCACGTCGTACAGCACGTCGCCCGCTCCGCTGACGTACGCCTCCTCGTCGCCGGCGACGCGCCGCAGCACACCGAGGCCGAGCAGGAGCCGTACGACGGCGGCGAGGTCGACGCGCTCGTCGCGGCGGTCCAGCGTGAACTGGATGCCCACCCGGACGAGGTGAGGGTCGGCGGCGTCGAGGACGACCTGATCGGCGAGGCGGCCGAGCGCGATCTGGGCCTCACCACGTTCGAGGGCGGCCAGTGCCAGGCACAACAGCACGTAGCGGCGGCGGGTGAAGGGGGCAGCTGCGCGGGTGGCCTCCCGCGCGGGGTGGGTGGGGTCGGTGAGGACCCCGGGAATCTTCCGCAGGCGAGCGGCCTCGGCATCCGTCTGGAGTGACCAGCCGGTATTGCGGTCGAACCATTCGCGCAGTTCGCCGGCGTGCCGGCGGACGAGGCGGAACTCATCGGCGGACCGGCCGCGGGCGAGCAGGAGAGGCTGCTTGAGCAGGGCGCGAGCCGCCTTGCGGAGGTCGGCCGCGTGCTGGCCGTCGAGCACCTCGGCGAGCGGGGCACTGTTCACCGGTCGCCGCCTCCGTCCGTCAGGTCGATGATCTCGATGAGGTGGTCGGGACCGCGGAAAACGCCTCCAGCCGTCCGGATCTCCGCGGTGGCGCCGTCGGCGAGCGCGCTGAGCCGGATCTCCATGGAGCCGTCGTTACTGGTGGCCACGGTGTGTCTCATGCCGGGCCGCCAGGTGGCCAGCGCGTCGCCGAGGAGTTGGAGGAAGAGTCCGAAGGAGACGGGGTCGAGTTCGCCGAGTCCGGAGAGCCTGGTCATTCCGTCGGTGACGAGCCGGGCGCGTGCCGCGGCGGTCTCGGCGGCCTGTTTGGCGGCCACCTCGGCGAGTCTGCGGCGCGGTTCCCCCCGGTCCTCGACCTTGCGGGGCCTGCCGCGCCGCTCATAGCTGCCGGTGCGGCGGAGCTGTGGGCTGATCCTCAGCGGCTCGGCCTCGGACCACGAGGTGGCAGCGGGGACCGGCAGTGCCGCGCGGGCGGCCAGGGTGTCGGCGTCGACGGTGAGATGCCGGGCGGGATACAGCCCGAAGGCGGTGCGCCACAGCCGGTGCCGGGCGTCGTCGTCGGGAGCCTCCGCGAACCAGCGGGCGAGGGTACGGAAGTCGGCGGACCGGTCGGAGCGCCCGGCCCGGCGCTCGTTCAGCGACCGTACGACGGCCAGGAGCTGGGGGATCGCGCCGAGGGCCCGGCCGCGCAGCAGCCTGGCCTGCGACTCGCGCCCCTCCCGGCTGATGAACCACGCCGCGAGCCCGGACCAGCGCCCGGACCAGCGGTCGTACGCCTCCCGCTCCGCGTGCTCGGCCTCCTCCGGCGAGGCGTCGGCCGCCTCGCGGGCTGCCGCCGCCCGCAGGAGCAGCTCGATGCTCCCGGCGTCTTCCAGTTGCAGGATCAGCCGGGCGATGCGCCCGCCAAGGGTGATCAGGTCCTGGATGAATCGCTCCAGGTACTGGATGAGCCGGTCCTTGTAGGCGAGGAAGACTTCCTCTTCCACGTCGTGGAGGTCGATGGTCCGTTGCAGGGACCCCATGAAGGCGCGGGCGTTGTCGGCAAGGGCGGCGAACCGGCTCGCCAGCGTGTCAAGCGCCAGGTGCGTCTTGGCTTGATCCGGCTGTTCCTCGGCCGCCAGCACCAGGAGGGCCCGCAATTGGGTGACGATGTCGTGCAGGGCGACGGCCTGCAACGCGCCGCGCCGCCCGAGCGCCCCGTCGTAGACGCCCAGAGCTTCCTCGACGCCCTCTCCCTCTCGGGTGAGCTGGTAGATGAACCGCTTCTGGTAGAAGTCCTCGACGGCCGTGACACGCGCGGTGTCGGGATCGGCGCGGAGGTTGCCCCAGCCGACGAGGCTGTCCAGCGCTTTGACCACGACGTCCAACTCTGCGGGTCGCGCCTCGGCGGGCAGGGCGGCGTGTACATCCTCGGGACGCAGGTGTACCGCGAACCGCTCTTTGGCGACGCCGAACACCCGCATCACCTGACGGTAGAGAACCGTGTTCTGGACGGTGAGGTGGGCGAAGGGGCTGTAGCCGTCCGGTCGTGGTTCCGGGGCACTGGTGGTGACGGTCATCGTCTGCCATTGTCCCGCAGCGGGCGGAGCCGCAGACAGGGGCGAAAGTACTTGGCTGATTCACACCGCAATGTGACCTTGTGAATCTCCGTCTCGGTTCTCAACGGGACGGCACCAAGGCGTGGATCACTTGGGCCGAAGGCCGTGCGCGACGTCTGGAGCCGCTCAACGGGAGGCGCCGCCTGCGCCGGACAGCGGTTGAACCTGCGTCGACGCTCCGAAACCGTTCCCGTACGGCTTGAGCCCGTACGGGAACGGCCTATGTGGGAGTGGCCTTCTGCCCTCTACGTCCGAGCTGTCCGGCGAGACTCTCTGCCGCAGCCGAACGCCGTTGCCGTGGGTGTGGGCACCCACGGCAACGACCAGCCACGTTCTCCACGGAACCGGGCCCGGGACCCGGGTCGGGCATCCTGCCCGACCCCTCAGGTCAGGCGTCTGCCTTGATCGGCTCCAGGATCGCGACGCACTCCACGTGGTGGGTCATCGGGAAGAGGTCGAAGACGCGCAGGGTGCGGACCTTGTAGCCGTTCTCCTTGAAGTAGCCCAGGTCGCGGGCGAGGGCCGCCGGGTCGCAGGCGACGTAGGCGATGCGGCGGGCGGCCAGGCCCGCGATGTGGCGGACCGTCTGCTTGCCGGCGCCCGCGCGGGGCGGGTCCAGCACGACGAGGTCGCACTCGGTGATGCCGGTCTTGGGCAGGATCTGCTCGACCTTGCCCTGCTCGATGCGGACGCGCGGCATGTCGGCCAGGTTGTGCCGGGCGTCCTCGACCGCGCGCTTGGTCGACTCGATGCCGAGGACCGCGCCCGTGTCGCCGAGCCGCTCCGCGAGCGCGCCCGCGAAGACGCCGACGCCGCAGTAGAGGTCGAGGGCCATCTCGCCCTTGCGCGGCATCAGGCCCTGCATGACGGCGCGGATCAGGGTGTCGGCGGCCTGCGGGTGGATCTGCCAGAAGCCGCCCATGCCGACGCGGTAGGTGCGGCCGTCCGCGCGCTCGCGCACGAAGGGGCGGCCGTGGACCCGGTGGACCCCGCCGTCCTTCTCCTCGACGCGCAGCACCGAGACGGGCTTGTCCAGCTCGACCAGGGGCAGCCGGCCGCCCGGGCGGGGGGTGAGGACGACCTGGCGGTCACCGGAGCCGGAGGCCGCGATGGCCTCGACGGTGGCCATCTGCGGCCAGTCCTGCTTCTCGATGCCCAGCTCCGAGACGCCCTCGGCGGCGATCATGCAGTGGTCGACGGGCTCGATGTCGTGGGAGCGGTGCTTGCGCAGGCCCGCGCGGCCGTCCTCGTCGATGGCGAACTGGACGCGGGTGCGCCACTGCGGCACCTGCCCGGCCGGGAGCTTGTCGCCCTCGGCGGGCATGACCGTACCGTCCCAGCCGGCCTCTTCCGGGGTGAGCCCGGCGAGCCGCTTGAGCTGCTCGGTCACGACCTCGCCCTTGAGGCGGCGCTGGGCGCCGGGCTTGGCGTGCTGCCAGTCGCAGCCGCCGCACTTGCCGGGGCCCGCGTACGGGCAGGGGGCGGGGACGCGGTCCTTGGAGGCCTCCAGCACGGTGACCGCGTCGGCCCGCAGGTAGCGGGAGTCCTCGTCGCCCTCGGTGACCTTGGCGACGATCTTCTCGCCGGGCAGGGTGTGGCGGACGAAGAGGACGCGGCCGTCGCCGGTCCGGGCGATGCAGTGCCCGCCGTGTGCGACGGGGCCGACCTCGACCTCGTACTCCTCCCCGACCAGTGACTGCTTCTCGTTCTGCTCGGTCATGGTGGGAAGGCTCCAAGGAGAGTGGTTCGAAAGAAGTGGTTCGTTCGAACGAAGTGGTTCGGGAGATCGGAAGGTCAGGAGATCAGGAGAGAACGTCCGGACGGCCGACCCACCAGTTTACGTGGCTCTCGTCCGGCCGTTCACCAACCCGGCCCCGGCCCTGCCCGGCGCCGGCAGCGGGGCCTGGTAACGGGTCCCGGTTCCGGGACCCGGAACCGGCACCCGCTCAGCCCTTCGCGGCGGGGTTCTTCGGGGCGGGGGTGCCCTTCGTGGCCCTGGGGGGCTTCGGGGTGTCCACCGGCCCGCGGCGGACCGCGCCCGGGGCGTTCCAGTCCTGCCGCTTCTTCGCCCGCCGCTTCGCGAGCTCCGAGGACTCCAGCTGGTAGGGGACCGAGGTGACCATCACCCCGGGGGTGAAGAGCAGCCGGCCCTTGAGCCGCAGCGCGCTCTGGTTGTGCAGCAGGTGTTCGTACCAGCGGCCGACCACGTACTCCGGGATGTACACGCTGACGGCGTCGCGCGGGTTCTCGCTGCGCAGCCCCTTCACGTACTCCACCACCGGGCGGGTGATCTCGCGGTACGGCGAGTCCAGGACCTTGAGCGGCACGTTGATCCCGCGCCGCTCCCACTCGTCGCGCAGCGCCTTGGTCTCGACCGGGTCGACGCTGATGCTGAGCGCCTCCAGGGTGTCCGAGCGGGTCAGCTTGGCGAAGGCCAGGGCGCGCAGGGTGGGCTTGTGGACCTTGGAGACCAGGACGATCGAGTGGACGCGGGAGGGGCGCACGCTGTCGTCGCTCGGGCCCTCGGCCGCCGCGATCTCGGTGGCGACCCGGTCGTAGTGCCTGCGGATCGCGGACATCGTGCCGTAGAAGATCACCATGCCGAGCAGGGCGACCCACGCGCCGTGGGTGAACTTGGTCGCGAGGACGACGACCAGGACCAGGCCGGTGAAGGCCGCGCCGAAGGTGTTGATCGCCCGGGAGCGGTGCATCCGGCGGCGGGTGGCCGGGTCGCGCTCCGTGGTCAGGTGGCGGTTCCAGTGCCGGACCATGCCGATCTGGCTCAGCGTGAAGGAGACGAAGACACCGACGATGTAGAGCTGGATCAGCTTCGTGGAGTCCGCGTCGTAGATCCACACGAGGAGCATGGCGGCGCCCGCGAGCAGCACGATGCCGTTGGAGAAGGCGAGCCGGTCGCCGCGGGTGTGGAGCTGGCGCGGCAGGTAGCGGTCCTGGGCGAGGATCGAGCCGAGGAGCGGGAAGCCGTTGTACGCGGTGTTGGCGGCCAGGAAGAGGACCAGCGCGGTGGCGGCGGCGAGGAGGATGAAGAGGAAGCTGCCGTTGCCGAAGACGGCCTCGGCCACCTGGGAGATCACCGGGTTCTGGACGTATCCGTCGCCGACGGGGACACCGTCGCGGAGCAGGTCGGCGGAGGGGTTCTCGGCCATCCTGACGTTGGTGGCCATGGCCAGGCCGATGATGCCGCAGAACATGGTGACCGCGAGGACGCCCATGAGGGCGAGGGTGGTGGCGGCGTTCTTGCTCTTGGGCTTGCGGAAGGCGGGGACGCCGTTGCTGATGGCCTCGACGCCGGTCAGGGCCGCGCAGCCGGAGGAGAAGGCGCGCAGCAGCAGGAAGACCAGGGCGAAGCCCGCGAGTCCCTGGTGCTCCGGTTTGATCTCCAGCTCGGCGGTGGGGGCCGTCATGGTCTCCCCGAGGACCAGACCCCGGAAGGCGCCCCAGGCGATCATCGCGAAGACGGCGCCGACGAAGACGTAGGTCGGAATCGCGAAGAAATTCCCGGACTCCTTCACTCCGCGCAGGTTCATCAGCGTGAGGAGCACAATCATGATCATCGCCGAGAGCACCTTGTGCTCGATGACGAAATCGACGGCGGAACCGAGATTCTCGACTCCGGAGGAGATCGAGACGGCGACGGTCAGGACGTAGTCGACGAGCAGGGCGCTCGCGACGGTGAGACCGGCCTTGGGTCCGAGATTGGTGTTGGCGACCTCGTAGTCGCCGCCGCCGCTCGGATAGGCGCGGACGTTCTGACGGTAGGAGGCGACCACCGTGAACATCAGCACCACGACCGCGGCGGCGATCCAGGGGCTGAAGTGGTACGCCGAGACACCCGCGATCGACAGGACCAGCAGGACTTCCCCGGGGGCGTACGCCACGGAGGAGAGCGGGTCGGAGGCGAAGACGGGAAGGGCGATCCGCTTGGGGAGGAGCGTTTCTCCGAGGCGGTCGCTGCGTAGCGCCCGGCCGATCAGGATGCGTTTGGGCACGTCGGTCAGTTTGGACACGCAGAGGATCGTAAGCGTTCGAAATCAGGGTGACGAACCGCGCGCCCCATCCCGCCGCAATTGCCCACCGACTGCGCGGCAAGAGGTCCCACTCGTGACCGCCCGTGTGTAGCTTGGGCCATGGTCTGAGACCCTGTTAAGCCAGAGCATGCAATGAGGCTGAAAACCAGCGCGCCGCTGACAGCCGGAAGGACGGCCGTGCACATCGTCATCATGGGCTGCGGAAGAGTGGGCTCCGCCCTCGCGCAGACCCTGGAACAGCAGGGGCACACGGTCGCCGTGGTCGACCAGGACCCCACCGCATTCCGCCGGCTGGGAGCCGGATTCGGCGGCCGTCGCGTCACCGGGGTCGGTTTCGACCAGGACACCCTGCGGGAGGCCGGGATCGAGGAGGCGGGCGCCTTCGCGGCCGTCAGCAGCGGTGACAATTCCAACATCATCGCCGCCCGGGTGGCCCGGGAGATGTTCGGCGTGGAGAACGTCGCCGCCCGCATCTACGACCCCAAGCGCGCCGAGGTCTACCAGCGCCTGGGCATCCCCACGGTCGCCACCGTGCGGTGGACCGCCGACCAGATGCTGCGCCGGCTGCTGCCCTCGGGCGCGGAGCCGCTGTGGCGCGACCCGAGCGGCGGGGTGCAGCTCGCCGAGGTGCACACCTCGGCCGCCTGGATCGGGCACAAGGTCAGCAGGCTCCAGGAGGAGACCGGGGTCCGGGTCGCCTTCCTCACCCGGCTGGGCGAGGCCGTGCTGCCGACGTCGGCGACCGTCCTCCAGGAGGGCGACCTCGTCCACGTGATGATGCGGACGGACGAGATCGACAAGGTCGAGGCGGCCTTCACCGAGGGCCCTGAGGAGGCACACGCATGAGGGTCGCGATCGCCGGAGCGGGCGCGGTGGGCCGCTCCATCGCGGGTGAGCTGCTGGAGAACGGCCACGAGGTGCTCCTCGTCGACAAGGCGCCGACCGCCATCTCGGTCGAGCGGGTCCCGCAGGCCGAGTGGCTGCTGGCCGACGCCTGCGAGATCACCTCGCTGGACGAGGCGGCGCTCCAGCGCTGCAACGTGGTCATCGCGGCGACCGGCGACGACAAGGTCAACCTCGTCGTCTCGCTGCTCGCCAAGACCGAGTACGGGGTCCCGCGGGTCGTGGCCCGCGTCAACAACCCGAAGAACGAGTGGCTCTTCAACGAGTCCTGGGGCGTCGACGTCGCGGTCTCCACGCCGCGGCTGATGTCGGCCCTGGTCGAGGAGGCCGTCAGCGTCGGTGACCTGGTGCGGCTGCTGCGCTTCAGCCACGGCGACGCCAACCTGGTCGAGCTGACCCTGCCGCCCGACTCCTCGGTCGCGGGGACCCAGATCGGCACGATCGCCTGGCCCGAGGACACCTCGCTGGTCACGATCATCCGGGGCAACCGGGTCCTCACCCCGCACGCGGAGGAGACCCTGGAGCCGGGCGACGAACTGCTCTTCGTGGCGGCCCAGGCCCGCGAGGAGCAGCTGGAGGACCTCCTCCAGGCCCGCAACTAGTGCCGCGTCGGGGCGAACGTTGCCCGACGCGGCACTAGCACCACGGGCGAAGCGCCGCACGGCGCACGACCGCACAGCGTATGACGGAGGGGGGGGGGGGGGGGGGGGGGGGGCCCCCCCCCCCCCCCGCCCGGGGGGGGGGCGGCCCCGGGGGGGGGGGGCCCCCCCCCCCCCGCGGCGGGGGGGGCGGGCGGCGGGGCCCCCCCCGGGGGGGGGGC
>NZ_JBITDK010000014.1:0-168154 GCF_044454165.1 Streptomyces sp. NPDC051567 | reverse complement strand
GTCGGCGGAGACCACCACGGTGTGGGACACCCCGGGGGTGTTGTCCACGAAGTTGGTGATCAACCAGTTCAGGTTCTGTGCCGCCTGGCTCATCGAACTCAACTAACGCTCCTGCTGGTAAGTGGGGTCGATGTGGTGACTGCCGGTCGCCGGACCGCTGTTGCCGGCCTGACGGCCCTGCTGGATACCGCGTCGGAGGTTGGTCAGACGGCCCCGGACGTCGTCCGGAGCGCGCGAGACCTGCGGACCGGCCTGCGCCTCGGCCTGCTGCTGGGCGGTGCCGGCCACGAGGTTCGCCCGCGGGACCCGGCGGGGCAGTCCCGAGGTGGTGATGCCACCGGCGGCGGGCTGGCGCACCCGTTCGGCCTGCCGCATCAGCTCGTCGTTGGGCGAGGAGCGCCAGCTGACGGTCGGCGGGGCGCCGGTCGCCGCCGCGGCGGGCTCGGCCGCCGCCTGCTCCTGGCCGCGCTGCGCGAGCCGCTGCTGCTGCGGAGCCGGGTCGGCCTGCGGCTGCTGGGGTCCGGCCGGTCCCTGCGCGGAGGACTGCTCGCCCTCCTGGCGGAACCAGTTCGACTCCAGCGTGTCGAAGATCGGGCTGCGGCCCTGGCCGGGCGCGCCGACCGGGGGCAGCGCCTCCGGCCGGTGCTCCTGCGGCGGCCGGGAAGGCTCGGGGCGCACCGGGAGACCCTGGTGGCCGCCGCCGGACTGCCCCGGCCGGGGCTGCCCTGCCTGCGGCTGCGGGGCCTGGGGCTGGTAGCCCCCGGCGCCCGGGCCGCCGGAACGGCCGGCCGGGAACTCCGGCCGCTCGAACTGGCCGGTGGCGAAGGGATCGGCGGAGAACCCCCGGGAGCCGGGCAGCTCCTCGGGAGCCTGCGGCACGGGACGGGCGAACGGGTCGGCGACGACCGGGTCCACCGGTCCGCGCGGCTCCGCACGATCGAACGGCTGCTCGAACGATCGCTCGAACTGCCCGGTCGTGGCCGGGTCCAGGGAACCCCGTACGTCGGGCCGCTCGAACTGGCCGGTCGTCGACCCGTTCGCCGGGCCGCGTACGTCCTGGCGCTCGAACGGGTCGGCCGGGTACGCGCCGCCGTCCCCCTGGGGGAGCGGGGCACCGAAGTCCGGACGGGCGAACTCCGCCGTCGAACCGGGACCCGAGAGCTCGTCGTGGCCGCGCGGCACCTCCTGGCCGCCGTGGGCCGCCTGACCGGCGCCCCAGCTGGCGGTCTGCGGACCCGGGAGCTCCGGCCGGGGCGCGCCACCGCGCGGCGGCAGCTGCGGCCGGGAGCCGCGCTGCGCCGGATCGGCGGGGGCCGGGGCGGCGGGAGCACCCTGCTGCGGTCGCTCGAAGCCGTTGTCCTGCGGGAAACCGGCGGGGCCGGAGGGCGCGCCGTAACCACCGGGGGCGGTGGCCGGGCGGGCCTGCGGGCCACCGGTCAGCCCACGGCCCGGCAGCGGGCTACCGCCGCCGAAGGCGTCCTGCTGCGGACGGCCACCGGGAGCGCCGAAGCCGCCCGGCTGCTGCCCCCGGCCCGCCTGCGGACGCTGCGGACCGGCGCCGCCGTCCCGCCCCGGCAGGGCCGCGCGCTGGCCCGGACCGGAGACCTGGCCGCGCTGCGGGGCCGCGCCCACGGGCGGACGTCCGCCCGCACCGGGCACGGAACCCTGTCCGGAGGGACCGCCCTGGAGGCCGGCCGGGCCGCCCTGGCCGGGCATCGGCGCCGGCTTCTTGCCGCCCTGGGCGACGTCCACCGGCAGCATGACGAGCGCGGTGGTGCCGCCCGAGTCGGAGGGGCGCAGCTGGATGCGGATGCCGTGTCGCAGGGACAGGCGGCCGACCACGAACAGGCCCATGCGGCGGGAGACGGAGACGTCCACGATCGGCGGCGCGGCGAGCCGCTCGTTGATCGCGGCGAGGTCCTCGGGGGAGAGGCCGATACCGGTGTCGTGGATCTCGACCAGGACGCGGCCGTCGGGCAGCGCGTGGCCGGTGACCTTGACCTTGGTCTGCGGGGAGGAGAACGAGGTGGCGTTCTCCAGCAGCTCGGCGAGGAGGTGCACGAGGTCGTTGACGACACGGCCGGCCACATCGGTGCCGGGCACCGAGGCCAGCTCGATGCGCTCGTACTGCTCCACCTCGGACGCGGCGGCGCGCAGCACGTCGACCAGCGGGACCGGACGGGTCCACCGGCGGCCCGGCTCCTCGCCCGCGAGGACGAGGAGGTTCTCGCCGTTACGGCGCATGCGGGTCGCGAGGTGGTCGAGCTTGAAGAGCGAGGACAGCTGGTCCGGGTCGGCCTCGCGCGACTCCAGCTCGGAGATGAGCGAGAGCTGGCGCTGGATGAGGCCCTGCGAACGGCGCGAGAGGTTGGTGAACATCGCGTTGACGTTGCCTCGCAGGAGGGCCTGCTCGGCGGCGAGGCGGACGGCCTCGCGGTGCACGTCGTCGAAGGCCGCGGCCACCTGGCCGATCTCGTCACGGGTGTGCAGGCCGACCGACTCCACGGACGTGTCCACGTCCTGCGGGTCGGACTCGGAGAGCTGTTTGACGAGCTCGGGCAGCCGGTCCTGCGCTACGCGCGTCGCGGTGTCCTGGAGGCGGCGCAGCGAGCGGATCATCGACCGGGCCATGACGAAGGCGCCGACGAGGGAGACACCGAGGACGAGGAGGATCAGGGCACCGTTGATGACGGCGTCCTGCTGCGACTCGTTCTTGAGCTCGCGGGCCTTCTGCTCCATCTCCTCCAGGAGGGTGAGCTCGATGACCTTCATCGCCTGGAGCTTGGTGTCGTCGGCGTCGTACCAGTCCATCCAGGACCGGTTCTTCTCCTTGGTGAACTGACCCTCGCTGCTCAGGACGCGGCGGGCGTAGTGGTCGGCGCTGCCGATCTCCGTGTTGCCGTCGCCGAGCGACGCGAGGAGTTCATCGGGCCGGCCCTGGTAGACGAGTTCGAAGGTCTTCTTCGACTGGCTCTCCCCGCGCAGCGCGGAGAGGGCGTACAGACGGTCGTTCTCCAGCAGCTTGCCCTGCTTGTCACCGCTCTCGGGGAGCGAGGCGGCGATGACGGCACGCTGGATGGAGGCGTACTCCTTGGCGGAGGAGAAGGCCGCCAGGGCGCGCGTGCGCTTGATCATCTCCGGGCTGGAGGTGGCCTGCGCCATGTCCTGGGAGAGCGAGAGCAGCGAGACGATCAGCGAGTTGTACTCGGTGACGGTCTGCTGGGCGCCGTTCGAGTACGCGTCCTTGCGGATGTCCTCGATGGCGGTGAGCTGGCGGCCGATCTGCAGAATGTTGTTGCGGATGGACTTGAGGGTCTCGTCCTTGTTCTGCGTGCTGTCGAGCTTGTCGGTCGCGTCGGCGAACGCCTTGGCGGCGATGTCGGACTGCTCACGGACGCCCGAGACCAGGCTGTTGGGCTTGGCCGCCTTGTCGGGCGCCGGCGCACCCGCGGGCTTGTCCCGCTCCTGCTGGGCCAGGATCGACAGCGGACCCGCGGACTTGTCCCGCTCCTCCTGGAGCATGGCGGCCAGGTGGGTGGCCTGCCGGGTCATCGTGGTCAGCAGCTGCATGTGCTCCAGCTGCGTGATGTCGTTGAGGGAGTCGTTGATACGGAAGCCACCGAGCGTGGTGGCGGCGACGACCGGCAGGGTCAGCAGCGACACCAGTCGCGTGCTGATGCGCCAGTTCTGCATGGCCAGCCGGGAACCGGTCGCACCGGAGCCCTTCGGTATCGCCGTGTCCTGCTCGACGGCACCGATCTGCGGTCCGGCCGCCGGCCCGTTCTTCGCTCCGGCCTTGGACCCGGCCTTCGCCTTGGCCTTGCCGGGCTTCCCGCGGCCCTTCGCCTTCACCGTGGCGGAGGGGTCCGGGCGGCCCGCGCCGTCGGCGCCGGGCCCGCGGTCCTGGGCGTGCTGGGGCGAGGCGCCGCGTTCGGTCCCGCCGCGCGGCTCCTGCTCCGCCGCGGCGTCCCCTCGGCCCTGAGGGGCCTGGGGAGACCCCTTGCCATCCCTCTTGAATCGTCCCTGCACTAGCGTCGCAACCTCTGGACCAGGCGTCCCGCCGGGCGACCGGTGGGACGGTGTCGAGTCGTGGGGCGCGTTCGGCCCCATGGTGGTCGTCGGTGACCGGCGCGTCTCCCTCTCCTTGCCACCGCGCTCGGCGCTGGGTCGCGCCACCTGCGCGCCGGCTGATTCCCGCGGCGGTCCCGCGAATTCCAGCACAGAGGCGGATCTCCAACAAGGTGCGCGGGCCGTCCCGGAGAGTCGGTGACTTCTTGTGACAGGTGAGCTACGCGACGTAGGACCTTTTTCGTAAGGAATCGGACTTACGCTGACCAAACGCTATGGCTGGCAAGGTGTCCCAGTCGCGATGATCAGGAGCGGAATGGTGCATTCAGTGGTGCAATGTCCGTTTCTGTGAGTGGAATTGACTGTCGGTTATGCCCGTAATGCCGGGTCATTGGTGAGCAAACTCACAGAGGTGTGGCCATTACTTCCCGGTTCGGCCGGGGATTCAGATGTTTAGCCTTTCCCTTTACAGGGTTGACGCGACCGACAACCGAAGACCGCGCGACCGACCACCCGCGACCGAGCCGAGGCCCGAGACTCCGATGAAGACGACGATGATGGTCCGCAACATAGCCAACCCCCGCCGCACCACCCTCGCGCACCTCAAGGACGCCGAGGAGCTGCAGCAGGCGGCCCCGGCCCCGGAGCAGTCCGTCGAGCTGCCGGCCCAGACCGCGAACCCGCGCCGCACGGTCCTGATGGACGCGCCCGTCGCCGCGCTGTAGCGGCGCGTGCCCCGTACAAACGGGGCGAAGCGCGTCCGCCCGCCGCGTTAGCCTGGGGTCCGCAGACTCCAGCCAGCGGAAATGACAGAGGGGCAGACGCAGCACGTGCGTATCGCCAGGTTCTCGATCGACGGCAATGTCGCGTTCGGAGCGGTCGAGGGCACTGCCCCCGACGCGCTCGTCCTCGACATCATCAAGGGCATCCCGTTCGCGGACTTCGAGCTGTCCGGCACGAAGGTCCCGCTCAGCAAGGTCCGGCTGCTGCCGCCGGTGCTCCCCAGCAAGGTCGTGGCCATCGGCCGCAACTACGCGGAGCACGCGGCGGAGCTCGGGCACTCCATCGTCGACGACCAGGGCCGCCCCGACGCCCCCGTCGTCTTCTTCAAGCCCTCCACCTCGGTGAGCGGTCCCGGCGACCCCATCCCGTACCCCTCCTTCTCGCAGGAGGTCCACTACGAGGCGGAGCTGGCCGTGGTGATCGGCCGGATGTGCCGCGAGGTCCCCCGGGAGCGCGTCAAGGACGTCATCCTCGGCTACACCTGCGCCAACGACGTCACCGCCCGCGACATCCAGCTGAGCGAGAAGCAGTGGGCCCGCGCCAAGGGCTTCGACGGCTCCTGCCCCCTCGGCCCCTGGATCGAGACCGAGCTCGACCCGGCCGACCTGGCCGTCGGCTGCACGGTCAACGGCGAACAGCGCCAGCTCGGCCGCACCAGCGACATGGTCCGTTCCGTCGAGGAGCTGATCGTCCACGTCACCGAGGCCATGACGCTCCTCCCCGGCGACGTCATCCTCACGGGGACCCCGGCCGGAGTCGGCCCCCTCAACGTCGGCGACGAGGTCGCCGTCACCATCGAAGGCATCGGCACTCTCACCAACAAGGTGATCAAGCGTGGCTAACGCGACCCCCCGCGTACGTTTCTGTCCCTCCCCGACCGGCAACCCCCACGTGGGCCTGGTCCGCACCGCCCTCTTCAACTGGGCGTTCGCCCGCCACCACGGCGGCACGTTCGTCTTCCGCATCGAGGACACCGACGCGGCCCGCGACTCCGAGGAGTCGTACGAGCAGCTCCTCGACTCGCTGCGCTGGCTCGGCTTCACCTGGGACGAGGGCCCCGGGATCGGCGGCCCGCACGCCCCGTACCGCCAGTCCCAGCGCATGGACATCTACGCGGACGTCGCGAAGAAGCTCCAGGACGGCGGCTACGCCTACCGCTGCTACTGCACCACCGAGGAGCTGGACGCGCGCCGCGACGCCGCCCGCGCCGCCGGCCGCCCCTCCGGCTACGACGGCCACTGCCGCGACCTCACCGAGGAGCGGCGCGGCGCCTACGAGGCCGAGGGCCGCACCTCGATCGTCCGGTTCCGGATGCCCGACGAGACGATCACCTTCACGGACCTGGTCCGCGGCGAGCTCTCCTTCACCCCCGAGAACGTGCCCGACTTCGGCATCGTCCGGGCCAACGGCGCCCCGCTGTACACGCTGGTCAACCCGGTCGACGACGCGCTGATGGAGATCACGCACGTCCTGCGCGGCGAGGACCTGCTCTCCTCCACCCCCCGCCAGATCGCCCTGTACAAGGCGCTGACGGAGCTGGGCATCGCCAAGGCGACACCCGCCTTCGGCCACCTGCCGTACGTGATGGGCGAGGGCAACAAGAAGCTCTCCAAGCGCGACCCGGAGTCCTCGCTCAACCTGTACCGCGAGCGTGGCTTCCTCCCCGAGGGCCTGCTGAACTACCTCTCGCTCCTCGGCTGGTCCTTCTCCAAGGACCAGGACGTCTTCTCGATCGAGGAGATGGTGGCGAAGTTCGACATCGACGGCGTGAACGCCAACCCGGCGCGCTTCGACCTCAAGAAGGCCGAGTCGATCAACGGCGACCACATCCGGATGCTGGAGCCGAAGGCGTTCGCGGACGCCTGCGCCCCCTGGCTGCGGGCCCCGCACGCCAACTGGGCGCCCGAGGACTTCGACGCCCGGGCGTGGGCCGCCATCGCGCCGCACGCCCAGACCCGGGTGACCGTCCTGTCGGACATCACCGCCAACGTCGACTTCCTCTTCCTGAAGGAGCCGGTCTCCGACCAGGCGTCCTGGGACAAGGCGATGAAGGGCGACCCGGCGGCGCTGCTCACCACGGCGCGGGAGAACCTCGCCGGCGCCGACTGGAGCGACCCGGACTCCCTCAAGCAGGCCGTCCTGACCGCGGGCGAGGCGCACGGGCTCAAGCTCGGCAAGGCCCAGGCCCCGGTCCGCGTGGCCGTGACCGGCCGCACGGTCGGCCTGCCGCTCTTCGAGTCGCTGGAGATCCTGGGCAAGGACCGCTCCCTGTCCCGCATCGACGCGGCCCTGGCCAAGCTCGCCGCGTAGCCACCCCCGCGTACGCCCGTACGCCCCGTACGTCCCCCAGGGACGGCAGCCCGCACCCGCTGCCGCCCCTGGGGCGTTCCGGGGGCTCGGGAGGCCGGTACGGGGCGGCTCCGGGGCGCGCGGAGGCCCTGCCGGGCGCCGACGCGCCGCCGGGTCCGGCCGCCGCCGTACGGGAGCCGGTTGCCGGGGATACCCGTTTTGGAGCACGGTCAGCCATCCGGTAATGTTCTTTCTGCGCCGCCGGAGCGGGCCGAAAGGCCGGACGGAGGCGCCACCCGAAGGAAAACCCCTGAGAAGGGGTTGACTTTTGGTGGGGTATAGTGTAATTGGCAACACGAGGGTTTCTGGTTCCCTTATTCTAGGTTCGAGTCCTGGTACCCCAGCGCAGTGCAGTAGCAGTGCTTAGCCCCCGTTGTGTAGCGGCCTAGCACGCCGCCCTCTCAAGGCGGTAGCGCCGGTTCGAATCCGGTCGGGGGTACAGATCCTTCCCGCGAGATCTCTTGGGTCGCACCCGGATGTTTTGACGCAGGATCGCTAGGGCCCCCGTTGTGTAGCGGCCTAGCACGCCGCCCTCTCAAGGCGGTAGCGCCGGTTCGAATCCGGTCGGGGGTACGGTTGGTCTGGTCTAGACCACTTTGGGCTATAGTGTAATTGGCAACACGAGGGTTTCTGGTTCCCTTATTCTAGGTTCGAGTCCTGGTAGCCCAGCGCAGTGACAGCAACACCAGCTAGCCCCCGTTGTGTAGCGGCCTAGCACGCCGCCCTCTCAAGGCGGTAGCGCCGGTTCGAATCCGGTCGGGGGTACGTACAGGAGAGGCCCTCCGCGATCATCGCGGAGGGCCTCTTCCGCGTTCCCGGACCTCGCCTTTCCGGACCCCGTCGCCCCCGCTGCCGTCCGCCGCCGCGGACCGGCACAAGTGCGGGCCCGGAGGCGCGTGTTCGGACGTCCGCGGCGTCGTACGCGCCCCCGGGCCCGGGGGAGTGGCGGGTGGGCGGGGGCGGGTCAGCCGGAGCGGCGCAGGGCCTCCGAGAGGCGGGCCGCCGCGTCGATGACGGCCTGGGCGTGCATCCGGCCCGGGTGGCGGGTCAGGCGCTCGATCGGCCCGGAGACCGACACGGAGGCCACCACACGGTTCGACGGCCCCCGCACCGGCGCCGAGACCGAGGCCACGCCCGGCTCCCGCTCACCGATCGACTGGGCCCAGCCGCGGCGCCGTACGCCCGAGAGCGCCGTCGCCGTGAACCGCGCGCCCTGCAGGCCCCGGTGGAGCCGCTCGGGCTCCTCCCAGGCCATCAGGATCTGCGCGGCCGAGCCCGCCTTCATCGGCAGCGTGGAGCCGACGGGAACGGTGTCCCGCAGGCCCGACAGCCGCTCCGCCGCCGCCACGCAGATGCGCATGTCCCCCTGGCGGCGGTAGAGCTGCGCGCTCTCTCCCGTCACGTCCCGCAGGTGGGTGAGGACCGGTCCCGCCGTGGCCAGCAGACGGTCCTCGCCGGCCGCGGCGGCGAGCTCCGCCAGCCGCGGGCCGAGAATGAACCGGCCCTGCATGTCCCGCGCCACCATCCGGTGGTGTTCCAGTGCCACGGCCAGGCGATGTGCCGTGGGTCGTGCGAGCCCTGTCGCCGCGACCAGCCCGGCGAGGGTGGCCGGACCGGACTCCAGTGCGCTCAGTACCAGAGCTGCCTTGTCGAGAACGCCGACGCCGCTAGAGTTGTCCATGAAACGATATTCGCGTCTCACACTGTGAAACGCAAGTTCAATTTTCCGGAGAAACAGCGAGGCTGTAGCCGCGGGTCCACGAACCACATGGGTCCGAGCCGTCGTCCGGCACGTGGGGTACGGGCGATCAGGCGCACCGGGATCTCTATCAAGCGCCGGCACGACCGGCCGGCCGGAGGGAAAGCGATGGGTAGGACACTCGCGGAGAAGGTCTGGGACGACCATGTCGTCCGGCGCGCCGAGGGCGAGCCCGACCTCCTCTACATCGATCTGCACCTGCTGCACGAGGTGACCAGCCCGCAGGCGTTCGAGGGCCTGCGCCAGGCCGGCCGCCCGGTCCGGCGCCTCGACCTCACCATCGCGACCGAGGACCACAACACCCCCACCCTCGACATCGACAAGCCGATCGCGGACCCGGTCTCCCGGGCCCAGCTGGAGACGCTGCGCAAGAACTGCGCCGAGTTCGGCGTCCGGCTGCACTCGCTGGGCGACATCGAGCAGGGCGTCGTCCACGTCGTGGGACCGCAGCTCGGCCTGACCCAGCCCGGCACCACCGTGGTCTGCGGCGACTCGCACACCTCCACGCACGGCGCCTTCGGCGCGCTGGCCTTCGGCATCGGCACCAGCCAGGTCGAGCACGTGCTCGCCACCCAGACGCTGCCGCTGGCCCGGCCCAGGACGATGGCGATCACCGTCACCGGGGCGCTGGCCGAAGGGGTCACCGCCAAGGACCTGATCCTCGCGATCATCGCCAGGATCGGCACCGGCGGCGGCCAGGGCTACATCCTGGAGTACCGGGGCGAGGCCGTCGAGCAGCTGTCGATGGAAGCCCGCATGACCATCTGCAACATGTCGATCGAGGCCGGCGCCCGCGCGGGCATGATCGCCCCCGACCGGACCACCTTCGAGTACCTCCGGGGCCGCGACCACGCGCCCGAGGGGGCCGACTGGGACGCGGCGGTCGCCTACTGGGAGACCCTGCGCACCGACGACGACGCGGTCTTCGACGCCGAGGTCGTCATCGACGCCACCACGCTGTCCCCGTTCGTCACCTGGGGCACCAACCCGGGCCAGGGCGCGCCGCTCTCCGCCGAGGTCCCCGACCCGGCTTCGTACGAGGACGCTTCGGAGCGCCTGGCCGCCGAGAAGGCCCTGGAGTACATGGGGTTGACCGCCGGGCAGCCGCTGCGCGACATCAAGGTCGACACCGTCTTCGTAGGTTCCTGCACCAACGGCCGCATCGAGGACCTGCGCGCCGTCGCCGGGATCATCGAGGGCCGCAAAGTCGCCGACGGGGTACGGATGCTGGTCGTCCCGGGCTCGGTCCGGGTCGCGCTCCAGGCCGTGGAGGAGGGGCTGGACAAGGTCTTCAAGGAGGCCGGCGCCGAATGGCGGCACGCGGGCTGTTCCATGTGCCTGGGCATGAACCCCGACCAACTGGCGCCCGGTGAGCGCTCCGCGTCCACCTCCAACCGCAACTTCGAGGGCCGCCAGGGCAAGGGCGGGCGCACCCACCTGGTCTCCCCCCAGGTGGCCGCCGCCACCGCCGTGCTGGGCCGTCTGGCCTCGCCCGCCGACCTGTCCGACGCCACCGCGACCGCCGGAGTCTGAGCACCATGGAAGCCTTCACCACCCACACCGGACGGGCCGTCCCGCTGCGCCGCGGCAACGTCGACACCGACCAGATCATCCCCGCCCACTGGCTGAAGAAGATCACCCGCGACGGGTTCGAGGACGGGCTCTTCGAGGCGTGGCGCAAGGACCCGGAGTTCGTCACGAACCGGCCCGAGCGCGCCGGGGCGACCGTCCTGGTCGCCGGTCCCGACTTCGGCACCGGCTCCTCGCGCGAGCACGCCGTCTGGGCGCTGCAGAACTTCGGCTTCAAGACGGTCATCTCCTCCCGCTTCGCCGACATCTTCCGCGGGAACTCGCTGAAGAACGGTCTGCTGACGGTCGTGCTCCCGCAGGAGACCGTCGAGCGGCTGTGGCAGCTGACCGAGGCCGACCCGACCGCGGAGGTCACCGTCGACCTGGTCGACCGCCAGGTGCGCGCGGAGGGTGTCGTGGCCGCGTTCGAACTCGACGACAACGCCCGCTGGCGGCTGCTGGAGGGGCTGGACGACATCTCGCTCACCCTTCAGAACGAAACGGACATCTCGGTGTACGAAAGTGTCCGGCCGAGCTTCAAGCCGCGCACGATTCGGAGCTGATTCCGGCCTGATCAGCGCTTATTCGCCCGTGGATGATCACATCCACCCGACGATGCCCTCCGCCTTCCGGCGGGGGGCATCGTCGTTTGTTGAGGCCCCGTGAGGCGACAACTCGCCCCAGATGGCACAATCTGTGCATGGAACGCGACAGTCAACTAGAGCTCTACGAACTCGTCGCGGACCGGTTGAAAGAAGCACACGCAAGGGTGCGCTCACTGCAAGTCCCGGAGGGCGTAAGGATGGCGCTGTCCCGGAAGCTGTTGGTCGCCACGGCCGCCGCGAAGCACGATCTCGCTGATGCGGCAAGGCGCCTGGACAGGTTGATGAAGGACCTCGACGAGGGTCGATTCCCTGAAGGCGACTGATGCGAAGGAACTCCGTAACGGTCCGCACCGTTGCGGCACTAGGGTGATTAGCCCGTTTCGTGTTTGATTTGCGGTATATATCCGCCTAACGTGCGAAATAAGCTTGAACACATTCGTTCTGGCGAAGTCTCCGAAGGGGAAGACGTTGAACAAGGCGCAGCTCGTAGAAGCGATTGCCGACAAGCTGGGCGGCCGTCAGCAGGCCGCGGACGCCGTCGACGCGGTACTGGACGCGATCGTCCGCGCTACCGTCGCGGGCGACCGGGTCTCGGTCACGGGCTTCGGCTCGTTCGAGAAGGTCGACCGCCCGGCCCGTTACGCCCGCAACCCGCAGACGGGTGAACGCGTACGGGTCAAGAAGACCTCGGTCCCCCGCTTCCGCGCGGGCCAGGGCTTCAAGGACCTGGTCAGCGGCACCAAGAAGCTGCCCAAGGGCGGCGAGGTCTCGGTGAAGAAGGCGCCCAAGGGCAGCCTCACCGGAGGCGCTTCCGCCACGGTCAAGAAGGCCGCGGCCAAGAAGGCCGCCCCCGCCAAGAAGGCCGCGGCGAAGACCGCGGTCGCCAAGAAGGCCACGGCGAAGAAGGCCACCGCGACCGCCAAGAAGGCGGCGGTGAAGACCACGGCCACCACGAAGAAGGCGACGGCCACGGCGAAGAAGGCCGCCCCGGCCAAGAAGGCCACGACGACGGCGAAGAAGACCACCGCCACCGCGAAGAAGACCGCCCCGGCGGCCAAGAAGGCCACCGCGACGAAGGCGCCCGCCAAGAAGACGGCGACGCGCAAGGTCACCGCGAAGAAGACCACGGCCCGCAAGAAGTAGGGCAGGAGTCACACACGCCGGGCCGGTTTCCCCTCCGGGGAGGCCGGCCCGCGGTGCTGTTCTCGCAGGTCGGAACGGTCTGCCGAGCGTCTGCTCAGAACGTCTGCAAGGTGACCAGGGTGATGCTCAGCCCCGCGCCCTCGCCCGCGGTCTCGATCCGGACCCGCTGCCCGGGGCGCAGCAGCCTCAGGCCGCCCGCGTCGAAGGCCGGGGCCCCGAAGGGCACCGGGGTGCCGTCGTCCAGCAGCACGCTGCCGCTGCGGGTCTGGGAATCGTACGTGTACGCGGTCGCCTGCATACGGGCACTGTATCGGGCCGTGTGACATCCCACACCAAGGTCGAGGGCCGTCCGCAGATCGGCCGCCGTGTCCACGTCCCGGCGCACGCTGTCGACGTCCGCCAGGGCGATTTCCCTCGCGCCCGAAGCCGAATGCCGAGCCCGCGACAGGCCGCCGAACGAGGGGGTCAATTCCACGTCCGGAGCAGCGGAAAGCAAGGTCGTCCCGATTCCGGCCGCATCCGCCAGAAATGCCCGGGGAAATACCGAAGCCGTTTCGAGCACGCGTAGCAATTCGCGCGGCCGGAGCGCCGGCAGGTCCGCGTTCATCGCGGCCACCGCCGCCCCCGGCCGGCCCGCGCGCACCGCGCGCGCCCCGTGGACCAGCGCCGCGTTCAGCCCCGCGCCCGGCGCGTCCGGCACGATCCGCGCCCCCAGCCGGGCCAGCTCCGGCCCCGCCACCGCGTCGTCCGTGACCACCACCACATCCGCGACCGCCGCGCAGGCCAGCGCCCCCGCCACGGTGTCCTGCGCGAAGGCCAGCGCCAGCCCCGGCCGGTCCCCGCCCACCGCCCCCGCGAGCCGGCTCTTGGCCGCCGCCAGGGGCTTCAACGGCACCACCAGACTCCAGACGGCGTTCGTGACCGACCCCTTCCCGCGGCGCGCTCCGGCACATTCCCGGACCATGGTCAGGTCATGGCCGGGTCATGCGTCGGCCCATTGTCGCCTCCCCCGGGCAGCCCGGGGCCCCGGCGGCACGGGCGGGGCGTACGGTGTTCTCGACAGAGACCGGACCTGGGGCGACACTTGTCCGGCCGAAGAGGTGCCCGAGCCGCGCACCGGTCCTAGAGGAAGGTGTCCGAGTGTCCCGCCGCAGAATCGGCTTCTGGTACCGCCTGGCGGCGGTCATCGCGAAACCGCCGCTGGTAGTGCTCTTCAAGCGGGACTGGCGGGGAATGGAGAACATTCCGGCCGAGGGCGGATTCATCACCGCCGTCAATCACAACTCGTATCTGGACCCGCTCTCCTACGCGCACTTCCAGTACAACACCGGCCGGGTGCCCCGATTGCTCGCGAAGGCCGCCCTCTTCCAGGTCCCCATTGTCGGCTCGATCCTGCGCGGATCGGGACAGATCCCGGTCTACCGGGAGAGCACCAACGCACTCGACGCATTCCGGGCGGCGGTGACCGCGATCGAACGCGGTGAATGCGTGGCCTTTTACCCGGAAGGCACCCTCACCCGCGACCCCGACATGTGGCCCATGGCCGGCAAGACCGGGGCCGCGCGTGTGGCACTCATCACCAGGGCCCCCGTCATTCCGGTGGCCCAATGGGGCGCGAATCTCGCGATGCCCCCCTACGCGGGCAGGAACAAGCTCCGGCTCTTCCCCCGCAAGACCCTCCAGGTACGCGCCGGCCCGCCCGTCGACCTGACCGCGTTCTACGACCGGGAACCCACCCCGGAGGTCCTGCGGCAGGCCACCGAGACCATCATGGCGGCCGTCACCGGGCTGCTGGAGGAGGTGCGGGGCGAGAGCGCGCCCGCGCAGCCGTACGACCATCGCAGGGCCAGAGCACAGCAGCGGCGTCAGGCCGCGGGAGAGGGCGACAAGTGACACGTCCCGTGAAGGCGGCCGTCTACGGAACCGGCTCCTGGGGCACGGCCTTCGGGATGGTGCTCGCCGACGCCGGCTGCGAGGTGACCCTGTGGGGCCGCCGCAAGGAGCTGGCCGACGCGGTCAACACCGGCCGGACCAACCCCGACTACTTCCCCGGCGTCGAACTCCCCGCCGGCCTGCGGGCCACCACCGACGCCGCCGAGGCCGCCCACGACGCCGACCTCGTGGTCCTCGCCATCCCCTCCCAGACCCTGCGCGGCAACCTGGCCGCCTGGGCCCCGTTCCTCCCGGCCGACGCCGTCCTCGTCTCCCTGATGAAGGGCATCGAACTCGGCACCGCCAAGCGGATGAGCGAGGTCATCGAGGAGGTCATGGTGGCCGAGGGCGCGGCGACCCCCGACGGGATCAGGGGACGGGTCGCCGTCGTCACCGGCCCCAACCTGGCCCGGGAGATCGTCGCCCGCCAGCCCGCCGCCTCGGTCGTCGCCTGCGAGGACGAGGCCGTGGCCAGGCGCCTCCAGGCCGCCTGCCACACCCCGTACTTCCGCCCGTACACCAGCACCGACGTCATCGGCTGCGAGCTCGGCGGCGCCGTCAAGAACGTCATCGGCCTCGCCGTCGGCATCGCGGACGGCATGGGCCTGGGCGACAACACCAAGGGCTCCCTCATCACCCGCGGACTCGCCGAGGCGACCCGGCTGGGCGTGGCGATGGGCGCCGACCCGCTCACCTTCTCCGGCCTCGCGGGCCTCGGCGACCTGGTCGCCACCTGCTCCTCGCCGCTCTCCCGCAACCACACCTTCGGCACCAACCTCGGCCGCGGGATGACCCTGGAGGAGACCATCGCGGTCACCCGGCAGACCGCCGAGGGCGTCAAGTCCTGCCAGTCCGTGGCCGATCTGGCCCGCCGCCACGGGGTGGACATGCCGATCACCGACACCGTCGTCGACATCGTCCACCACGGCAAGCCCACACTGGTCGCGCTGAAGGAACTGATGGGCCGCAGCGCCAAACCGGAACGTCACTGACTCCGGTACGGACGTCTGAGCGGGTACTCTCGTGGCGATATGAGCAGCGAGAACCTCCCCCAGACCCCTGAGCAGCAGGGCCGCAAGCCCCGCGTCGCCGTCGTGTTCGGCGGCCGGAGCTCGGAACACGCCATCTCGGTCGTCACGGCGGGCGCCGTGCTGCGCTCCATCGACCGTTCCCGGTACGAGGTGCTGCCCATCGGCATCACCACGGCCGGCCGGTGGGCGCTGACCGCCGACGAGCCCGAGCGGATGGCCATCGCCGACCGCCGCCTCCCGAACGTCGAGGAGCTCACCGACTCCGAGGACGGCAGCGTCGTCCTCTCGGTCGACCCGGCCAGCCGCGAAGTGGTCTACACCGAGCCCGGCGCGGTCCCCAAGGCCCTGGGCGAGGTCGACGTCGTCTTCCCCGTCCTGCACGGCCCGTACGGCGAGGACGGCACCCTCCAGGGCCTCCTGGAGCTCGCGGGCATCCCGTACGTCGGCTCCGGCGTCCTGGCCTCGGCCGTGGGCCAGGACAAGGACTACATGAAGCGGGTGTTCACCTCCTTCGGGCTGCGCGTCGGCCCGTACCTGACCGTCCGCCCCCGCGAGTGGACGGCCGACAAGGACGCCGCCCGCGCCCGCATCCTCGACTTCGCCGGAGAACACGGCTGGCCGCTGTTCGTCAAGCCCGCCCGCGCCGGCTCCTCCATCGGCATCACCAAGGTCGACGACGCCTCCGGCCTCGACGCCGCCGTCGAGGAGGCCCGCCGCCACGACCCGAAGATCATCGTGGAGGCGCTGCTGCGGGGCCGCGAGATCGAGTGCGGAGTGCTGGAGTTCGAGGACGGCCCGCGCGCCAGCGTGCCCGCCGAGATCCCGCCGGTCTCCAGCCACGACTTCTACGACTTCGAGGCCAAGTACATCGACTCCGCCTCCGGGATCGTGCCCGCCCCGCTCACCGAGGAGCAGACCGCCGAGGTGCGGCGGCTCGCGGTCGAGGCGTTCGAGGCCGCGTCCTGCGAGGGCCTGGTGCGCGCCGACTTCTTCCTCACCGAGGACGGCACCTTCGTCATCAACGAGATCAACACCATGCCGGGCTTCACCCCGATCTCCATGTACCCGCGGATGTGGCAGGAGTCGGGCGTCGCCTACCCGGAGCTGGTGGACCGCCTGATCCAGGCGGCCCTGCGCCGCCCCACCGGGCTGCGCTGAGCGGTTCCGTACGGCCGACCGCCCGCCGGGACTCCCGGCGGGCGGTCGGTGTCAGTACGAGGAGATGCCCTCGGGCACGGCCCGCGCGACGGCTCCGGAGAGCCCGACCAGCATCCCGGCGTCCGTCACGTGCTCCTTGTCGACCAGGACCTCCGTGTACGCCAGCCGCATCCCGGTGACGAACCGGAACCCGCCGTCGGGCCGCTCGTCCAGCAGCCAGGCGACCCCGTTCACATGGACGCCCTCCTGCTTCGGATCGGCCATCTCGGCGGGCTTGGGGACCCCGCACCGCAGTACGATCGCCGAGCCGCCCCACGCGGCGGTCAGGACGGACTCCGGTGTGGCCGTGGTCCGCGCCAGGCCGGCCACCGTCTCCGGGAGCGCCTCGTGCAGAGCGGCACACAACCCCGCGACCGCGGCGGGCGGCGGTGGCGGCGGGTCCACCCGGACCCCGGCACCACCCGGGACACACCCCGCGAGGGCCAGTACGGCGATCACGGCGGGCAGGGTCGGCAGACGGAGGGGCCGGCGGTGGAGGGACATCACCGGCCAAGAGTAGACGGGGGCTACAGATGGACCACCGGGCAGGTCAAGGTGCGGGTGATGCCCTCCACCTGCTGGACCTTGGCGACGACCATACGGCCGAGCTCGTCCACGGTCTCGGCCTGGGCGCGCACGATCACGTCGTACGGCCCCGTCACGTCCTCGGCCTGGATCACCCCCGGGATGCGGCCGATGGACTCGGCGACGGACGACGCCTTGCCCACCTCGGTCTGGATGAGGATGTACGCCTGTACCACGGAACCTCCAGGACGGCCACGAGGATCATGTCCCCTAACCTTCGGATGGGCCCGGGGAAAACGGACGGGCCCGGGGAAGAAGGGACGCCACGGTACCGCGTCGCCGAGCGTCCCGGGGAGACCCTTCCCCAACGTGCCGTGGACACACTCCACGGACCCGGCGCCACGCACGGCGGAGCGCGCGGGGAGCAGAAGTTGACGTATCTGTTGACGGTACCCAGAGCTGTGACGGCTCGCGACCGCAAGCGGACTGGGCAAGAAGGGGCACAGCGATGAAGGGCACTGTGGGCGAGCTGGGGGAGTTCGGGCTCATCAGAGAGCTCACCTCACGGCTCACCACCACGCCGGCGGTCCGGCTGGGACCGGGCGACGACGCCGCGGTGGTCTCGGCCCCCGACCGGCGCGTCGTGGCCAGCACGGACATCCTGCTGGAAGGCCGGCACTTCCGGCGCGACTGGTCCACCGCCTACGACGTCGGCCGCAAGGCCGCCGCCCAGAACCTCGCCGACATCGCCGCCATGGGCGCGGTCCCGACCGCCCTCCTCCTCGGCCTCGTCGTCCCGGCCGAACTCCCGGTCACCTGGCCCACCGAACTCATGGACGGAATCCGCGACGAATGTCAGGTCGCGGGCGCGGCCGTGGTCGGCGGGGACGTCGTCCGCGGCGACACCATCACCGTCGCGATCACCGCCCTCGGCGACCTGCGCAACCACGAACCCGTGCTGCGCTCCGGTGCCCGGCCCGGCGACGTCGTCGCCGTCACCGGCTGGCTCGGCTGGTCCGCCGCCGGGTTCGCCGTCCTCTCCCGCGGCTTCCGCTCCCCGCGCGCCTTCGTCGAGGCGCACCGGCGGCCCGAGCCGCCCTACCACGCGGGCCCCGCCGCCGCCGGACTCGGCGCCACCGCCATGACCGACGTCAGCGACGGCCTGATCGCCGACCTCGGCCACATCGCCGAGGCCAGCAAGGTACGGATCGACCTGCGCTCGGCGGCCGTGGACATCCCCACCCAGATGTACGACATCGGGCAGGCCGTCGGCGTGGACCCGCTCCAGTGGGTGCTCACCGGCGGGGAGGACCACGCGATCGTGGCGACCTTCCCGCCCGAGGTGAAGCTCCCGGCCCGCTGGAAGGTCATCGGGGAGGTGCTCAGCCGCTCCGCGCTGCCCCAGGTGACCGTGGACGGCGCGCCCTGGACCAGCACCGGCGGCTGGGACCACTTCGGCGCCGACCCGGCCCCCGAGGAGAGCCCGCGGTGAACGCCGCCCCGCCGCTCTGCCTGACCGTCGCCGGCTCCGACTCCGGCGGCGGCGCGGGCATCCAGGCCGACCTGAAGACCATGCTGGCGCTCGGCGTGCACGGGATGAGCGTGGTGACCGCCGTGACCGCGCAGAACTCCCTCGGGGTCAGCGGAGCCTGGGAACTGCCCGCCGAGGCGGTGACGGCCCAGTACCGGGCCGTCGTGGACGACATCGGCGTCCAGGCCGTGAAGACCGGGATGCTCTCCTCCGCCGTGCTGGTCGAGACGGTGGCCGCGCTCCTCGCCGACACCCGCGCCCCGGCCGTCGTGGACCCCGTCGGGGTCTCCAAGCACGGGGACGCGCTCCTCGCCGTCACCGCGCTGGACGCCGTGCGCCAGGAACTGCTGCCCCGGGCCACCGTGGCGACCCCGAACCTGGACGAGGTGGCGCAGCTCACGGGCGTGGTGGTGCGGACCGAGGACGACATGCGGCGGGCCGCCGACGCGATCCTCGGCCACGGCGCGCGGTGGGCGCTGATCAAGGGTGGGCACCTGACGGCCTCCGGGGACGAGGCCGTGGACCTGCTGTCGGACGGGACCGAGGAGCACTGGCTACGGGCCCCGCGCCACGACAACCGGCACACGCACGGCACCGGCTGCACCCTGGCGAGCGCCGTCGCGGCGGGCCTCGCGCAAGGCCTGACGGTGCCGGAGGCCGTCACGGCGGCCAAGGAGTACGTGAGCGGCGCCATCGCCGCCGGCTTCGCGCTCGGCGGGGGCATCGGCCCGGTCGCCCACGCCTGGCGCTGGCACCGCTGAGGTGCCGGCCCCGGAGGACGGCGCGAGAGAGCACGGCGCAGGAGCCGTCAGGAAAGGCAAAAGGCCGGTCCACGAGGTGGACCGGCCTTCTTGGCAACCGGAAAGGGCTGCGCTACGACGGGAGGCGTCAGCGCGAGACCTTGCCGGCCTTGATGCACGAGGTGCAGGCGTTGAGGCGCTTCGGCGTCCCATTGACCACGGCACGGACGCGCTGGATGTTCGGGTTCCAGCGACGGGACGTGCGGCGGTGCGAGTGGGAGATGCTGTTGCCGAAGCTCGGCCCCTTGGCGCAAACGTCGCAGTTGGCAGCCACAGGTCACTCCAAAGACTTCAGATGCAATTACAGTGAATCCGGCGCACCGGAATCAGAGATCTGAAGTGGCTTGCCGGGGGAATGGCCCGACTCTCATCGGGCAACCGGAGCAGCATACAACGACTGCTCCCGCCCAAGAAAACTACCACGGCCGCCGCCGCCCCCCGCCCCGGGGCCCCGGCCCTCCGGCCGCCCTTGGTTACCCTGCGGTGAACCCTGGCCCGTACTGAGGAGGAACACCCGGTGCCGCACGAGCCGCAGCCGCAGCCCCCTGACGAGCTCGACGCCGAAGCGGTGCGCACCTGGAGCTCCCTGGCCCTGGCCGCACTCGGCCGGGCCCGCGAGGACATCGACGCGATCAACGTCTACCCCGTCGCGGACGCGGACACCGGCACCAACCTCTACCTCACCGCCGAATCGGCCGGCCTCGCACTGGACGCCGCCCTCGGGAACGTGACCCCGGGCACACCCCGGCCCTCCCTCTCCCTGGCCGTACGGGCCTACGCGCACGGCGCCCTGACCGGCGCCCGGGGAAACTCGGGAACCATCCTGGCGCAGCTCCTGCGCGGGATCGCCGACGTCCTGGGCGACGAGCCGGAGCCGCCCCGCGGGGCCGGAGCACCGGGCCCGCTGCTGGCCCGGGCCCTGACCCGGGCCGCGGAATCGGCCTACGAGGCGGTCGCGCACCCGGTGGAAGGCACCATGCTCACCGTCGCCACCGCCGCCGCGCGGGCCGGTGAGGCGGCCGGGGCCGCCGCCGGGAGCGCCGAGGACGTGGCCCGCGCGGCCTACGACGGCGCCCGCGCGGCCCTGGCCGAGACCCCCGGACAACTGGCCGTACTGGGCCGGGCCGGAGTCGTCGACGCCGGGGGCTGCGGACTGGTCGCCGTCCTCGGAGCCCTCTGGCAGACCCTGTCCGGCCGGGAACCCACCGCCGAACCCGTCCCCGGGCGGGCCGTGCCCGTCCCGCAGCCGCCGCAGCCCTGCGCACAGGAGCAGGACGGGCCCGCGTACGAGGTGGTCTACCTGCTGGAGGCGGCGCGGGACGCCGTCGAGGACCTACGGGCCCGGCTCGACGGGCTCGGCGACTGCCTGGTCGTCGTCGGCGGCGACGAGCTGTGGAACGTCCACGTCCACGTCGACGACCCCGGCGCCGCCGTGGAGGCGGGCGTCGTCGCCGGCCGCCCGCACCGCATCCGCATCACCCACTTCGGCGACGAACGCCGCCGGGCCCGCGGCGAGCGCGCCCAGCGCGCCGTGGTCGCCGTCGTCCCCGGCGAGGGACTGGCCGGGCTCTGCGAGGAGGCCGGCGCGACCGCCGTGCTCGCCCGCCCCGGCGAGCCACCGGCCGTCGACGAGCTGGCCGCGGCCATCCGCCGCGCCCACGCCCGCGAGGTGGTGCTGCTGCCCGGCGGCCCCGAACTGCGCGCCGTCGCGGGCGCCGCCGCGGCGCGGGCGCGCGCGGACGGCGTACGGGTCGCCGTCGTCCCCACCCGGTCGGCCGTCCAGGGGCTGGCCGCCCTCGCCGTGCACGACGCGGGCGCCAGCTTCGACGAGGACGTGGTCGCCATGACCGCGGCGGCCGGCGCCACCCGGTACGGGGAACTCGCCGTCGCCGAACGGCAGTCCTTCACCTCCGCCGGCATCTGCCAGGCCGGGGACGTACTGGGCCTCATCGACGGCGACGTCGCCGTCATCGGCACCGGGCTCCCCGAGACCGCCGAAGCCGTCCTCGAACGGATGCTCGGCTCCGGCGGCGAACTCGTCACCCTGGTCCTGGGCCCCGAGGTCCCCGACTCCCTCGCCGAGCGCCTGGAGGCCTACGTCCAGCACGGACACCTGGCCGTGGACACCGTCACCTACCGGGGCGGCCGCTACTCGGGACCCCTCCTCATCGGCGTCGAGTGACCCCGGGCCCACCCGGCCCGCCACCGACCCGCACCGCCCGTCCCGGGGCCGCGGAGCGGTCCTGTCACAGGCATGGTGTGCAATGGAACACGTGCCCGCGCTCGACGAAGACCTCAAGAAGACACTCGGACCCGCCACCGCGAAGGTGCTGGCCGAGCAGCTCGGCCTGCACACGGCCCTGGACCTGCTCCACCACTACCCCCGCCGGTACGCCGAGCGGGGCGAGCTGACCTCGCTGGCCGGGCTCGCCGACCAGATCGACGAACACGTGACCGTCGTCGCCCAGGTCGCCGACGCCCGGGTCCTCACCTTCAACGGGGGCCGCGGCAGACGCCTCGAAGTCACCATCACCGACGGCAGCGGCCGGCTCCAGCTCGTCTTCTTCGGCTCCGGCGTCCACAAACCGCACAAGGAGCTGCTCCCCGGCAGCCGCGCGATGTTCGCCGGCAAGGTCTCCATGTTCAACCACAAGTTCCAGCTCGCCCACCCCGCGTACGAGCCGCTCGGCGAGGACGCCGGGGAGCGCGACGCGGCAGCCGCCTTCGCGGGCCGGCTCATCCCGATCTACCCGGCCTGCGCCAAACTGGAGTCCTGGAAGATCGCCAAAGCCGTCGACGCGGTGCTGCCCCGCGCCCAGGAGGTCGTGGACCCGCTCCCGGCCGCCCTGCGCGAGGGCCGCGGCCTGGTCCCGCTCACCGAGGCCCTCCTGAAGATCCACCGGCCGGCCACCAAGGCCGACATCGACGACGCCCGCCAGCGGCTGAAGTGGGACGAGGCGTTCGTCCTCCAGGTCGCCCTGGCCCGCCGCCGCCACGCCGACTCCCAGCTCCCGGCCGTCCCCCGCCGCCCCGTCCCCGGCGGCCTCCTCGACTCCCTCGACGACAAGCTCCCCTTCACCCTCACCGAAGGCCAGCGGACCGTCTCCAAGGAGATCTTCGACGACCTCGCCACCGACCACCCCATGCACCGCCTCCTCCAGGGCGAGGTGGGCAGCGGCAAGACACTGGTCGCACTGCGCGCGATGCTCGCCGTGGTCGACTCCGGCGGCCAGGCCGCGCTGCTCGCCCCCACCGAGGTCCTCGCCCAGCAGCACCACCGGTCCATCACCGAGATGATGGGCGAGCTGGCCGAGAACTGGGGGCTGTGGCGCGAAGCGCCTCCCCGGAAGGGTGGCGACGACCGACGGGCGGGCACGCTCGGCGGCTCCGGCCAGGGCACCAAGGTGGTCCTCCTCACCGGCTCCATGGGGATGCCCGCCCGGCGCCGGGCCCTGCTCGACCTCGTCACCGGTGAGGCCGGGATCGTCATCGGCACCCACGCCCTGATCGAGGACAAGGTGCAGTTCCACGACCTCGGCCTGGTCGTCGTCGACGAACAGCACCGCTTCGGCGTGGAACAGCGCGACGCCCTGCGCTCCAAGGGCAAGCAACCCCCGCACCTGCTCGTCATGACCGCCACCCCGATCCCGCGCACCGTCGCCATGACCGTCTTCGGCGACCTGGAGACCTCCGTCCTCGACCAGCTCCCGGCCGGCCGCTCCCCGATCGCCACCCACGTCGTCCCCGCCAAGGACAAACCGCACTTCCTGGCCCGCGCCTGGGAACGGGTCCGCGAGGAGGTGGAGAACGGCCACCAGGCGTACGTGGTCTGCCCGCGCATCGGCGACGACGACGAGGCCGCCGACCCCAGGAAGAAGGCGGCGGGCAAGAAGGCCGCCGGGAAGAAGGCGGCCGAGGAGGACGGCGACAAACGGCCCCCGCTCGCCGTACTGGACCTCGCCGAACAGCTCACCCGCGGCCCGCTCGCCGCAGTGGGCGTCGCGGTGCTGCACGGCCGGATGGACCCGGCCGACAAGGACGACGTCATGCGCCGGTTCACGGCGGGCGAGATCAAGGTGCTGGTCGCCACCACCGTCATCGAGGTCGGGGTGAACGTCCCGAACGCCACCGTCATGGTGATCATGGACGCGGACCGGTTCGGCGTCTCCCAGCTCCACCAGCTGCGCGGCCGGGTCGGCCGCGGCTCCGCCCCCGGCCTGTGCCTGCTGGTCAGCGAGGCACACGAGGCGAGCCCCGCCCGGGCCCGGCTGGCCGCCGTCGCCGCCACCCTCGACGGCTTCGCACTCTCCCGGATCGACCTGGAACAGCGCCGCGAGGGCGACGTCCTGGGCCAGGCCCAGTCGGGGGTCCGCTCCTCGCTGCGCATGCTCGCCGTCATCGAGGACGAGGAGGTCATCGCCCAGGCCCGGGAGGAGGCCACCCGCGTCGTCGCCGACGACCCGGCCCTGGAGCGGCTGCCGGGCCTGCGGACCGCGCTGGACGCCCTGCTCGACACCGAACGGGAGCAGTACCTGGAGAAGGGGTGAACGGCACGGCCTATCGTGGAAGCCCCGCACCACTGTCCCCTCCCTCCCCGAAGGACCCCAGATGACCCGCGTGATCGCCGGCAGCGCCGGCGGGCGACGGCTGGCCGTGCCCCCCGGCACCGGCACCCGGCCGACCTCGGACCGGATGCGCGAAGGGCTCTTCTCCACCTGGGAATCGCTCCACGGCCTCGCCGGAGCCCGCGTCCTCGACCTCTACGCGGGCTCCGGCGCCGTGGGCCTGGAAGCCCTCTCCCGCGGCGCGGCCCACGCCCTGCTCGTCGAGACCGACACCAAGGCCGCGCAGGCCGTCCGCGAGAACATCAAGAACCTGGCCCTGCCCGGGGCCGAGTTCCGGTCGGGCCGGGCCGAGCAGATCGTGGCCGTCCCGGCGCACGGGGACCCGTACGACATCGTCTTCCTGGACCCGCCCTACGCGGTCGGGCACGAGGATCTCCGGGAGATCCTCCTCACACTCCGGTCCAACGGCTGGCTCACCGGCGACGCGCTCGTCACCGTGGAGCGCAGCACCAGGAGCGGCGCCTTCCCGTGGCCCGGGGAGTTCGAGCCGCTCCGGTCACGGAAGTACGGGGAAGGCACGCTCTGGTACGGTCGCGCCGCCTTCACCGGCGAAGACTCATGAAGCCCGCACCGGAGAGCGAGGAACCCCAGTTGCGCCGCGCCGTCTGTCCGGGGTCGTTCGACCCCATCACCAACGGACACCTCGACATCATCGGCCGGGCCTCCCGGCTCTACGACGTCGTCCACGTCGCCGTGATGATCAACCAGTCCAAGAAGGGACTGTTCACCGTCGAGGAGCGGATCGAGCTGATCCGCGAGGCGACGGCCGACTACGGGAACATCCAGGTCGAGTCCTTCCACGGCCTGCTCGTCGACTTCTGCAAGCAGCGGGACATCCCCGCCATCGTCAAGGGCCTGCGCGCCGTCAGCGACTTCGACTACGAACTCCAGATGGCCCAGATGAACATGGGCCTGTCGGGCGTCGAAACCCTGTTCGTGCCGACCAACCCGACCTACAGCTTCCTCTCCTCCTCCCTGGTCAAGGAGGTCGCGGCATGGGGCGGCGACGTCGCCCACCTGCTCCCCGCGCACGTGCACACCGCACTCATGGCACGACTGGCCGACCGCTGACCCCAGCGGCGCCCGCCCGCCCCTCCCGCAGACCGGGCCGGCCCTCCACCCGGTGGCCTTACAGTCGTGCCGTCCGTCTCAGGAACCACCCGAGGCCGAGAGAGGTGCGAGCCCCCATGGACGTGCAGAAGAAGCTCGACGGGATCGTCGCGGCCGTCGGCGGCGCCCGCTCCCTGCCCATGTCCGCCTCCTGCGTGGTCAACCGGGCCGAGCTGCTCGCCGCGCTGGAAGAGGTGCGCCAGGCCCTCCCCGGCTCGCTCGCCCGGGCGCGGGAGGTCATCGGCGGCCGGGAACAACTGGTCGAGGAGGCCCGCCAGGAGGCGCTGCGGATCATCGAGTCCGCGCACAGCCGGCGCGGTTCGCTGGTCTCCGGCACCGAGGTGGCGCGCCGCTCCCGGGCCGAGGCGGACCGCATCCTGGAGGAGGCCCGGCGGGAGGCCGAGGAGATCCGGGCCGAGGCCGACGACTACGTGGACAGCAAGCTCGCCAACTTCGAGGTCGTCCTGTCCAAGACCATCGGCTCGGTGGACCGCGGCCGGGAGAAGCTGCTGGGCCGCGGCCCGGCCCTGGACGAACACGGCCGCCCGGACCCGGAGGCGCCCGAGCGCAGCCACGACCCCGAGACCCAGCGGCGGCAGGCGGACGCGTACGTGGACACCAAGCTGGCCACCTTCGAGGCGGTGCTCTCCAAGACCCTGGAGGCGGTGGGCCGGGGCCGCCAGAAACTGCTGGGCCGGGTCCCGTCGGACGACCTCGGCGCGCACATCGCCGCCCAGGACGCGGCGGGCACCCCGCCGTCCGCCCGCTCGGCGAGCGACGCCGAATTCCTGGCGGGCCTGGCCGAACCGCAGCCCCCGGCGCCGGAGCGGCCGGAGCCCGCGTACGCCCATCCGCGGCCGGACCCCTACGGCTACCCGGACCCGTACGGCCCGGGGCAGCCGCCGCAGCCCGGCCCGTACTCCGACCCGTACCCCGGCGCGGGCGCCGGCCCCGCCGCGGCGGCCTACCCCGCGCACTACGCGCCGCCGCAGCAGGACCCGTACGCCGCCTACCGGCAGCCCCAGCCCCAGCAGCCCCAGCTCGCGCAGCCCGCACTGGACGAGACCAGCTTCTTCGACACCGGCATGATCGACCTGGACCACCTCCGCCGGTACGAAGAGGGTCACTGATCCCGGATTGGGCGCTGAGCGCGGTGCCGGGTATCCTGGCTGTTCGGTCGCGCGTATGCACCGCGATCCATGCTGCCCTCACGTGGCGGAATCTTTGATCTTCAGCGATCTGTGAAAGCAGGAACGGCCCTGAATACCCGCCTCGACCACCGCAACCCCCTCGTGTTCGACACGCACGAGCTGGGTCGGCGTCCTGGTGCCATGCAGCGGCTCTCCCTGGAGATCGAAGCTCCGGCGGACCTCGGTCTGGCCGGCGTCATCGGAGTGCCGCAGGGCACCCCGCTGAAGCTCCGTCTCCGACTGGAATCGGTCATGGAAGGGGTGCTTGTCACAGGCACCGCCCGTGCATCGGCCGTGGGGGAGTGCGTAAGGTGTCTGGAGACCGTCGAGCGCGAGCTCAAGGCGGACTTCCAGGAGATGTTCTCGTACCCTGACGCCGACGACCGGAGCCGCTCCAAGGCGGAACCGGCCGACGACGCCGAGGACGACGAGGACACGCTCTTCCTCGAGGACGGTTTGTTCGACCTCGAACCCGTGCTGCGTGACGTGGTGGTGCTCGCACTGCCACTGCAGCCGGTGTGCCGGGAGGACTGTCTCGGACTGTGCCCCGATTGCGGGCTCAGCCTGAACGACGACCCGGACCACCACCATGACGCCGTCGACATCCGTTGGGCGGCACTGCAGGGACTCGTCGCCGATCAGGGCGACGAGAAGGACAACATGAGCGGCACTGCATCTGACGGAGTTCAGAGCGCCGCCGAGAAGCAGGAGAAGTAGCCGTGGCTGTTCCGAAGCGGAAGATGTCGCGCAGCAACACGCGCCACCGCCGGTCGCAGTGGAAGGCTGCGGTCCCCAACCTGGTTTCGTGTGAGCGCTGCCAGGAGCCGAAGCTCCAGCACATCGCGTGCCCGAGCTGCGGCACCTACAACAAGCGCCAGGTCCTCGAGGTCTGAGCGGCTGGTGAGAGGCGCAATGTCTGAGCTGTCCAACGCTGAGAAGCAGGCAGACAGTAACAACGCGGCCTCGTCCCACACGCTTCTGGAAGGGCGGCTCGGGTATCGACTCGAGTCCGCCCTTCTGGTGCGTGCGCTGACCCACCGTTCGTACGCGTACGAGAACGGCGGTCTGCCCACCAACGAGCGGCTGGAGTTCCTCGGGGACTCCGTGCTCGGCCTGGTGGTCACGGACACGCTGTACACGACCCACCCCGACCTGCCCGAAGGCCAGCTGGCCAAGTTGCGGGCCGCGGTGGTCAACTCGCGTGCACTGGCGGAGGTCGGGCGTGGCCTCGAACTCGGTCTCTTCGTCCGGCTCGGCCGGGGCGAAGAAGGCACGGGTGGCCGGGACAAGGCATCCATCCTCGCCGACACCCTTGAAGCGGTGATCGGCGCGGTCTACCTCGACCAGGGCCTCGGAGCGGCCGCGGAGCTGGTTCACCGGCTCTTCGACCCGCTCATCGAGAAGTCCTCCAACCTCGGGGCCGGCCTGGACTGGAAGACCAGTCTCCAGGAGCTGACGGCGGCCGAAGGTCTTGGCGTACCGGAATATCTGGTCACCGAGACCGGTCCGGACCACGAGAAGATCTTCACTGCTGCCGCCCGCGTCGGTGGTGTCTCGTACGGCACCGGCACCGGCCGCAGCAAGAAGGAAGCGGAACAGCAGGCGGCGGAGTCCGCGTGGCGCGGTATCCGCGCCGCCGCGGACGAGCGGATCGCGGCGGAGGCCGCGGCTGCCCGGGCGCCTGCGGCAGTGGACCCGGCAACGGACCCGGCCCCGGCCGGTACCGATGCGGGGGCCGAGGCTCCGGCCGAGGACGGCGGGTCGCCGACGCCTGCCGGTCCGAGCGCCTGACCTGCTTTTCTTTCCGGTTCTCCCCGCCCCGCCACCTGCTCGTCAGGTGGCGGGGCGGACCCGTTTCCCGGGCCCCGGGCCGGGCCGGTACGCTCGCCCGGAGCGCCCAGCCCCGTAGATCCGCAGCCCCGTAGATCCGCAGACCTGCCGATCCGCAGATCCGCAGGCCCCCATCTCCTCCGGAGGAACGCCGTGCCCGAGCTGCCCGAGGTGGAAGTGGTGCGCCGGGGGCTGGAGCGGTGGGTCGCCGGGCGGACCGTGGCCGGGGTGGAGGTGCTGCACCCGAGGGCCGTGCGCCGGCATCCGGCGGGCGGGGCCGATTTCGCGGCGCGGCTCGACGGAGGAACCATCGGGGCGGCGCACCGTCGGGGCAAGTACCTGTGGCTGCCCCTGGAGGGGCAGGACCTCTCCGTGCTCGGGCACCTCGGGATGAGCGGGCAGCTGCTCGTGCGGCCCGAGGAGGCCCCGGACGAGAAGCACCTGCGCGTCCGGGTGCGGTTCGGCGACCGCGAGGGGACGGAGCTGCGCTTCGTCGACCAGCGGACCTTCGGCGGACTCTCGCTCCACGAGAGCGCCGCGGGCAGCACCGACGGGCTGCCCGACGTCATCGCGCACATCGCCCGCGACCCCCTGGACCCGCTCTTCGACGAGGACGCCTACCACCTCGCCCTGCGCGCCCGGCGGACCACCGTGAAGCGGGCGCTGCTGGACCAGTCGCTGATCAGCGGGGTCGGCAACATCTACGCCGACGAGGCGCTCTGGCGCGCCAGGCTGCACTACGAGCGCCCCACCGCCACCCTCACGCGCCCCCGGAGCGCGGAACTCCTCGGCCATGTCCGGGACGTGATGAACGCCGCACTCGCCGCCGGCGGCACCAGCTTCGACAGCCTCTACGTCAACGTGAACGGCGAGTCGGGGTACTTCGACCGCTCGCTGGACGCCTACGGGCGTGAGGACGAGCCCTGCCGCCGCTGCGGCACCCCGATGCGGCGCAGGCCGTGGATGAACCGGTCCAGCTACTTCTGCCCGCGCTGCCAGAGGCCGCCGCGCGACCCGTCGTAGGACTCCCGGGCGGCCGGGACCCGTGACCGGGGACCCGCAGGCCGGGCCCCTGCGGCCCTGGACCTGCGGCTCCGGGTTCCGGGCCCGTGACCTGCGGCTGCGGCTAGTGCTGTGACCGGAAAGGTTCACCGGCCCTCGACGCCCGGCACGGCGCCTCGCCGCGTTGTCGGACCACGCAAGTACGTCCAGTACAAGCCGTGGCCCTCCGCCTTGCGATGCGCTCGGCATCCGAAGGATCAAGGCAAGAGCCGAGACGAAGTGAGCGCAGCGAACGCAGTCGCACCGGACGCCGCGGGCCTACCGGCAAACCTTTCCGGTCACAGCACTAGTAGCCGAAGTCCTGGGTCCACCAGGGGCCGCCGCCGGCGAAGTGGGCGCCGACGCCCAGGGTGCGGAACTCGCAGTTGAGGATGTTCGCCCTGTGGTCCGGGCTGCCCATCCACGCCGTCATCACCGAGGCCGCGTCGCCCTGGCCGCGGGCGATGTTCTCGCCGCCCAGGCCCGCGATGCCGGCCTTGACCGCCCGGTCCCACGGGGTGTTGCCGTCGGGGTCGGTGTGGTCGAAGAAGCCGCGGACGGCCATGTCCTTGCTGAAGGCCCCGGCCAGCCCCGCGAGCGGCGGGTTGGCCCGGACCGGCCCGCACCCGGCCTGTGCGCGCGCCTGGTTCACCAGGGCCAGTACGGCGGCCTCCTCGGCCGAGTGCCCGTTCCCGGCCGGCGGGGACGCGGGCCGGGACGGCGCCGGGTCGGCCGGACGGACGGGGGCGGTGCTCCGCTGCGGGGACGGTGCCTGCGGCCGGGTCCTGGTGGGAGCCGGGGCGGAGGAGGCCGCAGCGGTGGGGGCGTCCGGTGAGGCGGACGGGCTCGGTGACGCCGACGCGGACGGCGATGCGGCCGGGGAGGGGGAGGCGGCCGGGCTCGCCGGGCCGGTGCCCGCCCCGGGACTCGTACCGGGGCTCGCGGGGGCGCGGCCGGTGAGGTCGGCCGGGCCGCCCCCGGGGGTGCTTCCGGGGTCCGGCGCGGGAGTGGCGCGGGCCTCGGTCCTGGCGGCCGTACCCGTACCGAGGTAGGGGAAGGAGCCGCCGACCGCCACCATGCCCGTCGTGACGGCCGCCGCGCCGAGGGCCACGGCCACGGAGGCGCCCAGCAGGCCGGTGCGCACGGCGGTGCGGCGCCTGCCGCCGCTGCGGCGCGGCGCGGCATGGAGTCGGTGGCGTCCCATCGGCGGCGTGCCCTTCCTGCGGGACCGGACCCGCGGAGACCGGGTCCGGTACGATCAAGATCATCCTTTACTCACCCAAATGGGTGAGTTCATCGGTGCGCGACTGTACGCCATGGCGTACAGGGGGCGATGCGGTCCGCAGGTGTCCGCCCGGTTAGCGTTCACGCATGAACGAAGACGTCCGTCTGACCGCCTGGGTGCGCGGTCGTGTACAGGGAGTGGGCTTCCGCTGGTTCACCAGGGCCAATGCCCTGGAGATCGGCGCGGTCGTCGGCTTCGCGCTCAACCTGGACGACGGCCGGGTGCAGGTGGTGGCCGAGGGGCCGCGTGAGAATTGCCACCGGCTGCTCGACTGGCTGCGCTCCGCCGACACGCCCGGCCGGGTGGACGGGGTCACCGAGATCTGGAGCACACCGCGCGGCGGATACGACGGGTTCGCGATCCGGTGACGGATCGGCCGATCATGCACTGATCACATCGCGCGGCCGTCCGCACACCGCCGGAACTGGGCATTCGTCACCGACGCGTTGCCGGAGCCGTCGATCCGTGGAAGGCTCGGAGATGAGGATGATCTCCGCGCCCCGTGCGAGGACCGGGCCGCCCGCGGATACGGGGCGTGATCGTGTTGACCGTCAAACTTTTTGGTGAGACGCTGGAAGCCCCGCGCACCTGAGCTGTTTGGCAGTGTTGGCAGTAGTAAGCGCAGTGACTGACAGTCGTTGCCGGACGCCGCGGGTGCGATTCCCTCACGACCCACACCGCTTCGGTCGGTCACTCAGTGTGGAGGACCATCCATCATGGCAAAGGCGCTTCTCGGTTACGTCGGCGGTTCCGATCCGCGACTCCTCGCCGAGATGCGACGGCTTCAGCAGCGCGTCCAGGACCTTGAGTCCGAGCTCGGACGGATTCAGTCCGAGAACGACGCGCTGAACGCTGCCGCCGCTCAGCACGGAGACTCGCTGCTCGACAGCATCGACATCGACGTACCCCAGGCGGAGCCTGCGCTCACCTGATCCGCGCTCACTCGTCGCTCTACTCGGCCCCGCATGATCTGCAAGGGACGCTTCGGCGTCCCTTCTTTCTTCCCGCGCCTCCCCGCGCCTGCCCCGCTTTCCGGCCTGCCCGCCTCCCCGTGACGTCCCCGCCCGCCCTTCCCGGCGGTCCGGGTGCGGGGCATTGGGCCAGGTGGGGGGCGGGGCTCTCCCCGTCCGGGCCGGATACCGCACCTTCACGGGTGAAACCGGACACGAGCGGTAGAGTCCGGCCGCGTGCACCTCAAGTCCCTGACCCTGCGCGGCTTCAAGTCCTTCGCCTCCACCACCACCCTGCGCTTCGAGCCGGGGATCACCTGTGTCGTCGGCCCGAACGGCTCGGGCAAGTCGAACGTGGTGGACGCGCTCTCCTGGGTCATGGGCGAACAGGGCGCCAAGTCCCTGCGCGGCGGGAAGATGGAGGACGTCATCTTCGCCGGGACCACCGGGCGTCCGCCGCTCGGGCGCGCCGAGGTCTCCCTCACGATCGACAACTCCGACGGCGCGCTGCCCATCGACTACGCCGAGGTCACCCTCACCCGGATCATGTTCCGCGGAGGCAGCAGCGAGTACCAGATCAACGGTGACACCTGCCGCCTGCTCGACTTCCAGGAGCTGCTCTCCGACTCCGGCATCGGCCGCGAGATGCACGTCATCGTCGGCCAGGGCCGGCTGGACTCGGTCCTGCACGCCGACCCGATGGGGCGCCGCGCCTTCGTCGAGGAGGCGGCGGGGGTGCTCAAGCACCGCAAGCGCAAGGAGAAGGCGCTGCGGAAACTGGACGCGATGCGGGCCAACCTCGCGCGCGTGCAGGACCTCACCGACGAGCTGCGGCGGCAGCTCAAACCGCTCGGCCGGCAGGCGGCGGTGGCCCGGCGGGCGGCCGTGATCCAGGCCGAGCTGCGGGACGCGCGGCTGCGGCTCCTCGCCGACGACCTGGTCACCCTGCGGGCCGCCCTGGGGGCGGAGCTCGCGGACGAGGCGGCGCTCCGGGAACGCAAGGAGAGCGCCGAGGCCCGGCTCGCCCGGGCGCTGCACCGGGAGGAACGGCTGGAGGAGACGGTACGGGACCTCGCGCCCCGGCTCCAGCGGGCCCAGCAGAGCTGGTACGAGCTGTCGCAGCTGGCCGAACGGGTCCGCGGGACGGAGTCCCTGGCACGGGAACGGGTCCGCAGCGCCTCGGCCCCGGCGCAGGAGGAGCGGCGGGGCCGGGACCCGCAGGAACTGGAGCAGGAGGCCGCCCAGGTCCGTGAGCAGGAGGCCGCTCTGACGGCGGCGCGGGAGACGGCGGCGGGGACGCTGGAGGAGGCCGTCGGCCACCGGGCGGAGCGGGAACGCTCGCTCGACGAGGAGGAACGGCGGCTGCGCGACGCGGCGCGGGCCGTCGCGGACCGGCGCGAGGAACTGGCCCGGCTGACGGGAGCGCTGGGCGCGGCCCGGTCCCGCGCGGGCGCGGCGCAGGCGGAGACCGGCCGGCTGGCGGCGGCGCGGGACGAGTCCCGGTCCCGGGCGGCGCGGGCGCGGGAGGAGTACGAGGCCCTGGCGGCGGAGGTCGGTCCGCTGGACGGGGACGGGGACGAGGACGCGGCGCGCAGCGCGCGGTGGGAGGAGGCCCGGACCGGCCTGGCGGCGGCGGAGTCCGCGCTGACGGCGGCCCGGGACGCGGTGGTGGCGGCGGAGCGGTCCCGGGCGGCGGTCTCGGCCCGGCGGGAGGCGCTGGCGCCGGGGCTGCGCCGCAAGGACGGCACGGGCGCGCTGCTCGCCGCACGGGACCGGAGTGCCGGAGTGCTGGGCCCGGCGGCGCTGCGGCTGTCGGTGACCCCGGGGTACGAGGCCGCCGTGGCGGCGGCGCTGGGCTCGGCGGCGGACGCGGTGACGGTGGCCTCGCCGGCCGCCGCGCTGGAGGCCGTCCGGCACCTGCGGGAGACGGACGGGGGACGGGCCACCCTGCTGATCACCCCGCCGCCCGTGCCCCCGCAGCCGGTCGCTCCGCCGCCAGGCGGACTCCCGGCCCAGGGCGCCGCCCCGCACCCGGATGCCGCGCACCCCACCGCCCCGGTTCCGGCGGGTCAGGGGCCGGGACCGGGCCCGGGCCCGGCCGTCGCGCGTGCGGCCGTCCCGTGCGGGACCACCGCCCCGGCCCCCGCCGCGCCCGTCGTCCGGTTCGTCCAGGGGGACGCGGCCGTGCTCAGGGCCGTGGCGTGGCTGCTGCGGGACCACGTCGTCGTCGGGACGCTCGACGAGGCCGAGGCGCTGGTGGCCGAGCGGCCCGGGACGGTGGCCGTGACCCTCCTGGGGGACGTGTTCGGGGCGCACCTCGCCCAGGGCGGCTCCGCCGGGGCACCCAGCCTGATCGAGGTGCGGGCCGCCGTGGACGAGGCGGCGGGCGAACTGGCCCGCCTCGACGGGGAGTGCCGGGAGCTGACGCGGGCCCAGGAGAGCGCCCTGGCGGCGCACCGGGAGCTGGCGGCCCGGGTCGAGGAGCTGGCCGAGCGCCGCCGGGCCGGGGAACGGGCCCGCGCCGGGGCCGCGCAGCGGCTCGGAGCGCTCGCCGGGCAGGCGAAGGGCGCGGCCGGTGAGGCCGAGCGCGGGGCCGCCGCCGCCGTCCGGGCGCAGGAGGCGCTGGAGCGGGCGGTGACCGAGGTGGAGGAGTGCGCCGGGCGGCTGGCCACGGCCGAGGAGATGCCCGTCGAGGAGGAGCCGGACACCTCCCGCAGGGACCGGCTCGCCGCGGCCGGGGCCGCGGCGCGGCAGGCCGAGATGGAGGCCCGGCTACAGCTCAGGACGGACGAGGAGCGGGTCAGGGCGCTGGCCGGACGGGCCGATTCCCTCGACCGCGCCGCCAGGGCGGAGCGGGAGGCCCGCTCCCGCGCCGAGCGGCGCCGGGCCGGACTCCGGCACGAGGCCGAGGTGGCCGCGGCGGTCGCGGACGGTGCCCGGCAGCTCCTCGCGCACGTGGAGGTGTCACTGGAGCGGGCGGCGGCGGAGCGCACCGGCGCCGAGGAGGCCCGGGGGGTCCGCGAGCGGGAGCTCGGGGAGGCCCGGGCCCGGGGCCGGGAGCTCGCGGGCGAGCTGGAGGAGCTCACCGGCCACGTCCACCGGGGCGAGGTGCTCGGGGCGGAGAAGCGGCTGCGGATCGAGGCGCTGGAGGCCCGGGCGCTGGAGGAGTTCGGCCTGGAGCCCGCCGGGCTGGTGGCCGAGTACGGGCCCGACCGCCCGGTCCCGTCCGGCCCGCCCGAGGACGGCACGGCGGGTCCGGCGGGTCCGGGGGGCGCGGAGGGCGGGGGAGCGCCGCAGGACCCGGACGGTCCGGGCGCCCCGTCCGCCCCCTTCGTCCGGGCCCGGCAGGAGGAGCGGCTCAGGGCGGCCGAGCGCGCGTACCAGCAGCTCGGGAAGGTCAACCCGCTCGCGCTGGAGGAGTTCGCGGCGCTGGAGGAGCGCCACCGGTTCCTCGCCGAACAACTCGGCGACCTGCGCCGGACCCGCACCGACCTCCTCCAGGTGGTGAAGGAGGTGGACGCGCGCGTCGAACAGGTCTTCACCGAGGCGTACCGGGACACGGCACGGGAGTTCGAGGGCGTCTTCTCGCGGCTGTTCCCCGGCGGGGAGGGCCGGCTGGTCCTCACCGACCCGGGTGACATGCTCGCCACCGGGATCGACGTCGAGGCGCGTCCGCCCGGCAAGAAGGTCAAGCGGCTGTCGCTGCTGTCCGGGGGAGAGCGGTCGCTGACCGCCGTGGCCCTGCTGGTGGCGATCTTCAAGGCCCGGCCCAGTCCCTTCTACGTGATGGACGAGGTCGAGGCCGCGCTCGACGACACCAACCTCCAGCGGCTGATCCGGCTCATGGAGGAGCTCCAGGAGAGTTCGCAGCTGATCGTGATCACGCACCAGAAGCGGACGATGGAGGTCGCCGACGCGCTCTACGGCGTCTCGATGCAGGGCGACGGGGTCTCCAAGGTCATCAGCCAGCGGCTGCGCCGACGCTGAGCCTCCCCCCTGTGCCGTCCGGAGTGCAGGTGGTGACGCGCGGTTTGGTGTGCGGCGCCGAGAGGAATACGTGCACACGGAAGACGAGCACAGACGGTCCCCACGCCGCCCGCCGTCGACGCGGGACCCCGGGAGTGTCTTCGACCCAGTGCTGTGACCGGAAAGGTTCACCGGCCCGCGACGCCCGGCACGGCACCTCGCCGAGCTGTCGGGGCGCCCGCGTACGTCCGGTACGACGGGCGCCCCTCCGCCTTGCGATGCGCCGCACCGGACGCCGCGGGCTCATCGGCACACCTTTCCGGTCACAGCACGAGGAGCACACCTTGACCAGCACAGCGAACGCACCCGCGGCGGGCGGTGGCCCGGCGGTACCCGACCATCTCGGGCACGTCATCTTCATCACCGCCGCCGCCGCCATGGGCGGTTTCCTCTTCGGCTACGACAGTTCGGTCATCAACGGCGCCGTCGTCGCGATCCGCGAACGGTTCGACGTCGGCGCCGGGGTCCTGGCCCAGGTGATCGCCGCCGCGCTGATCGGCTGTGCGTTCGGCGCCGCCACCGCGGGCCGCCTCGCCGACCGGATCGGCCGGATTCGCTGCATGCAGATCGCCTCGGCCCTCTTCACGGTGAGCGCCGTCGGGTCGGCCCTGCCCTTCGCCCTCTGGGACCTCGCCATGTGGCGGGTCATCGGCGGCTTCGGCATCGGCATGGCCTCCGTCATCGGCCCCGCCTACATCGCCGAGGTCTCCCCGCCCGCCTACCGGGGTCGGCTCGCCTCCTTCCAGCAGGCGGCCATCGTCATCGGCATCGCGATCTCCCAGCTCGTCAACTGGGGCATCCTCAACCTCGCCGGAGGCGACCAGCGCGGCAGGATCGGCGGCCTGGAGGCCTGGCAGTGGATGCTCGGGGTCATGGTCGTCCCGGCCGCGCTCTACGGGCTGCTGTCCTTCGTCATCCCGGAGTCCCCGCGCTTCCTGGTCTCCGTGGGCCGTACCGAGCGGGCCAAGGAGGTGCTGCGCGAGGTCGAGGGCTCGAACGTCGATCTCGACGCCCGGGTCGCCGAGATCGACCACGCCGTGCGCTCCGAGCACAAGTCCACCTTCAAGGACCTGCGCGGCGGCCGGTTCGGCCTGCTGCCCATCGTCTGGATCGGCATCGGCCTCTCGGTCTTCCAGCAGCTGGTCGGCATCAACGTGATCTTCTACTACAGCTCCTCGCTGTGGCAGTCCGTGGGCATCGACCCGACCAGCTCGTTCCTCTACTCCTTCACCACGTCGATCGTCAACATCATCGGCACCGTGATCGCGATGATCTTCGTCGACCGGATCGGCCGCAAACCGCTCGCCCTCATCGGCTCGACCGGCATGGCCGTCGCTCTCGGGGTCGCCGCGTGGGCGTTCTCGTACAAGGAGGGCAGCGGCGGTCACATCACCATCCCCGACACGCAGGGCACGGTCGCGCTGGTCGCCGCGCACGTCTTCGTGCTCTTCTTCGCGCTCTCCTGGGGCGTGGTGGTCTGGGTGCTGCTGGGCGAGATGTTCCCGAACCGCATCCGGGCCGCGGCGCTCGGTGTCGCCGCCGCCGCCCAGTGGATCGCGAACTGGCTCATCACCGTCACGTTCCCGACGCTGTCGGACTGGAACCTCTCCGGCGCGTACGTGATCTACGCGTGCTTCGCCGTGCTCTCGATCCCCTTCGTCCTCAGGTGGGTGCCGGAGACCAAGGGCAAGGCGCTGGAGGAGATGGGGTAGCCCTCCCGGACGGCCGACGGCCCCCTCACCCGTATTGCCGGTGAGGGGGCCGTCGGCCGTTATGGGGTCAGCCCGTCGCGGAACCGGTGAGCACGGGCTCCTCCCCGGCGGGGGCCGCGGCCGGGGTGGTCGGCGCCGAGCGCGGCAGGACGGCGTAGAGCACGGCCGAGGTCACGATGCCCGCCGCCCAGCCGAGGCCGTTCTGCCCGATCCAGGTGGTGGCGAGCGGCCCGCTGAACCAGTCCACCTTGGTGAACAGCAGCCCCACGGCCAGGGCGAGCGCCCATGCCGTCATCGCCTGCCAGGCGTAGCCGCCCTTGTACCAGTAGGCGCTGGTCCGGGTGGTGTCCAGGAGCGCGGCCCCGTCGTAGCTCTTGCGGCGCAGCATGTCCACGCCGAAGACGCCGATCCACGCGGAGAAGGCCACGGCCAGCAGGGTCAGGAAGGAGATGAAGGAGCCGAAGAAGCTGGTGGCGACCACCATCAGCAGGAAGCCGAAGACCAGGCTGATCACGGCGTTGACGCTGACCGCCCAGGCGCGCGGGACCTTGATGCCGAGGGTCTGCGCGGTGAAGCCCGCCGAGTACATGGACATCGAGTTGATCAGCAGCATGCCGACCAGCGCGACGAGCAGGTACGGGACCGCGAGCCAGATCGGCAGCAGCTCGCCGATGAAGGAGACCGGGTCCTGGGCGGTGGCCAGGCCGGGGGTGCCGACGGCCATGACCGCGCCCATCAGGACCATGGGCAGGACGACGACCCCCGCGCCGCCGATCGTCGCGCCGACCATGCCCTTGGAGGAGGCGGTGCGGGGCAGGTAGCGGGTGAAGTCGGGGCCCGAGGGCACCCAGCTGATGCCACCGGCCGCGATGGTGCCGATGCCCGCGATCATCATCGCGGTGGAACCGGCCGGCTTGCCGAAGACGGCGGACCAGTCGGTGGTGAGGACCAGGTAGCCGAGGACGAGCACGCTGAAGCCGCCGAAGAGGTACGTGGACCACTTGGAGCAGACGCGCAGCGCGTTGATGCCGAGCCCGGAGACCACGAAGGTGCAGCCGACGAAGAAGAGCAGGGTGACGACGATGAGCGTGGTGTTGCTCTTGATGCCGAAGAGCAGGTCGAGGACGGTCAGGACGGCGTAGGCGCCGCTGACCGCGTTGATGGTCTCCCAGCCCCACCGGGCGATCCAGATCAGCGCACCGGGGAAGAGGTTGCCGCGCTGCCCGAAGACGGCCCGGGAGAGCGCCATGCCGGGGGACCCGCCGCGCTTCCCGGCGATCGAGATCAGGCCCACGATCCCGTACGAGAGGACGGGCGCGACGGCGGCGACGACGAGCACCTGCCAGATGTTCAGCCCGTTGAAGATGACCAGTCCGGCGCCCATGGTCAGCAGCAGCACGCTGATGTTGGCGGCGACCCAGGTGGGGACGAGTTCGCGGACCCGGCCGCTCCGCTCGCTGTCGGGGACGGGTTCAAGGCCGCGGGTCTCTATCGCGCCGTCGGCGGGCTCGGCAGGCATGCAGTACTCCGTGCGGGGAGGAGACGGGACAAAGGAGGTAAGTCATCCATCATCGTATGTTCGTCATGAAATCTACAAATAGAGACTTACGTCCTTGTGGGAAGCTCCAAGTGCCGGGTTCCGGGTTCCGGTGCCGCCGTGGCCGATACTGGGTGGGTTATGGAAATCCTTATCCTCGCTGTAGTCATCGCCCTGGTCGCGGTCGGCGCGATCAGCGGACTCGTGGTCGTCAGCCGCAAGAAGAAGCAGCTGCCGCCCCCGGCACCGTCGAGTACGCCGACCATCACTGCCCCGCCCGCCGAACCCCGTGTGGGGGAGGACGCCGCACCGACGGCGCAAGAGCCGCGCCGCACGATCGAGGAGGTCGGCCTCCCCTCCCCGGAGACCGCCGCCGAACCGCCGGCCGCCGAGCAGGAGCCGGCCGCCGAGCAGGAGCCGGCCGAGCCGGCCGCGCCCGCGATCGAGGTGCCCGAGCCCAGCGCGGGCCGCCTGGTCCGCCTCCGCGCCCGCCTCGCCCGGTCGCAGAACTCGCTCGGCAAGGGGCTGCTCACGCTGCTCTCCCGCGAGCACCTCGACGAGGACACCTGGGAGGAGATCGAGGAGACCCTCCTCATCGCCGACGTCGGTGTCGCACCCACCCAGGAGCTGGTGGACCGGCTCCGCGAGCGGGTCAAGGTCCTCGGCACCCGCACCCCCGCCGACCTGCGCACCCTCCTCAAGGAGGAGCTGCTGGCCCTGCTCGGCACCGACTTCGACCGCGCCGTGAAGACCGAGAGCGGGGTCGACACCCCGGCCGTCGTGATGGTCGTCGGCGTCAACGGCACCGGCAAGACCACCACCACCGGCAAGCTCGCCCGGGTGCTCGTCGCCGACGGCCGCAGCGTGGTGCTCGGCGCGGCCGACACCTTCCGCGCCGCCGCCGCCGACCAGCTCCAGACCTGGGGCGAGCGGGTCGGCGCGCGCACCGTGCGCGGCCCCGAGGGCGGCGACCCGGCCTCGATCGCCTACGACGCGGTCAAGGAGGGCATCGCCGAGGGCGCCGACGTGGTGCTCATCGACACCGCCGGCCGCCTGCACACCAAGACCGGCCTCATGGACGAGCTCGGCAAGGTCAAGCGGGTCGTGGAGAAGCACGGCCCGCTGGACGAGATCCTCCTCGTCCTGGACGCCACCACCGGACAGAACGGCCTGACCCAGGCCCGTGTCTTCGCCGAGGTCGTGGACATCACCGGCATCGTGCTCACCAAGCTCGACGGCACCGCCAAGGGCGGCATCGTCATCGCCGTCCAGCGCGAGCTGGGCGTCCCCGTCAAGCTCGTCGGCCTCGGCGAGGGCCCCGACGACCTGGCCCCCTTCGAGCCGGAGGCGTTCGTGGACGCCCTGATCGGCGACTGAGCCGTTCCGCCTCCATGACGGTGCCCCGTGTTCCGGCCGGAACACGGGGCACCGTCATGAACACCGGGGTCAGCGGCGCGAGCGGTGGCAGATGTACGCGAGCGTGCCCAGCAGGAGCCGGGCCTGCGGCGGCCCCCCCGCGGAGTCCAGCGCGGGCGGACGCAGCCACCCCACCGGCCCCAGACCGGCGTGGTCCGAGGGCGGGGCGGTGACGAAGGCCCCCGCGCCCAGGGCCCGCAGGTCGAGATCGGCGTCGTCCCAGCCCATCCGGTACAGCAGCTGCGGCAGCCCGGCGGCGGCCCCCGGGGCCACGAAGAACTGGGCCCGCCCGTCCGGGGTCACGGTGACCGGGCCCAGCGGCAGACCCATCCGCTCCAGCCGGACCAGGGCGCGCCGCCCGGCCTCCTCGGACACCTCGATCACGTCGAAGGAGCGGCCCGCCGGCAGCAGCACCGCCGCGCCCGGGTACCCGCCCCAGACCTCGGTGACCTCGTCCAGGGTGGCCCCGGCGGGGACGGTGGGGGCCAACGGCAGGGGATGGGCCCCCGGAGCGCGGCACTTTGCCGTGCCGCAGGAGCAGTCGCGGGCCGGGGCCCCGGCCCGGGCGCCGGGGACCACGGCCCAGCCCCACAACCCGGTGTACTCGGCCACCGCCGTACATTCCGACGTCCGGCCGCGGCGCCGGGCGCCGGAACGGAATTCCCTGGTGCTGCGGCTGCCGCCGATCGTGAAGCCCATGCCCATGCCCCCTCCAACGGGTCGGACGCGCCGGTGGTTACGACGTCGGCGGGACCTGCCGCCGGTGGTCTGTGGGAGGCTGCTTCCGGATACCGCCCGGCGCACTGCCCGCCGCGCGCGCCCCGGGTGCACTCCCGTCCGACCGTTCGGCTCCGCCTCGGTGTCAAGTGAATCGCGCCGGGCGGCCGACGCGTTCATTCGAAGGGGTGGCGAATGGTGGCGTTTGGGGAATCGGCCTCGTCGCGAGGGTGATCGTAGGATTACTTTCGGTGCGCGAGAACCAGGAACCGGCCACCCGTGGTCATGCCGGAGGCGGCGGGTGAAGGATCTGTGAAAGTCCGCGGTGGGACTTTCCGGACCGGCCAGGGTTTCGTGCGGAAGAGGCTGAACGGATGGGGGCGTTCCAGTGAGCGGCAACGGCGCAGGCACGGCGGGCGCGGAGGCCGCGCCACCCGCTGGCCGCAACGACCAGCTGACCTCGTGGTTCGTCCGCAGCGGCTGGTCCAAGGGCGAACTCGCCCGCCAGGTCAACCGCCGGGCCCGCCAGATGGGCGCCCACCACATCAGCACGGACACCTCCCGGGTCCGCCGCTGGCTCGACGGCGAACAACCCCGCGAACCCGTCCCGCGCATCCTCTCCGAACTCTTCTCCGAGCGCTTCGGCTCCGTCGTCGCCATCGAACAGCTCGGCCTGCGCACCGCCCACCAGACCCCCTCGGTCTCCGGCGTCGACCTGCCCTGGGCCGGGCCGCAGACCGTCGAACTGCTCGGCGAGTTCTCCCGCAGCGACCTGATGCTCGCCCGCCGCGGCTTCCTCGGGACCTCCCTCACCCTCTCCGCGGGCCCCGCCCTCATCGAACCCATGCAGCGCTGGCTCGTCCCCGGCCCCGCCGCCGACCCGGGCGCCCGCCCCGCGGCCACCGGCGGCCACCGGCCCTCCCGGCTCTCCGGACCCGAACTCGACCTCCTCGACGCCACCACCGTCATGTTCCGCCAGTGGGACGCCCAGTGCGGAGGCGGCCTGCGCCGCAAGGCCGTCGTGGGCCAGCTCCACGAGGTCACCGACCTGCTCCAGGAGAACCACCCGGCCCCGGTCATGAAACGCCTCTTCAAGATCGCCGCCGAGCTCGCCGAACTCGCCGGCTGGATGAGCTACGACATAGGGCTCCACCCCACCGCGCAGAAGTACTTCGTCCTCGCCCTGCACGCCGCGAAGGAGGGCGGCGACAAACCGCTCGGCTCCTACATCCTCTCCAGCATGAGCCGCCAGATGATCCACCTCGGCCGGCCCGAGGACGCCCTCGAACTCGTCCACCTCGCCCAGTACGGCAGCCGCGACTGCGCCGGCCCGCGCACCCAGGCCATGCTGTATGCGATGGAGGCCCGCGCCTACGCCAACATGGGCCAGCCCAGCCGCTGCAAGCGGGCCGTCCGCATGGCCGAGGACACCTTCTCCGACATCGCCTTCGCCGCCGGGCCCGAACCCGACTGGGTCCGCTTCTTCTCCGAAGCCGAACTCAACGGCGAGAACTCCCACTCCTACCGCGACCTCGCCTACGTCGCCGGCCGCAGCCCCACCTACGCCTCCCTGGCCGAACCCGTCATGGAACGGGCCGTCGAACTCTTCGAGAAGGACGAGGAGCACCAGCGCTCCTACGCCCTCAACCTCATCGGCATGGCCACCGTCCACCTGCTCCAGCGCGAACCCGAACAGGCCGCCGCCCTCGTCGGCCGCGCCCTGGACGTGGCCGCCCGGGTGCGCTCCGAACGGGTGAACAACCGGCTGCGCAAGACCGTCGACACCGCCGCCCGCGAGTACGGCGACGTCGCCGAGGTCGTCCGGCTCACCGACCACCTCGCCTCCCGCCTCCCCGAAGCGGCCGAAGCCGTCTGACGGCCCGCCCGGCCGCCGTACCCCGCCCGGACCCGCCGTACGCCCGTTCATGGACGCGTAACACGCCCGGCCTCTTCGTCACGGGCGCGAAACACCCGGCGGTGGCGCCGGAAACCGGCCTGCGCGAATCTCAGGGCCAGTAACCGGCCCACCCCAGGCCCCGTCCCTCGCGCCGCGCAGGTCTCACCCGCCACCCGCGCGCGACGGCACCGACGACGAGGAGACGCCGATGGCACCAGCCGTCACGGCCCTCGCGGCAGACGCCCCTACGCTGTCCGCCGCGAACACCGGATTCATGCTCATCTGCTCCGCCCTGGTCATGCTGATGACCCCGGGCCTCGCCTTCTTCTACGGAGGCATGGTCCGCGTCAAGAGCAGCCTCAACATGCTGATGATGAGCTTCATCAGCCTCGGGATCGTCACGGTCCTGTGGGTCCTCTTCGGCTTCAGCCTCGCCTTCGGCACCGACTCCGGCTCCGTCATCGGCTGGTCCTCCGCCTACGCGGGCCTCAGCGGCATCGGCATCACCGAACTCTGGGACGTCTCCACCGTCCCCGTCTACGTCTTCGCCGTCTTCCAGCTCATGTTCGCCGTCATCACCCCCGCCCTGATCAGCGGCGCCCTCGCCGACCGCGTCAAGTTCACCGCCTGGGCCCTCTTCATCACCCTCTGGGCCACCGTCGTCTACTTCCCCGTCGCCCACTGGGTCTGGGGCCCCGGCGGCTGGCTCCTCGAACTCGGCGTCATCGACTTCGCGGGCGGCACCGCCGTCCACATCAACGCCGGCGCCGCCGCCCTCGGCGTGATCCTCGTCATCGGCAAGCGCGTCGGCTTCAAGAAGGACCCGATGCGCCCGCACAGCCTCCCGCTCGTGATGCTCGGCGCAGCACTGCTCTGGTTCGGCTGGTTCGGCTTCAACGCAGGCTCCTGGCTCGGCAACGACGACGGCGTCGGCGCGGTCATGTTCCTCAACACCCAGGTCGCCGCCGCCTCCGCCATGCTCGCCTGGCTCGCCTACGAGAAACTGCGCCACGGCTCCTGCACCACCCTCGGCGCCGCCTCCGGCGCGGTCGCCGGCCTCGTCGCCATCACCCCCGCCGGCGGCTCCGTCAGCCCGCTCGGCGCCCTCGCCGTCGGCGCCGTCTCCGGGCTGCTCTGCGTGATGGCGGTCGGCCTCAAGTACCGCTTCGGCTACGACGACTCCCTCGACGTCGTCGGCGTCCACCTCGTCGGCGGCATCGCCGGCTCCCTCCTCGTCGGCCTCTTCGCCACCGGCGGGGTCCAGTCCGACGCGGCCGGCCTCTTCTACGGCGGCGGCCTCGGACAACTCGGCAAGCAGACCGTCGGGGTCCTCGCCGTCCTGCTCTACTCTCTCGTCGTGTCCGCGCTGCTCGCCCTCCTCGTCGACAAGACCATGGGAATGCGGGTCACCGAGGACGAGGAGGTCTCCGGCATCGACCGGGTCGAGCACGCCGAGACCGCCTACGACTTCAGCGGAGCGGGCGGCGGCGCCACTTCGCGCAGCACCCCCGCCCCCCTCCCCGTCGCCGCCACGGGCAAGAAGGTGGACGCATGAAGCTCATCACCGCGATCGTCAAACCCCACCGCCTCGACGAGGTCAAGGAAGCCCTCCAGCTCTTCGGCGTCCACGGCCTCACCGTCTCCGAGGCCAGCGGGTACGGCCGCCAGCGCGGACACACCGAGGTCTACCGGGGCGCCGAGTACGTCGTCGACCTCGTACCGAAGATCCGCGTCGAGATCGTCGTCGACGACGCCGACGCCGACGACGTGATCAGGGTCGTCGTCGAAGCCGCCAGGACCGGCAAGATCGGCGACGGCAAGGTGTGGAGCATCCCCGTGGACTCCGTCGTCCGGGTCCGCACCGGCGAGCACGGCACCGACGCGCTCTGAGCGCCACCGCCCACCCTTCCCGGCCCCGGCCACAGCACGAGACGAGCGGGAGTCCCTGGTGACGAGCGTCGAAGAGAGCACGGACCACACCGGCGACCAGGGACCCGGCGGCTACGCCGCGGCCCGGCTGCGCCTCCTGGGACAGGAGACGCGGTCCGGGCCCACCCGCCGCTCCGCACTCGCCCGCCTCACCGACGACTGGCTGCACGCCCTGTTCACCGCCGCCGTACGGGAGACTGGCGTCCGCGGCACCGCCCTCGTCGCCGTCGGCGGCTACGGCCGGGCCGAACTCTCCCCCCGCAGCGACCTCGACCTGCTCCTCCTCCACGACGGCAAGGCCCCACCACGCGACCTCGCCACCCTCGCCGACCGCCTCTGGTACCCCGTCTGGGACCTGGGCCTCGCCCTCGACCACTCCGTCCGCACCCCCGGCGAGGCCCGCAGGACCGCCGCCGACGACCTCAGGGCCCACCTCGGACTCCTCGACGCCCGCCCCGTCGCCGGCGACGCCGGACTCCTCGCGGGGCTGCGCACCTCCGTCCTCACCGACTGGCGCAACCAGGCCCCCACCCGCCTGCCCCGACTGCACTCCCTCTGCCGGGAACGGGCCGAACGCGCCGGAGAACTCCGCTTCCTCCTGGAACCCGACCTCAAGGAGGCCCGCGGCGGACTCCGCGACCTCACCGCGCTCCGGGCCGTCGCCGCGTCCTGGCTGGCCGACGCCCCCCACCAGGGCCTCGCCGACGCCCGCCGAAAGCTGCTGGACACCCGCGACGCCCTCCACCTGGTCACGGGCCGGGCCACCGACCGGCTCGCCCTCCAGGAACAGGACCAGGTCGCCGCCCGCCTCGGCCTGCCCGGCGTGGACGCACTGCTGCGCGAGGTCTACGAGGCCGCCCGCGTCGTCGCCTACGCCGGGGACGTGACCTGGCGCGAGGTCGGCCGGGTCCTGCGCTCCCGCGCCACCCGCCCCCGGCTGCGCGGCCTGCTCGGCACCCGGGGCACCCCGGCGGCCGAACGGGCCCCCCTGGCCGAAGGCGTCGTGGAATCCGACGGCGAGGCCGTCCTGGCCCTCGCCGCCCGGCCCGACCGCGACCCGGTCCTGCCCCTGCGCCTGGCCGCCGCAGCCGCCCAGGCGGGCCTCCCCGTCTCCCCGCACGCCGTACGCCGGCTCGCCGCACGGACCGCGCCCCTGCCCGTGCCCTGGCCCGCCCCGGCCCGGGAACAACTGATCACCCTGCTGGGCGCGGGCGAACCCCTGGTCCCCGTCTGGGAGGCCCTGGAGGCGGAAGGACTGATCACCCGGCTCCTGCCCGACTGGGAACGGGTCCGCTGCCGCCCGCAGCGCAACCCCGTCCACACCTGGACGGTGGACCGGCACCTGATCGAGACGGCCGTCCGCGCCTCGGCCCTCACCCGCCGCGTCGGCCGCCCCGACCTGCTCCTGATGGCCGCCCTCCTGCACGACCTCGGCAAGGGCTGGCCGGGGGACCACGCACTGGCCGGCGAGACCATCGCCCGCGACATCGCGGCCCGCGTCGGCTTCGGCCCCGAGGACACCGCCGTCCTCGCCGCCCTCGTCCGCCACCACCTGCTCCTCGTCGACACCGCGACCCGCCGCGACCTGGCCGACCCCGCCACCGTCCACACGGTCGCCGAAGCCGTCGGCTCGGCCACCACCCTGGAACTGCTGCACGCCCTGACCGAGGCCGACGCCCTGGCCACCGGCCCGGCGGCCTGGAGCACCTGGCGCGCCTGTCTCGTCACCGACCTGGTCGCACGGGTCGCCGCCGTCCTGGCCGGCACCGCCCCACCCGTACCCGAACCGCAGATCCCGACGGCCGAACAGGAACGCCTCGCCATGGAGGCCCTGCGCACCCGGGAACCCGCCCTCGCGCTCCACGCCCGCCAGGAACAGGACACCGTCGGCGTGGAACTCGTCGTCGCCGTCCCCGACCAGCCGGGCATCCTGCCCGCCGTCGCCGGCGTACTGGCCCTGCACCGCCTCACCGTCCGGGCGGCCGAACTGCGCGCCCTGGACCTCCCCGACGGCCTCGGCGAAGCCCTGGTGCTCCGCTGGCGGGTCGCGGCCGAGTACGGCTCCCTCCCCGAGGCCGCCCGGCTCCGCACCGACCTGCTCCGCGCCCTGGACGGCTCCCTGGACGTCCCGGCGAAACTCGCCGAACGCGAGGCCGCCCACCCCCGCAGGCGCGGGGCCGTCCCCCCGCCACCCCGGGTCGGGGTGGTCCCCGACGCCTCCTCCCTGGCCACCGTCCTGGAGGTCCGCGCCCCCGACGCGGTGGGCCTGCTCCACCGCGTCGGCCGGGCCCTGGAGACCGCGGGGGTCCGCGTCCGCAGCGCCCACGTCTCGACCCTGGGCGCCAACGCCGTGGACACCCTCTACGTCACCACCCCCGACGGCAAACCCCTGGACCCGCCGGACGCCACCGCCCTGGCCGAAGCGGTCCGCACCGCGCTCGGCACCCCCTGACGCAGCCCCCGCCCGCTCTTCCCGGCGGGCGGGGGTCCATCCGTTGCGGGGCCCGATACCCTGGGTGCGACCACAACGCCCCCGACCCGAGGAATCGCGACCACCGTGTTCGATACGCTCTCCGACCGCCTGGCGAATACCTTCAAGGGCCTGCGCGGCAAAGGCCGGCTCTCCGAGGCTGACATCGACGCAGCGGCCCGGGAAATCCGTATCGCCCTCCTTGAGGCGGACGTCGCCCTCCCGGTCGTCCGCTCCTTCATCGCGAACGTCAAGGAACGGGCCCGCGGCGAAGAGGTCAGCAAGTCGCTCAACCCCGGCCAGCAGGTCCTGAAGATCGTCAACGACGAGCTCGTCACGATCCTCGGCGGCGAGACCCGGCGGCTGCGCTTCGCCAAGACCGCCCCCACCGTGATCATGCTCGCGGGCCTCCAGGGCGCCGGTAAGACCACCCTCGCCGGAAAGCTCGGCCGCTGGCTCAAGGCGCAGGGCCACACCCCGCTCCTGGTCGCCTGCGACCTCCAGCGCCCCAACGCCGTCAACCAGCTCTCCGTGGTGGCCGAGCGCGCCGGCGTCGCCGTCTACGCGCCGCAGCCCGGCAACGGCGTCGGCGACCCGGTCCAGGTCGCCAAGGACTCCGTCGAGTACGCGCGCACCAAGCAGTACGACGTCGTCGTCGTCGACACCGCCGGCCGCCTCGGCATCGACACCGAGCTGATGCGGCAGGCCGCCGACATCCGCGACGCCGTCTCGCCCGACGAGATCCTCTTCGTCGTCGACGCCATGATCGGCCAGGACGCGGTCAACACCGCCGAGGCGTTCCGCGACGGCGTCGGCTTCGACGGCGTCGTGCTCTCCAAGCTCGACGGCGACGCCCGAGGCGGCGCCGCGCTCTCCATCGCGCACGTCACCGGCAAGCAGATCATGTTCGCCTCGAACGGCGAGAAGCTCGACGAGTTCGACGCCTTCCACCCGGACCGCATGGCGGGCCGCATCCTCGACATGGGTGACATGCTCACCCTCATCGAGCAGGCCGAGAAGACCTTCTCGCAGGCCGAGGCCGAGAAGATGGCGGCCAAGCTCGCCAAGGGCCCCAAGGAATTCACGCTCGACGACTTCCTGGCCCAGATGGAACAGGTCCGCAAGATGGGCAGCATCAGCAAGCTGCTCGGCATGCTCCCCGGCATGGGCCAGATCAAGGACCAGATCAACAACATCGACGAGCGCGACGTGGACCGCACCGCCGCGATCATCAAGTCGATGACCCCGGCCGAGCGCCAGGACCCGACGATCATCAACGGCTCGCGCCGCGCCCGCATCGCCAAGGGCTCCGGCACCGAGGTCAGCGCCGTCAAGTCGCTCGTCGAGCGGTTCTTCGACGCCCGCAAGATGATGTCCCGCATGGCCCAGGGCGGCGGGATGCCCGGAATGCCGGGCATCCCGGGCATGGGCGGCGGCCCCGGCCGCCAGAAGAAGCAGATCAAGCAGGCCAAGGGCAAGCGCAAGAGCGGCAACCCGATGAAGCGCAAGGAAGAAGAGGCGGCAGCCGCGGCCCGCCGCGAGCAGGGCCCGCAGGCGATCGAGCCCGCCGCCGCGGGCAACCCCTTCGGCCTCCCGGCCGGCGGCCAGGACGGCCAGGACTTCGACCTCCCGGACGAGTTCAAGAAGTTCATGAAGTAACGCGTGACGAGCAGCATGTGAAGAGAAGCGCGTGACGACCGGCGCGTGACGACCGACGCGTGAAGAGAAGCCTCCCGCAGGGCCCGCGGCCCGCGGGAGGCACGGGGCGAGGGCCCCGGCCGTGATCACCCGGCCGGGGCCCTCCCGCGTACCAGGACCCCGGCCGCCGCGGTCACACCGCCCGCGCGATCACGTACCGGAAGATGTTCGGCAGCCACACCGCGCCGTCGGGCCGCTCGTACGGATGAACCGCCGCCGCCAGCTCCTTCTCCGCCCGCGCGAGATCGGCCGGCTCACCGGGCGCGCCGTCGGCCGCCCCGGCGCAGCCGGTGCCCGCGACGGGGTACAGCCCCGTCGACAGCAGCCCGCGCACCGCACTGTCCAGGTCCGCGTACCCGAAGGGGCAGAACACCCGCCCCGAGCCGTCCGGCCGCAGCCCGGCCCCCTCCACCACCGCGTCCAGGTCGCACGGCGCGGGCCCGCCGCCCAGCACCGCCGGTACGGTGCACCGCTCCGCCGGACCCCAGTCGGCCAGCACCACCGCACCGCCCCGCCGCACCGAGGGAAGCGCCGAGGCCAGGGCCCCCGGGTCCGGGGAGAGCACCAGCAGCACGTCGTAGCGGCAAGGCTCGGGCGGCGGCGCCGTCAGCACCTCCAGCAGCCGCTCACGGGCCAGCGCCCGGCGCGCGGGGTCGCTCTCCACACCCGTGGCCGCCGCCCCCCGCCCGGCGGCCAGCAGCAGGGCCAGCCCGGCCCCGCAGTCGAGGCCCAGCAGCCGGTCACCCGGCCCGACCTCCAGACGGTCGTAGACCGCCTCGTACAGCGGTACCAGCATCCGTTCCTGGATCTCTGCCCAGTCCCGGGCGGCGAGCGTCGCCGTCGGCGTCGATGTCATCGAAAGAGCGCTCCTGATTCCATGTCGCCCCCTAAGCCCCCGATGCCAGGGAACTCCCCATTCGCCCCGGCGTCCAGAGGAGCGCGCCACCCGATTCACGCTCGACGTGTCCGGCGCCGTACCATTCGCGCCATGGCAAAGGCACCCGTTCTCACCCCCCAGGCGGAGGATTTCCCCCGCTGGTACCAGGATCTGATCAACAAGGCCGAGCTGGCCGACAACGGTCCGGTACGCGGCACCATGGTCATCCGGCCGTACGGCTACGGCCTGTGGGAGCGGATGCAGCAGGAGATGGACGCGCGCATCAAGGACGCGGGCGCCCAGAACGCGTACTTCCCGCTGTTCATCCCGCAGTCGTACCTGACGAGGGAGGCGGAGCACGTCGAGGGCTTCGCCCCGGAGCTCGCGGTCGTCACGCACGGCGGAGGCAAGGAGCTGGACGAGCCGATCGTCGTCCGGCCCACCTCCGAGACGATCATCAACGACTACTTCTCCAAGTGGGTCCAGAGCTACCGCGACCTGCCCCTGCTGATCAATCAGTGGGCCAACGTGGTCCGCTGGGAGATGCGCCCGCGCGTGTTCCTCCGTACGAGCGAGTTCCTGTGGCAGGAGGGGCACACGGCCCACGCCACCTACGAGGAGGCCCGCGACTACGCCGCCCGCATCCACCGCGACGTCTACGGCGACTTCATGACGAACGTGCTCGGCATCGACGTCGTGCTCGGCCGCAAGACCGCCAAGGAGCGGTTCGCCGGGGCCATCAACACGCTCACCCTCGAAGGCATGATGGGTGACGGCAAGGCCCTCCAGCTGGGCACCAGCCACGAGCTGGGCACCAACTTCGCCAAGGCGTTCAACACCCAGTACCTGTCGAAGGAAGGCAAGCAGGAGCTGGTCTGGCAGACCTCGTGGGGCGTCTCGACCCGCATGGTCGGCGGCCTGATCATGTCGCACGGCGACGACAACGGCCTGCGGGTCCCGCCGCGCCTCGCGCACGTCCAGGTCGTCGTCATGGCGATCAAGGGCGACGAGGCCGTCACCAAGGTCCGCGAGCTGGGTGCCCAGCTCAAGGCCGCCGGCATCCGCGTGCACGTCGACGACCGGGTGGACACCCCCTTCGGCCGCCGCGCCGTGGACTGGGAGCTCAAGGGCGTACCGGTGCGCGTCGAGATCGGCCCGCGCGACCTGGAGAACGGCACGGCGATGCTCGCCCGCCGCATCCCCGGCGGGAAGACCCCCGTCCAGATCGACGCCCTCGCCGACCTGCTGCCCAAGGTGCTGGAGGAGGACCAGGCGCAGCTGCTGCGCGAGTCCCGCGAGCGCCGCGAGTCCCGCACCTGCGACGTCTCCACCATCGGGGAGGCCGCCGAGGCCGCCGTCGCCGGTGGCTGGGCGCGCATCCCGTGGGCGGACCTCGGTCCGGCGGGCGAGGCCAAGCTGGCCGAACAGGCCGTCTCGGTGCGCTGCCTGATCGCCCCCGACGGCTCGGTCCCGGAGACGGACGACGCCCCCGGCACCCTCGCCATCGTCGCGCGCTCGTACTGATACGCCGCCTGGCACCGCCTGACATCTCCGACCTGCGCCCCGGCGTGCGGCCCCTGCCGCACGCCGGGGCGCAGGTCGTCGTTACGTACCGACTCCTCCGGGGATCTGCGCACCCGTCCTCGTCGCGACGCATGAGAGTGAACTGACTGGTACGTGCAAAAAATTTGGAATGGCCCGGAATCGGAACACCCGGGCACCCCGGCTCGTTGTCACGACGTGAGCACGACACCACCTGTTCTCGCCGCAGAGCTGGCGCAGGCGTGGGCCGATATTCAGCGGTACCACCCCGAGCTGCCTGACCTTGCCGCGCCCGAGTCCCTGATCGGAGAGTCCTCGTCCGCCTGCGGCGCCGAGCTCTCCTTCGAGCGACTGCTGCACGAGGCAGTCCACGGCATCGCCGCCGCCCGCGGAGTCCGCGACACCTCGCGCGCCGGCCGCTACCACAACCGCAGATTCCTCGCGATCGCCGAGGAGATGGGGCTGGACCACTCCGAAGAGCCCCACGCGAGCAGCGGCTTCTCGCTGGTCTCCCTCAACCCGGAGGCGAAGAAGCGCTACCGCCCGACCATGGAGCGGCTCCAGCGCGCCCTGAGGGCGCACACGGTCGCCACGGCCGCCGACACCAAGCGCAGCTTCCGCGGCCCCGCCGCCCGCCACGGCTCCTCCGGTGGAGGGGTGCGCGTCAAGGCGGTCTGCGACTGCGGGCGCAACGTGCGGGTGGTCCCCTCCGTGCTGGCCCAGGCGCCGATCGTGTGCGGAGGCTGCATGAAGCCCTTCCGCATCCCCGAGGTGGCCGTAGCGGCGGCCTCCTGACCGGCCCGGACGGCCGTCACCCCGTCACTCCGTCGCGCCGCCCCGGGACCAGGCGGCCCGGCGGCCGTGCCCGCCCGCGCCGGTCCCCGCTCGGCGGTGCCGCAGGCGTATGGCACAATGGACAGCTGTACTCGACAGTCGCATAGGACCCCTCTCTCCTCCGGCTGACGCGTCCGTCGGGCACCCGAGTACCGCAACCCCACGTGGCATCTCATGTGCCCAACCACGTCAAGTTCAGGAGACACCACTCCAGTGGCAGTCAAGATCAAGCTCAAGCGCCTCGGCAAGATTCGCCAGCCGCACTACCGCATCGTCGTCGCCGACGCCCGCACCCGCCGGGACGGTCGCGCGATCGAAGAGATCGGTATCTACCACCCGACGTACAACCCGTCGCGCATCGAGGTCAACGCCGAGCGTGCGCAGTACTGGCTGTCGGTCGGCGCCCAGCCCACCGAGGCTGTGCTCGCCATCCTGAAGCTGACCGGTGACTGGCAGGCGCACAAGGGCCTCCCGGCCCCCGCGCCGCTGCTGCAGCCGGCGACGAAGGAAGACAAGCGTCGCACCTTCGACGAGTTCGCCAAGACCCTTGAGGGTGGCGACGCCAAGGGCGAGGCCATCACCCAGAAGGCGAAGAAGGCCGACAAGAAGGCGGACGAGGCCGAGGCCTCCGCCGAGTCGACCGAGGCCTGATCATGCTCGAGGAGGCTCTTGAGCACCTCGTGAAGGGCATTGTGGACAACCCCGACGAGGTGCGGGTCGCCTCGCGCGACCTGCGCCGCGGGCAGGTGCTGGAGGTCCGGGTCCACCCCGACGACCTCGGCAAGGTGATCGGCCGCAACGGCCGCACCGCGCGCGCTCTGCGTACCGTCGTGGGCGCCATCGGTGGCCGCGGTATCCGTGTCGACCTCGTCGACGTGGACCAGGTCCGCTGAGAAGTTGAATCACCGGCACGGGCCGGGGAGGGCGATTGTGCCCGCCCCGGCCCGTCGTCGTCTGAACAGGAGAGACACAGTGGAGCTGGTAGTCGCGCGGATCGGCCGCGCCCACGGCATCAAGGGCGAGGTCACCGTAGAAGTACGGACCGACGAGCCCGAGCAGCGGCTCGCCCCCGGCGCCGTCCTGCGGACCGAACCGGCATCGGCGGGACCGCTGGCCATCGAGACGGGCCGCGTGCACAGCGGACGGCTCCTGCTCCGCTTCGCGGGCGTCAAGGACCGGACCGGCGCCGAGGCGCTGCGCAACACCCTGCTGATCGCCGACGTGGACCCGGCAGAGGTGCCGGAGGAGCCCGACGAGTACTACGACCACCAGCTGATGGACCTGGACGTGGTGCTGGAGGACGGCACGGAGATCGGCCGGATCACCGAGATCTCGCACCTGCCCTCCCAGGACCTCTTCATCGTCGAGCGCCCGGACGGCTCCGAGGTGATGATCCCCTTCGTGGAGGAGATCGTCGCCGGGATCGACCTGGAGGAGCAGCGCTGTGTCATCACCCCGCCGCCCGGCCTGATCGACGACCGGTCCGAGACCGCCTCCGCACGGGACGCCGAGGACGCGTCCTGATGCGTCTCGACGTCGTCACGATCTTCCCCGAGTACCTGGAGCCGCTGAACGTCTCCCTCGTCGGCAAGGCGCGGGCCCGCGGCCAGCTCGACGTGCACGTGCACGACCTGCGGGAATGGACGTACGACCGGCACAACACGGTCGACGACACCCCGTACGGCGGCGGTCCCGGCATGGTCATGAAGACCGAGCCGTGGGGCGAGGCCCTGGACGCGGTGCTGGCCGACGGCTACGAGGCGGGCGCGCACGGCCCGGTCATGGTCGTCCCCACGCCCAGCGGCCGGCCCTTCACCCAGGAACTGGCCGTCGAGCTCTCCGCCCGCCCGTGGCTGGTCTTCGCCCCGGCCCGCTACGAGGGCATCGACAGCCGGGTCATGGCCGAGTACGCCACACGGATGCCGGTGTACGAGGTCTCCATCGGCGACTACGTCCTGGCGGGCGGCGAGGCGGCCGTCCTGGTCGTCACCGAGGCCGTGGCCCGGCTGCTGCCCGGGGTCCTCGGCAACGCCGAATCGCACCGCGACGACTCCTTCGCGCCCGGTGAGATGGCCAACCTGCTGGAGGGGCCCGTCTACACCAAGCCCCCGCAGTGGCGCGGTCGCGGCATCCCCGAGGTGCTGCTCAGCGGCCACCACGGGAAGATCGCCCGCTGGCGCCGGGACGAGGCCTTCCGCCGGACCGCGCGGAGCCGGCCCGACCTGATCGAGCGGTGCGAGGCGTCCGCCTTCGACAAGAAGGACCGCGAGATGCTCGCCGCCCTCGGCTGGAAGCCGACCGCGGACGGCCGATTTTGGCGCAGGCCGCAGACCGTGGAAGAATAGGCGGCTGCTGTACGTCCGCGAGCGCCCCTGCCACAGGGGGATCGTCGCACGCCGGGTGGTACGGCTCCCGAATTCTCTACGGAAACCCGCCCGGCGGCCTGTGGCGTCGTGCGAAGAAAGCAGACGAATCACATGTCTCACCTGCTCGATGGCGTCAACGCCGCCGCGCTCCGCTCGGACCTCCCGGCCTTCCGCCCGGGTGACACCGTCAACGTGCACGTCCGCGTGATCGAGGGCAACCGCTCCCGTATCCAGCAGTTCAAGGGCGTCGTCATCCGCCGCCAGGGCGCCGGTGTCTCGGAGACCTTCACGGTCCGCAAGGTCTCCTTCAGCGTCGGCGTGGAGCGCACCTTCCCGGTCAACTCCCCGATCTTCGAGAAGATCGAGCTCGTCACCCGCGGTGACGTGCGTCGCGCCAAGCTGTACTACCTCCGTGAGCTCCGCGGCAAGGCCGCGAAGATCAAGGAGAAGCGCGACCGCTGAGGCCACCTCCGGGGTCCGGGCGTGGCCGGATAGGCTCGCCCCCGATGGACACCGAAGCACCTCACCCGCAGCGCGGCCGTTCCACCCCCGACGAGGGGGAGGAACGGCCGCGTTCCGCGTTCTCGCCGACATGGCGCCGGGCCGGCCTGCTGGGTGCGGCCTGCGCCGTCTTCCTGCTGGTGTTCAGCAACTTCGTCCTCCAGCCCTTCCTGATCCCGAGCCGCTCGATGGAACCGGTGTTCGAGATCGGTGACCGGGTGCTGGTCAACAAGCTGGCGTACCGTTTCGGCGACCGGCCCCGCCGCGGCGACCTGGTGGTCTTCGACGGCGCCGGGTCCTTCGTACGGGAGTACGCGGACAGCGGCGGGAACCCGGTCGGCGAGGCCCTGCACGGCGCCACCTCGGCGCTCGGGCTCGCGGAGCCGTCCGGCGAGGACTTCGTCAAACGGGTCGTGGGCGTCGGCGGCGACGACGTGGTCTGCTGCGACGCCGACGGGCGGATCTCGGTCAACGGCGTCCCGCTGGAGGAGCCGTACCTGTACCCCGGCGACGCACCCTCGAAGGTGCCCTTCCGGATCGCCGTGCCCCCGGGGACCCTGTGGGTCATGGGCGACCACCGTTCCCAGTCCCGGGACTCCCGGGACCACCTCGGGGACCCGGGCGGGGGCATGGTGCCGGTCGGGAAGGTGATCGGGCGGGCCGACTGGATCGGCTGGCCGTTCCCGCGCTGGGGCGCGACGGACCGGGGCGCGACGGACCGGGGCGCCGCGTCCGGCGGCGGACATGGGTAGCCGGGGCCGGCCACGCGGCGCGGGAGAGCCGGAACCCGGACCCGCGGGACCCGGACCCGCGGGACCCGGACCCGCCCCGGTGACCGGGACGGACCCGGCGGCGGAGGGCGGCCGGGCCGACCGGCGGCGCCAGGAGCGCCGGTCCCGGCGGCTGCGCCGCACCCGCCGGGCCGGGGAACTGCCGCTGCTCGTGGCGGTCGCCGTGTGCGTCGCCCTGGTCCTCAAGACCTTCCTGGTCCAGGCGTTCTTCATCCCGTCGGGCTCGATGGAGCAGACGATCCGGATCGGGGACCGGGTCCTGGTGGACAAGCTGACCCCGTGGTTCGGCTCCGAGATCGAGCGCGGTGACGTCGTCGTCTTCGAGGACCCCGGCGGCTGGCTCACCCACGAGGCGGCCCGGCAGGCCCCGGGCCCGGCCGGGGTGGAACAGGTCAGGCAGGCCCTGACCTTCATCGGCCTGCTGCCCTCGGCGGACGAGCAGGACCTGATCAAGCGCGTCATCGGGATCGGCGGGGACACCGTCGCCTGCTGCGACACCAGAGGACGGGTCACCGTCAACGGCGCGCCGCTCGATGAGCCGTACGTGTACCCCGGCAACGCCCCCTCGGCGATCCGCTTCGAGGTGCTGGTCCCGCTGGGACGGATCTTCGTCATGGGCGACCACCGGGCGAATTCGGCCGATTCCCGCTACCACCTCGACGAGGACTTCCAGGGCACCGTCGACGAGAAGGGCGTCGTGGGGGAGGCCGTGGTGATCGCCTGGCCCTTCGGCCACTGGCACCGGCTGGAACAGCCCGCGACCTTCCTCATGGTGCCGGACCAGGTGAGAGAAGGACGCCGGGGCGGTCGGCGGCGCCGTGGGGGCACGCCGTTCGCATAGTGTGTCCTCGGTCTCCCGCGCCTTAGGGAACTCCCGGTCGTTAAGGGAGGGGAGGGCCCGTCTCCGATCCGGTGCGGGTGGCGATTTCCGAGTGAGGGAGTGGATGTGGGGGATGTGGCGGTAGGCGCACGGTCCGGACGCGACGAGGGCGATGAGCGGCCGGAGGATGCCGCCGGGCACGATGCCGAGGACAGCGGTGAGGCCGAGCACCCGCAGCGTTCGTTCTGGAAGGAGCTTCCGCTCCTCGTCGGTATCGCCCTGCTGCTGGCCCTGCTGATCAAGACCTTCCTGGTCCAGGCGTTCTCGATCCCGTCCGACTCGATGCAGAACACCCTGCAGCGCGGCGACCGGGTGCTCGTGGACAAGCTGACCCCGTGGTTCGGCTCGGAGCCCGAGCGCGGTGAGGTCGTGGTCTTCCACGATCCCGCGAACTGGCTGTCCGGGGAGCCCACCCCGGAGCCCAACATCGCGCAGAAGGCCCTCAGCTGGATCGGCCTGATGCCGTCCGCCGAGGAGAAGGACCTGATCAAGCGGACCATCGCCGTCGGCGGGGACACGATCGAGTGCAAGGAGGGGGGACCGGTCGTCGTCAACGGCAAGGCGCTGGACGAGCCGTACATCTTCCCCGGCAACACCCCCTGCGACGACAAGCCCTTCGGGCCCCTCACCGTCCCCAAGGACAGCATCTGGGTGATGGGTGACCACCGGCAGAACTCCCAGGACTCCCGCTACCACATGCAGGACTCCACCCACGGCTTCGTGCCGGTCGACCAGGTCGTCGGGCGGGCCGTGGTGATCGCGTGGCCCATCAACCGCTGGGCCACCATGCCGGTCCCGGACACCTTCGACCAGCCGGGCATCGGCAACCAGGCCGCCGCCACCGCGCTCGGCCTCGGAGCCGCCGGACTGGCGCCCGTCGGGGTCGGCCCGGCCGCGCTCGGCCTCGTCGGCGCGGTCCCGCTCGTCATGTGGCGGCGCAGGAGGCTGACCCGCGGGCTTACCGCCCGGTAGGGTGCCGCCCAGGCCGACGATCTCCGAGGTGCTGGGGGCGCTGCGATGGGCGGGACACGGACAGGACACGGGGGAAAGGACGGCCACGGCGGTCTCGGCAATGTGTTGTCGGGACTCGCCGTGGCCGTCGGCTTTGCGCTCTTCCTGGGCGGCTTCGGGTGGGGGGCGCTGCTCTACCGGCCGTACCTGGTGCCGACCGACTCGATGACGCCGACCGTGCGGCCCGGCGACCGGGTCCTGGCACAGCGGATCGACGGCGCCGAGGTGCGGCGCGGGGACGTCGTCGTCTTCACCGACGCGCAGTGGAGCGGTACGCCCCTCCTCAAACGGGTCGTCGGCGTCGGCGGTGACACCGTCGCGTGCTGCGGCGCGGACGGCAGACTGACGGTGAACGGCAAAGCGCTGGACGAGCCCTACCTCGACGGCACACCCTCCGGCGGAGTCCCGGCGGCCCCCGGGACCTCGTTCGAGGTGACGGTCCCCCCCGACACCCTCTTCCTGCTCGGCGACCGGCGGGCCGCGTCGCTGGACTCCCGGGCACACCTGCGGGAGACCGGACAGGGGACGGTGCCCCGGTCCGCCGTCCACGCCCGCGTCGACGCCCTGGTCTGGCCCTCCATGACGATGCTGGAACGGCCCCGGAGCCACGCGGCCCTGCCCGGCGGGCTCTCGCGGCCGGGCCCCCTGCTCCTCCAGGCGACGGCCGCCGCGGCCGGAGCCGCCCTGGTGGTGCTGGGGGCCGCGTACGGACCGTTCGTCCGGGTGCTCGCGCGCGGACGGCGACGGGAGCGGGCCGGTGCCCGCTGACCCGGCCGCCACGGGCGGCCCCCGGAAGGTGTCACGGGTGATCCTGCTGGACCCCGAGGACCGGATTCTGCTGCTGCACGGCTTCGAGCCGGCGGACCCGGCGCGACGCTGGTGGTTCACCCCGGGCGGCGGGCTGGAGGGGACCGAGAGCCGGGCGCAGGCCGCACTGCGGGAACTCGCCGAGGAGACGGGGATCACCGAGGTGGAGCTGGGGCCGGTGCTGTGGCACCGGTACTGCTCCTTCCCCTTCGACGGGCGGCGCTGGGAACAGGACGAGTGGTACTTCCTGGCCCGTACCGCCCGCACCGGGACCACGTCGGCCGGACTCACCGAGCTGGAACGGCGCAGCGTCAGCGGGGTGAGATGGTGGACCTCCGGGGAACTCCTCGCGGCGCGTGAGACGGTGTACCCGACCACACTCGCCGAGCTGCTGCGGAAGCTGCTCGCCGAGGGTCCTCCGGGTGCGCCGGTGGTCCTGCCTCCGGAAATCGTCCAGGGGCGTACGGGGCTGACGCACAATAGGGGGACGCACGGCTGAAGGGGAACATGCCATGAGTGCCGAGGACCTCGAAAAGTACGAGACCGAGATGGAGCTGAAGCTCTATCGGGAGTACCGCGACGTCGTCGGGCTGTTCAAGTACGTGATCGAGACCGAACGCCGTTTCTACCTCACCAACGACTACGAGATGCAGGTGCACTCGGTCCAGGGGGAGGTCTTCTTCGAGGTCTCGATGGCCGACGCCTGGGTCTGGGACATGTACCGGCCGGCCCGGTTCGTGAAGCAGGTACGGGTGCTGACCTTCAAGGACGTGAACATCGAGGAGCTCAACAAGAGCGATCTCGAACTGCCGGGCAGCTGACCCCGGCCCGCCCCGGAACCCCCTTCCCGTCCACCGTGAGGGTGACGGAGTTATCCACAACGCCCCGGTTGTCCACCAAGATCCACAAGGTGGGCGGGGACGCGGGACAGTCGGTGCCGGAGGTGGTGCCGGATGAACGCGAAGGGCGTGGCACAGCAGGCATTGGGGCGGTACGGCGAGGAACTCGCGGCGCGGCGGCTGACCGAGGCCGGGATGAGCGTGATCGCGCGCAACTGGCGGTGCCGCGGCGGGGAGATCGACATCGTCGCGCGGGACGGGGACGCCCTCGTCGTGTGCGAGGTCAAGACCCGCCGGACGGGGGAGTTCGAGCACCCCATGGCCGCCGTCCGGCCCGGCAAGGCCGAGCGGTTGCGCAGGCTCGCCGGGCGATGGCTCGCCGACCACGGAGGCCCACCGCCCGGCGGGGTCCGCATCGACCTCGTCGCCGTCGTCCTGCCACGGCGCGGGGCGCCCGTGGTGGAACACGTCAGGGGGGTGGCCTGATGGGGTTCGCGCGGGCCTGTTCGGTGGCCCTGGTCGGTGTCGAGGGCGTGGTGGTGGAGGTCCAGGCCGATCTGGAGCCCGGGGTCGCGGCCTTCACCCTGGTGGGACTGCCGGACAAGACCCTGGTCGAGAGCCGCGACCGGGTGCGCGCGGCCGTCGTGAACTCGGGGTCGGCGTGGCCGCAGAAGAAACTCACGGTCGGGCTCAGCCCGGCCTCCGTACCGAAATCGGGATCGGGCTTCGACCTCGCGGTGGCCGCCGCGGTCCTCGGCGCGGCCGAGGTGGTGGACCCCGCAGAGATCGCCGACCTCGTCCTCATCGGAGAACTGGGCCTGGACGGCCGGGTGCGTCCGGTCCGGGGAATCCTGCCCGCGGTCCTCGCCGCCGCGGAGGCCGGGTACCGGCACGTGGTGGTGCCGCAGCAGTGCGCGGCCGAGGCCGCGCTCGTCCCCGAGGTCTCGGTGCTCGGCGTACACAGCCTGCGGCAGCTGATCGCCGTCCTGACCGGCGAGGAGGTCCCCGAGGAGGAACCGCCCCACCCACCGGCCGGGCCCGGCCCGATGCCGGCGGGGCTGACCCTCCCGGGCACGGGGCTGGGCGCCGGGTTCACCCGGAGCCGTGCCGGGGAAGGCGACCTCGCCGGGCGCACGGACTTCCCCGACCTCGCCGAGGTCGCCGGACAGCACGGCGCCCGCCGGGCCCTGGAAGTGGCCGCCGCCGGGGGCCACCACCTCTTCCTCAACGGCCCTCCCGGAGCGGGCAAGACGATGCTCGCCGAGAGGCTGCCCTGGCTCCTGCCGCCACTCACCCGGCAGGACTCCCTGGAGGCCACGGCCGTCCACTCGGTCGCCGGAACCCTCCCGCCCGGCGAACCCCTGGTGACCAGGGCGCCGTACTGCGCGCCCCACCACTCGGCGACCATGCAGTCCCTGGTCGGCGGAGGCCAGGGGGTACCCAGGCCCGGGGCGGTCTCACTGGCCCACCGAGGGGTGCTCTTCCTGGACGAGGCGGCCGAGTTCCACAGCCGCGCGCTGGACTCACTGCGGCAGCCCCTGGAATCGGGATACGTGGTCATCGCCCGCGCCGCGGGGGTGGTCCGGCTGCCGGCCAGGTTCCTGATGGTCCTCGGTTGTGCATAGGCGGTCACTGACCGGTGTAGCTTCCGCCGGTGCGGATCGAATCGACGTGGACAGTGCACTTCGCCAGCCGGGACTTACCCGAGCTTGAGGACGTGCCTCCCTACCTGTACGAAGCCCGGGAGGGGTGCGTTTCGTGGCTGGATGAGGCAGGGGTTCCTGACGGGCTGCCGTACCTGCTCTCGCCGCGTTTCGAGTACGACGTGGTGCTCAACTCGTACTTCTTTCAGGCGAATCTTTTGACTGCTCCGTGGAACAGCAACGCGAACCGAGCGCGAGCGCTGGCCCGCTTCTGCGGCTTCCTGCACGTTGCGCGCGGAGGGAAGTCGTGGCGGCAGGCCACGGAGGCTGATCACATCGCATTCCACCAGTGGCGGCGGCGCGACGAGGCCGGGCCGCGGGTCGAGGGCGATACCTGGAACCAGGAAGTCGCTCTCGTGAACCAGTTCTTCGAGTGGGCGGTCCGCAAAGGACACGTGACGGAGAACCCCATTCCACAGCGCTTGGCCAAGCCCGGTCCGCCGGGCACGGTGCTGGGCCCTCGCGCGTCGGCGACGGTGCCTGCCACCTATGCGCACGACGAGAACGGCGAGCGCATTGAGTGGATGCCGCCGCGGACCTACCGGCTCTGGCGGGACGTCGGACTCCGCGGCTATGGTCCGGACGGTCTGCCGTCCGGTCACTTCCGGGGCCGGTGGGCCTCTCGCAACACGGCCTTCTCCGACCTGATGGTGCGCACGGGAGAGCGCCTGACCGAACAGTCCTGCCTCTCCGTCTTCGAGGTTCCCTCCCGCACCGATGTGACTGGCTACCAGCGCTTTTGGCTGCCGGGGCCCATCGCGAAGAACTTCTCTGCCCGCTGGGTCTACGTCCCGCACAGCCTGGTGCTGGACATCGCCGACTACGTGCAGTGGGACCGCGCGGACGCCGTGGAGCGGGCCCAGGCGGCGGGCCGCTACCGGCGCATCCGCCGTCCCTTGGTGATCAGCGACCCGGACCGGCCGGAGGTCGTCCACGCGCTGTCTGCCAGCGGGATCACACGGATGCGGCTGAGCGACCTGACCCCGGCCGAGCGCTACCGGCTGCTGCGGGAGACGGACAACGGCCTGGAACCGGCGATGCTCTGGCTGACCGAGCACGGCATGCCGATGTCGGTCTCGGGCTGGAAGGCCATGTTCACCACGGCCAACGAACGCTGCCGCGCGGCCGGTCTTGACCTCGCGGCCCACGCCCACCTATTGCGTCACACGTTCGCGGTCGTCACCCTCGAACAACTTCAGCGCGCCCACATCGCCCAGCTCGGCGCGATGAACCAGTACCAGCGCGGCCACTACGTGAGGATCTTCGGGGACCCGCTGGACTGGGTCCGCCGCAGACTCGGGCACCGGTCGATCCTCACCACTCTGATCTACCTGCACGCCTTGCAGGAGTTGGAGATGGAGACCCGCATGGCGTTGGTCCCCGACGTCTGGGAGGACCCGCGCGACACCCCGCTGGCCCAGCTCGGGGACGACGTCCTCGCCCCGGGAGTCGAGGAATGAGGCGCGCGGGACGCGGAAGTACAGGACCTGGCCGGCGGGCCGCCCTGCCCCAGGGGGACTACGCCGTCCCGGCCACCCCGGCGGGGAATCCGGACCTGGTGGTTGTCGACTTCCACGGCGACGACGGCCGGAAGGGCCGGTTCGACTGCGGCACCCGGCCGTTGCCCGACTGGCGCCCCGCGCTGGCCGCGGCCTTCGCCGAGCGGACCGGGCCCGACGGCGGTCGACGCACGCTGTCTTCGGCCACCAGCGCCTGGCAGAGCCTGGGCCGACTGATGCGCTTCCTGGCGAAGCTACCCGTCCCGCCGGCGAGGCCGCAGGATCTGACCAGCAAGCACCTGGACGCCTTCCTTGACGCTCGCGCCGAGTCTGCACCGACGACCGTCACGACCGACCTCCGCGAGATCCACTCGCTGTTCGTCCTTCCCGGGATCGCCCCTCTGATCAGCCCGGACGCCACGGACTGCCTGAAGCGACGCCTGCCGGACACGAGGATCAAGAAGAAGGCCCGCCAAGCGACGTCCGAGAAGCGGCCAAAGACCGACACGGTGGGCTACTCCGACGGCGAACTGGCCCGGCTCATGGCCGCTCTGCGAGCGGACTGCGCACGCATCCGCAATCGCATCGCCGCTGGTGAGGAGCTGCTGCGGCGCTTTCAGGAGGAACCGCAGACGCTCAGCGAAGAGCAACGGGATGAGGGCCAGCAGCTGGCGCACATGGCTGCCACCGGCGAGGTCCCCTCGTTCCCCGGGCCGGTCAATGAAGTGCTGCCCGAACGGCGGTCCTGGGCGGGTCGGCTGTTTCTGACGCTGGATGACTTGGTGCCTCTCCTGCTGCTGATGGCTGCCCTGGCCGAGCGCAACGGCGAGACCGTCAAGGAGCTTCCGGCCCATCACCGCGTCCTGGAGGAGAAGGCGGTGGAGGTCCGGGTGGTCAAGCGACGCCGTGGTCCGAAGCGGTGGTTCGAGACGGTCACCTGGGAGATCGGTCCGGCGAACCGGCAGCTGCACACCGCCGGGGGCGTCTACCTGCTGCTGCTTCAACTCGCCGCCCGCAGCAGGCAGTTCTGCGAGTCGGAACTCGCGGTCTGCGTCTGGCGCCACGGTGCGAAAGCCGGAGTCCAGGGCCGGGAGGAACATTTCGCCCCGTTCGAGCGGTCGCTGCAAGGAGCAACCCTGCTGATGCCGCGCTGGGCCGCTGACAGACCACGTCCGCTGCTGGCCGACCCCAGGCCCGGCGGCGAACGGGTCCCGCTCCAGGTGACCTTCAACCGGCTCAAGACCAGCATGGAAGTGCGGCGGACCAAGCGGATGGGCGGCCATCTGCCGTCAGCAGCGAAGAGCAACACCATGGCGGTCCTGTTCCGCCACTACCTCAGCGGTGATCCCGTGATCACCGAATGGGCTGAGGAAGTCCTCGGCGAGGCACTGGTCGATGCCGAACAGGCCGCTCTGCAGGCCCACCAGCAGGCCCTCAAGATCGCCGGGAACACGTTGAAAGTCGTCTCGGGGCCGGTCAGCCCGGAGAGCCTGACGGCTGCGGGTCTGGATCCGGAGACCGCCGAACAAGCAGCGGCCGGCCAGCTGGACACCGGTTGGACGGCCTGCACGGACCACGATCACCACCCGGCGACCGACGCCCCCTGCCAGGTCACCTTCCTGGACTGCTTCCACTGCGGCAACTGCTTGATCACCAGCGACCACCTGCCTCACCTGCTTGGTCTGCTGGACGCCCTCGTGGCTCGCCGCAGGCATCTGTCCGTCGACGACTGGTGGAAACGTTACGGGCCCGCCTGGGCGGCGATCCGCCGCGACATCCTCGCCAAATTCACCCCGGCCGAGGTGAAGAAGGCGGCGGCAGCCAAGGCCACCGACGACCTGCTGGACCTGACCGAGAACCCGTGGGAGCTGTGATGTCCTTGCTGACCTTCGCCGGCGCCGAGCCGGACCGGACCTCGTTGGACGCCAACCCGTTCGTCCTGCACGCACGGCAGTTGCGTCCCGAATTCCGGCTTGAGGACACCGCACGCTTCGACGCCGACGTCTGGCCGCTGACGCCGGTGCTGCTGAAGAACCAGAGCCGGCAGATGAGCCTGAGATTCGTACGCATCCCTGCCCGCTTCCGGGTCGTGATCAAGGAAATCTGCTACGGCATGTTGTCCGGCCCGCTGCCGCCGGGCGAGGACTGGCCGGCGCCCGAGAGTGTCTACGCGTGGTTCGGGGAGATCATCCGTTTCCTGGACTGGATGGAGGCCCGTCCCACCGTCCTTCGCGACCTGACCGGAGACGACCTGCTGGACTACCAGCGGTTTCTGACCACCGTCCTGAAGAAGGAGGGCGGCCGGACGCGGGCGCGGGCAGCGGTCCGCCAGTTCTGGCGGTGGCGGACCGTGCTCACGGCCGACCGTCTCCGCTTTGACCCGCGGCACGTCGACGGCTGGGGCGAGTCCAAATCCCAGTCGAGGGCGGGGGAGAACTCCACCTCCCGGATCCCCGAACAGGTCCTCGGTCCGCTGTTCGCCTGGGCCCTGCGGTTCATCGACGAGTTCTCGCCGGACATCCTGACCGCCGTCGATGCCTGGCGCCAACGCCGCGGGGACAGGGCAGGCCCCGGCTTCCACCAGAGCAGAAACCTGCGGCAGGCCCTTGGCGCACTGCTGAACGAGCACGTTGCCGCCGGCCGGGCGCTGCCCGGACTGGACGGCAAACTGAACAAGCTGCACCTCGCGCGGACCCTCGGATGTTCACGGGCCTCACTGGACCACCACCGTGACTTGATCGACGAGGCAGCCGCGGCCGTCGGCATCTCCGCGACCACGTTCTTCGCCATCCCCATCACCCTGGATGCGGACGGCAAACCATGGGTCGAGGGCATCGCCACCCACCACACCCACCGCAACAGCCTTGCCGCACTGGCACGGCACCTGCATATCGCCTGCTACATCGTCATCGCCTACCTCTCCGGCATGCGCGACAGCGAGATCAAGCACCTCCGCCGAGGCTGTCTCACCATCGAGCGCGACGAAGACCAGATCCCCTACCGCTGGAAGATCAACAGCCTTGCCTTCAAGGGCGAGGACGACGACGCCGGAGTCCCGGCGACCTGGAGCGTCGGCGAACCCGTTGCCCGAGCCGTCACCGCTCTGGAACTGCTGCACCGCCCGGACGTCCACGTCCTGATGTCCTGCACGGACTTCAGTCCCGGCAGCCTTGACCGCAAGGCCACCGAACGAGCCCTGACCAACTCCTCCACCAACACCCAGCTCAACGAATTCGTGGCCTGGGTGAACGACTACTGCTCGCAGCACGAGCGAGCCGACGCCGTCCCTCAGGTTAACCGGCGAACTTTCCGGCTCGTGACCTCGCAGTTCAGGCGAACGCTGGCCTGGTTCATCGCCCGCCGCCCAGGCGGCACGATCGCCGGCGCACTTGCCTACCGCCACCACAGCGTTCAAGTCTTCGAAGGCTATGCAGGAACCAGCGAGGCCGGATTCCGGGCGGAGGTCGAAAGCGAACAGGCCCTCGCCCGAGGCGAGCACCTCATGGCCATGATCGACGCTCACGAGCACACCGCGCTGAGCGGACCGGCCGCAGAAGAGGCCGCCGAGAGGCTGGAAGCGTTCGGCCACCGGGCTCGCTTCCAGGGGCAGGTCGCCCTCGACGAGCGCCGACTCCAGCGGATCATGGAGCGGCACGAGCCCGCGATCTATCCCGGGAAGTACGTCACCTGCGTCCATGACCACACCAAGGCTCTCTGCGAAAAGGCTCGCCGAGGCCGGTCAGAAGGACTTCCTGACCACGGCGCATGCCGCCCACTCTCCTGCCGCAACGTTGCTCTCACGCCCGCGAACATTGCCGCCTGGCAGAGGGAGATCCACCGCATCGAACGCCGCCTCAAGACCCGGCGCATCATGCCGCCCCTCCTGCGACACCGGCTCATCGAACGACGGGACGAGATCGTCGCCTTCCTCGCCCGCAACACCCCGCACCTGGAGGCGACCGCATGACCCGCCAACTCGCAGTCCCCTCAGAACTCAGGGTCCGCGCCGTCCTCGAAGAGCTCCGACGACAGGCCGCCGACGAAGGCAAGGCCCCCAGCGTCCTCGCCCTGGCCAGGAAGCTCGGCTTGAGCAACACGACGTTCCGCCGGCACTTCCCCCACATCGCTCGCGAGGTGACCGAGAGCCGATCCTCGTCAGGCGGCTCCTCCGGCGAGGAGCGTCAAAGCCGGCTCGACATGGTCGTCGCGAGAAACGCCAAGCTCAAGATCACCAACCGAACGCTCAAAGGACATCTGAAGCTTGCTGCGGCCCAGATCCAACGCCTCGCTTCTGAGAACGCACAGCTACGGCAAGCACTGGAAGCGTCCGCCAAGGTCACCCGCATCGGCCCAGCTCGGCAACCACGACCCTGAAAGGTCAACGTTTGAAACTATGAGCACCAAATGATCTCGCAGCACACCGATCGGAGAGGCGCATGGGGGACACCTGGGGCCTGATGTTGGGCGACAGACAGATCAGGATGGGGAAGAACGAGACGCCCGCCAAGCTGATGACGGTCTTCCGTGAGGAAGACAAGTACCTGCACCTCGAATGGGCTCAGCGCGTCGACGAGGTCAACGCGCGTGGTGAGACAGCGTGGGACGAGCTTGTCGAGTTCGAGGGCTTCAACCATCGCGAGCTCTTCGGTTACCGGACCACAGTCCAGACGATCATGACTCGCCTCAAGCTGATGGGCTTCGATCCCGATCGATGCAGCCAAGAGATGATCAAGGATCTCGAAGGCGTCAACGAGGATGACATCGAGGACGGTCTTCTGGTGCTCAGCAGCCGTCCCACACGCGAGCGCAAGCAGGAGATCTGCCATCGGGTCTCTGCCGCCGAGGTCCTGAACACGGGGATCGCGGCCTACCTCAAGCGAGCGGAGGCCTTCGGGAACTGGAAAGTAGGGGACGGTCTCATAGAGCTGGCCGAGCTGGATGAAATTTGCGTTTCGCAGCTGGACTTCTTCTTTGATGACCTTGCAGTTGATCCGAGGCTTTTCCTTGCCCTGATCCTTAGCTCTCAGGAGCCTAATGAGGTACTACAGCTCGACCTGAGCCAACTCCTCATGGCCGGCTACTTTGAGAGCAGCGAGGCGGTCTCGACCGAGGCCCTCCAGCAGCTGCGAGATGAGACGGCGAGCAGTGGACCCATCATCGTCATCACCGAGGGGAAGTACGACTCCCGTGTCCTGGGCCGGGCGCTACCTATCGTCAGGCCCGACATCGCTGGCTACTTCGCCTTCTGGGACCTTGAGGAGACCAAGGCAGCCGGCGGGACGGACCGGGTGGTCGCCAACCTCAGGAGCTTCGCAGCCGCAGGTGTGATGAACCGTGTCATCGCCCTCGTCGACAACGATGCGGCTGGACTGGCTGCACTGAAGACCTTGGCCAACCCGGCTCTTCCCAAGAACTACATCGCTCGCAATCTGCCCGATCTGGACTACGCGCGCGCTTATCCAACCCACGGACCTTCGGGCCCAGGCCAGGACGACGTCAACGGCCGAGCATGCTCTGTCGAGTTCTACTTCGGCCTGGAGTGCCTCATCGGCCCTGACGGAAATCCCGTCCCCATCCAGTGGACATCGCTGAACAAATCGGTGAACACATGGCAGGGAGAGCTGCAGAACAAGCGCTACGTCGAAGAGAGGATCGATGCCCTGCTTGACGCTGCGGAAGCTGGACAGGTGCCACTGGACGAGCGCTGGGATCCCCTTCGGGAGATCGCGCAGATCCTCATCGATGCTGCCCAGAGCCGGTAGTCGCATCCGGCACTGCCAGCGGTCAACGGTCAGCTCCAAACCATAGCCACAAGCTCGCGGCCAACCCGTGCCCCTGCGGCCGGCACACGCTCCACGGGGCGGGCTGCGAATGCCCGGCCTCGGTGATCCGGCGCTACCAGGCCCGGCTGTCCGGGCCGCTGCTCGACCGGGTGGACCTGAGGGTGGAGGCCGAACCGGTCACCCGGTCCGACCTGCTCGGCCACGGCGACCGGGGGGAGTCCACGGCCGTGGTCGCGGACCGGGTCCGGGAGGCCAGGGACCGCGCCGGGGCCCGGCTCACCGGCACCCCCTGGCGGCTCAACTCCGAAGTACCCGGGCACGAGCTGCGCACCCGCTGGCAGGCCGCCCCCGGGGCCCTCGCGCAGGCCGAGCGGGACCTGGAACGGGGGCTGCTCACCGCGCGCGGCCTGGACCGGGTCCTGCGGGTCGCCTGGACCGTGACCGACCTGCGGGGCGGAGACCGGCCCGGGGCGTCGGACGTGGCCGTCGCGCTGGAACTGCGGACCGGGATCGCCCGCGGGACGGCGCTCACCACGACGCTCGCCACGAGGCCGTGGTCATGACCGGCGGCGAGGAACCGGAGCTGCTGGCGAGGGCCGCGTTGACCCGGGTGCTGGAGCCGGGGGACGAGCAGGGCGGGCGCTGGCTGCGCGAGCTCGGTGCCGTCGGGCTGATACGGCTGCTGACCGGCCGGGACCCCGGTGCCGACCCCGGGCCCGGGACCGGTTTCGGCGCCGGGGGTGACTCCGGCCCCGGTCCTGATCCGGTGGACGGCCCCGGTGCCCGTCCCGGCCCCGGTGCCGGTCCGGGAGCGGTGGGGTCCGGCGGGGTGGGGGTGCGGCGGCTCGACGGGTACCGCAGGCGGGCGGCGCTGGCCGACCCCCGGCGGGACCTGGCGGCAGCCGCCGCCTCGGGCGCACGGTTCGTCTGCCCCGGATCGGCGGAGTGGCCGACCCAGCTGGACGACCTCGGCGACGCCCGGCCGGTCGGGCTGTGGGTGCGGGGCCGGCCGAACCTGCGGAGCTGGGCCCTGCGCTCGGTCGCCGTGGTCGGGGCCCGGGCCTGCACCCCGTACGGCGCGCACATGGCCCAGACCCTGGCCGCCGGACTCGCCGAGCGGGGCTGGGTCGTGGTCTCCGGGGCGGCCTACGGGATCGACGGCGCCGCGCACCGGGGAGCCCTCGCGTCCGGCGGCGCCACGGTCGCGGTGCTGGCCTGCGGTGTGGACGTGGCGTACCCGCGCGGACACGCCGGGCTCCTCGGCCGGATCGCCGGACAGGGCCTGGTCCTGGGCGAGCTGCCGCCCGGCGGTCACCCGACCGCCAGCAGGTTCGTCCTGCGCAACCGGGTCATCGCCGCACTCACCCGGGGCACGGTGGTGGTGGAGGCGGCCCACCGCAGCGGCTCGCTGGTCACCGCCCGGCGGGCCCAGCGGCTCGGGCGGTTCACCATGGGCGTCCCCGGACCCGCCACCAGCGGACTCTCGGCCGGGGTGCACGAACTGCTGCGGAGCGGGGCGGAGCTGGTCACCGACGCGGCCGAGGTGGTCGAACTGGTCGGCGCCATGGGAGAGCTGGCCCCCGAGCGGCACGGTCCGGTGCTCGCCCGGGACCTCCTCGACCCGGAGGCGGCCCGAGTCCTCGAAGCACTCCCGGCGGGCCGGCCCGCGGACCCGGAGGCGGTGGCACTTGCCTCCGGCACCAGCACCGATGAAGTCATCGGCAGACTGTACGAACTTCACTCTCTGGGGTTCGTCGAACGGCAGGGCGACGGCTGGCAGTTGAGCAGACAAACGCCGGAAGGGGGCAGGTAAACCGGCGCCGCCCGGCGAGGCGGTCATTGACCTGGGGCGTTCCGGTGAAAGAGTGAAGCCGATGAGAGACGCGGTCTTCCCGGTGGCAGTCGCCGGGACCGTGCGCCAGGCGCCGGTCCCGGGCCGCACACGCGGGTCGGGACGCCCTCGGGGCCCCGTGCCATCCCGTACTCTTCGCGCACCGCGACACTTCCGTCACGCTACGCTCCCAAGGAATCCGGCTCCGGCAAAGGCGAAGCATGCCCCAGCACACCTCAGGGTCCGACCGCGCCGCGCTGCCCCCCGCTGCCCGTGGCAGTGCGCGGCCCCCCGAGCCCTCGTCGCTGGAGGTGCTGTGGCGCTCGTACAAGGACTCGGGTGACGAGCGGCTGCGGGAGCAGTTGATCCTGCACTACTCGCCGTTGGTGAAGTACGTCGCCGGCCGGGTCAGTGTGGGGCTGCCGCCCAATGTGGAGCAGGCCGACTTCGTCTCCTCCGGGGTCTTCGGACTGATCGACGCCATCGAGAAGTTCGACATCGAACGGTCCATCAAGTTCGAGACCTACGCGATCACCCGCATCCGCGGGGCGATGATCGACGAACTGCGGGCGCTGGACTGGATTCCCCGCTCCGTCCGGCAGAAGGCGCGAGCGGTGGAGCGGGCCTACGCCACGCTGGAAGCGCAACTGCGGCGCACCCCGACCGAGGGAGAGGTGGCCGGAGAGATGGGGATCGCCGTGGAGGATCTCCACACGGTCTTCAGCCAGTTGTCGCTGGCCAATGTGGTCGCCCTGGAAGAGCTGCTGCACGTCGGCGGGGAGGGCGGCGACCGGCTCTCGCTGATGGACACCCTGGAGGACACCGCCGCCGACGACCCGGTGGAGGTGGCCGAGGACCGCGAGCTGCGAAGGCTGCTGGCCCGGGCCATCAACACCCTGCCCGAGCGGGAGAAGACGGTGGTGACCCTCTACTACTACGAGGGCCTGACCCTGGCCGAGATCGGCAACGTCCTGGGCGTCACCGAGAGCCGGGTGAGCCAGATCCACACCAAGTCGGTGCTCCAGTTGCGGGCGAAACTGGCGGACGTCGGACGGTAGGCCCACAGGGCTGCCAGGGACTTGCGGAACCTCCGTAGAGTGGACGCGTGCCCAGGATTCGAGCGGCCTCCGTGGCCGAGCACCGGTCGATGCAGCGCGGCGCCCTCTTGGACGCCGCGCGTTCCCTGCTGTCCGAAGGCGGGACGGAAGCGCTGACCTTCCCCGCCCTCGCGGAGCGGACCGGGCTCGCCCGGTCCTCCGTCTACGAGTACTTCCGGTCCCGCGCGGCGGTGGTCGAGGAGCTGTGCGCGGTGGACTTCCCCGTGTGGGCGGCCGAGATCGAGGTGGCGATGGAGCAGGCGCCGTCGCCGGAGGCGAAGATCGAGGCGTACGTGCGCAGCCAGCTCGGGCTGGTGGGGGACCGGCGGCACCGGGCGGTGGTGGCCATCTCGGCCGGCGAGCTCGACGCCGGGGCGCGGGAGAAGATCCGCGCCGCCCACGGCGGCCTGGTGGCGATGATCGTCGAGGCGCTGAGCGCACTGGGGCAGAGCGAGCCGAGGCTCGCCGCGATGCTGTTGCAGGGTGTGGTGGACGCGGCCGTCCGGCGCATCGAGCTGGGGACGGCCGAGGACCCGGCGGTCGTGACGGACGCCGCCGTCGCCATGGCCCTGCGCGGCGTCCAGGGCTGAGCCGCCCGAATCCGGAATCCGGAATCCGGACCCAGAATCCTGGCTCCGGTTCCGTTGTCGGTTCCGCCGGTGTTCTCTCCCCCCCCGCCCCCCGCCCCCCCCGCCCCCGCCCCCGCCGCCCTCCCCTCCGCCTTCCCGTGCGGGGTGGTGCTGGTTGGTGTCACGGCTCCGGTTCGGAGAGGGGCAGCAGGCGGGGGACCGGGCGGGGGAGGAGGGTCAGCGGGTTCAGGTAGGTGGTGCCCGCCAGGAGCCCCCAGTGGAGGCAGGGGCCCGGACAGTGGGAGCCCTCCGTCAGGACCGCGACCACCTGGCCCGCCGTGACCGGCTCGCCCTCCGCGACCAGCGGGCGGACCGGCTCGTACGTGGTGCGCAGGCCGTTCGCCAGGGTGAGGGAGAGGACCCCGCGCCCCGCGACCGGGCCGGCGTGGTGGACCCGGCCGTCGGCGACCGCCCGGATCTCCGCGCCCACCGGGGCCCGCAGGTCCACACCGCGGTGCCCCGCCGCGTAAGGGGTCGGGGGCGGGTCCCACCAGCGCGCCACCGACAGGGGCGGGGGCAGCGGACGGAACCCGGGGACGGCCGCCTGGGCCAGGGCCAGCAACAGGGTGAGCAGCAGTGTCGTCATGGACCACAGGGTCCCGCCCGTGCGCGGAGCGCGCCGGAGCCTGTGGACAGCGGGCGGACTGTGGACAAACGCGTCACCCGGCACACCGCCGGGTCCCGTACACTTCTTGTGGCGATCCGGGTCACCGGGTCGACTTCGCACGCCCCGGCACCAGCCCGAAACGGCCAGGTGGAAGCGTTTCTCGGTCCCTCAAGGGGCAGGACGCGGCGGGGCGTCAGGAACCAAACCGAGAAACCAAGGAGATGGCCATGGCCGTCGTCACGATGCGGGAGCTGCTGGAAAGCGGCGTCCACTTCGGTCACCAGACCCGTCGCTGGAACCCGAAGATGAAGCGCTTCATCTTCACCGAGCGCAACGGCATCTACATCATCGACCTGCTCCAGTCGCTGTCGTACATCGACCGCGCCTACGAGTTCGTCAAGGAGACCGTCGCCCACGGCGGCTCCATCATGTTCGTCGGTACGAAGAAGCAGGCCCAGGAGGCCATCGCCGAGCAGGCGACGCGCGTCGGCATGCCGTACGTCAACCAGCGCTGGCTGGGTGGCATGCTCACCAACTTCTCCACCGTCTACAAGCGCCTCCAGCGTCTGAAGGAGCTTGAGGCGATCGACTTCGAGGACGTCGCCGCCTCGGGTCTCACCAAGAAGGAGCTCCTGGTCCTCTCCCGCGAGAAGACCAAGCTGGAGAAGACCCTCGGTGGTATCCGCGAGATGTCGAAGGTCCCCAGCGCCGTCTGGATCGTCGACACCAAGAAGGAGCACATCGCCGTCGGTGAGGCGCGCAAGCTCCACATCCCGGTCGTCGCGATCCTCGACACCAACTGCGACCCCGACGAGGTCGACTACAAGATTCCGGGCAACGACGACGCGATCCGCTCCGTCACCCTGCTCACCCGCGTGATCGCCGACGCCGTCGCCGAGGGCCTCATCGCCCGTTCCGGTGCCGCGACCGGTGACTCGAAGCCGGGCGAGAAGGCCGTCGCCGAGCCGCTCGCCGAGTGGGAGCGCGACCTGCTCGAGGGCGAGAAGAAGGCCGACGACGCCGAGGCTGTCGTCGAGACCCCCGCCGTCGAGACCCCCGCCGTCGAGGCCGAGGCTGTCGAGACCCCCGCGGTCGAGGCTCCGGCCGCCGACGCCGAGGCTGTCGTCGAGGCCCCGGCCGCCGACGCCGAGCAGGCCTGACCCACTGAGAGTGCCCGGCGTTCACCCGCCGGGCACTCCCAGCACGGACGATGACGGCGGGGGAGCCGCGCCACGAGCGCGCCTCCCCCGCCGTTGACCCGTAGATCTACGACTTCGAGAGAGAATCACAGACTCATGGCGAACTACACCGCCGCTGACGTCAAGAAGCTCCGCGAGCTCACCGGCGCCGGCATGATGGACTGCAAGAACGCGCTGGTCGAGGCCGACGGTGACGTCGACAAGGCCATGGAAGCGCTCCGTATCAAGGGTCAGAAGGGCGTCGCCAAGCGCGAGGGCCGTTCTGCCGAGAACGGCGCCGTCGTCTCCCTCATCTCCGATGACCACACCACCGGTGTCATCGTCGAGCTGAAGTGCGAGACGGACTTCGTCGCCAAGGGTGACAAGTTCCTGGACGTCGCCAACCAGCTGGCCGCCCACGTCGCCGCCACCTCCCCGGCGGACATCGAGGCGCTGCTGGCGTCCGAGATCGAGGCCGGCAAGACCGTCCAGGCGTTCGTGGACGAGGCCAACGCCAACCTCGGCGAGAAGATCGTCCTGGACCGCTTCGCGCAGTTCACCGGCGGTTACGTCGCGTCGTACATGCACCGCACGATGCCCGACCTGCCGTTCCAGATCGGTGTCCTCGTCGAGCTCGACAAGGAGAACGCCGAGGTCGCCCGCGGCGTCGCGCAGCACATCGCCGCGTTCGCCCCGCAGTGGCTGTCCAAGGAAGACGTCCCGGCCGAGAAGGTCGAGTCCGAGCGTCGCATCGCCGAGGAGGTCACCCGCGCCGAGGGCAAGCCCGAGGCCGCCCTCCCGAAGATCGTCGAAGGCCGCATCAACGGCTTCTTCAAGGACGTCACGCTCCTGGGCCAGCCGTACGCGCTGGACAACAAGAAGTCCGTCCAGAAGGTTCTGGACGAGGCCGGTGTCACCCTGGTGCGCTTCAGCCGCATCAAGGTCGGCATCTGAAGTCCGTCCGTACACGACGGACACCGGACCCCGGTAGGGTCTGAGGCAGTCGTCCGCGCTCGCGCAGGACGACCGCAGATCTGACGAGGAGGCCATTGCCGTAGAGGGAACCGCGAGGACCCACCGGCAATGGCCTTCTTCGTATGTGCACGAGGAGATCTCCATGAATCAGGGCGTGGCCCCCCACACCGCATCCGACGACAAGAGCGACCAGCAGGAGAAGGGCCGCCGCTTCATGCTGAAGCTGTCGGGCGAAGCCTTCTCCGGCGGCGGAGGACTGGGCGTCGATCCCGATGTCGTCCACGCCATCGCGCGTGAGATCGCCGCGGTGGTCCGCGACGGCGCGGAGATCGCCGTCGTGATCGGCGGCGGCAACTTCTTCCGCGGCGCCGAGCTCCAGCAGCGCGGCATGGACCGGGCCCGGTCCGACTACATGGGCATGCTCGGCACCGTCATGAACTGCCTCGCCCTCCAGGACTTCCTGGAGAAGGAGGGCATCGACTCCCGCGTCCAGACCGCCATCACCATGGGCCAGGTCGCGGAGCCGTACATCCCGCTGCGTGCCGTGCGCCACCTGGAGAAGGGACGCGTCGTCATCTTCGGCGCCGGTATGGGCATGCCGTACTTCTCCACCGACACCACGGCCGCCCAGCGTGCCCTGGAGATCGACGCCGAGGCCCTGCTCATGGGCAAGAACGGTGTCGACGGGGTCTACGACTCCGACCCGAAGAAGAACCCGGACGCGGTGAAGTTCGACGCGCTGGAGTACAGCGAGGTGCTCTCCCGCGACCTCAAGGTCGCCGACGCCACCGCCATCACGCTGTGCCGCGACAACAAGCTGCCGATCCTCGTCTTCGAGCTGCTCGCCGAGGGCAACATCGCCCGCGCCGTCAAGGGTGAGAAGATCGGCACGCTCGTCAGCGACCAGGGAACCCGGGACTGAGCACGCCGTTGCCGGGCCGGACCCTCGCGGCCGAGCCCGCCCCGCCAGCCTGAACCATCCACTCAAGACATGCAGGAGCACGTGGTGACCGAAGAGATCCTCCTCGAGGCCGAGGAGAAGATGGAAAAGGCCGTCGTCGTCGCCAAGGAAGACTTCGCCGCGATTCGCACCGGTCGTGCGCACCCGGCGATGTTCAACAAGATCGTGGCGGACTACTACGGCGCCATCACGCCCATCAACCAGCTCGCCTCCTTCTCGGTGCCCGAGCCGCGCATGGCGATCGTGACCCCGTTCGACAAGAGCGCCCTGCGCAACATCGAACAGGCCATCCGCGACTCCGACCTCGGTGTCAACCCGAGCAACGACGGCAGCATCATCCGGGTGAACTTCCCCGAGCTGACGCAGGACCGCCGCAAGGAGTACATCAAGGTCGCCCGCACCAAGGCCGAGGACTCCAAGATCTCGCTCCGCGCCGTCCGCCGCAAGGCGAAGGACGCCCTTGACAAGCTCGTCAAGGACAAGGAGGCGGGCGAGGACGAGGTGCGCCGCGCGGAGAAGGAGCTCGACGACACCACCACGAAGTACGTCGCGCAGGTGGACGAGCTGCTGAAGCACAAGGAAGCCGAGCTCCTCGAGGTCTGATGAACGACTCTTCCTGGGCCGTGGAGCCGGTTGCGGCGGGTCCCGCATACGATGCGCTGGTGGGCCCGCACACTCGGCCCATGCCCATCGTGCCCGATGCCGCCGGCCGTGATTTCGACGACCGGGACGCACGCGATCGGGGGGCCGCCGCTGCCGGCGGCCCCCCGTTCCGCGCCGAGACGCCGCCGCAGGAGCCCATGCCCAGCCCCCCGCCCTCACCGGCCCCGCAGGACGCCTCGCCCCCGCCGCAGAAGAAGCGGGCGGGGCGCGATCTGCGTGCCGCCATAGGGGTCGGAGTCGGCCTCGGCGTGGTGATCTTCGCCTCGCTCTTCGTCGTCAAGGCGGTCTTCGTCGGCGTCGTCGTCGTCGCGGTCGTCGTGGGCCTGTGGGAGCTGACCTCCCGGCTCCAGGAACGCAAGGGCATCAAGGCGCCACTGGTACCCCTCGCCGTCGGCGGCGCGGCCATGGTCGTCGCCGGGTACGTCCAGGGGGCCGAGGGCGCCTGGGTCGCCATGGCCCTGACCGCGCTGGCGGTCCTGGTCTGGCGGATGACCGAACCGCCGGAGGACTACCTCAAGGACGTCACGGCGGGCGTCTTCGCCGCCTTTTACGTGCCGTTCCTGGCCACCTTCGTCACCCTGCTGCTCACCGCGGACGACGGTGCGCAGCGGGTCATCACCTTCCTGGTCCTGACCGTGGTCAGCGACACCGGGGCGTACGCGGTCGGCTGGCGCTTCGGCAAGCACAAGCTCGCGCCGCGCATCAGCCCCGGCAAGACCCGTGAGGGGCTGTTCGGGGCGATCGCCTTCGCGATGGTGGCCGGCGCGCTGTGCATGGAGTTCCTGATCGACGGCGGCTCCTGGTGGCAGGGCCTGCTGCTGGGGCTCGCGGTCGCGGTCAGCGCCACGCTGGGCGACCTCGGCGAGTCGATGATCAAGCGGGACCTGGGGATCAAGGACATGGGCACCCTGCTGCCGGGCCACGGCGGCATCATGGACCGGCTGGACTCCCTGCTGCCGACGGCGCCCGTGGTGTGGCTGCTGCTGGCGGCCTTCGTCGGCACCGGTTGACCCGGGCGGGTTATCCTGAAAAGCGCGTCACCCGTCGGTGGCGCGCTTTTCCCGTGTTTCGGGGTGGACCCGTGAGGTCTCCCGGCACCGCTCGTGCCGTCGACAACGCTCCGCCGATGCGGAGCCCGCCCGCACCGGGCTCGTAATACTGAGGAGTACCGCTCATGGCCCCCGTTCCGGGAGAGCTCACCTTCGTCGCCCCCCGCGGAGCCAAGAAGCCCCCGCGGCACCTCGCCGACCTCACCCCCGAGGAGCGCCGTGAGGCCGTCGCGGCGATCGGTGAGAAGCCGTTCCGGGCCAAGCAGCTCTCGCAGCACTACTTCGCCCGGTACACGCACGACCCGGCCGAGTGGACCGACATCCCCGCAGGTTCCCGGGAGAAGCTCCAGCAGGAGCTGCTGCCGGACCTGATGAACGTCCTGCGGCACATCAGCTGCGACAACGACACCACGCGCAAGACCCTGTGGAAGCTGCACGACGGCACGCTCGTCGAGTCCGTGCTGATGCGCTACCCCGACCGGGTCACCATGTGCATCTCCTCGCAGGCGGGCTGCGGGATGAACTGTCCCTTCTGCGCCACCGGCCAGGCGGGTCTGGACCGCAACCTGTCCACCGCCGAGATCGTGCACCAGATCGTCGACGGCATGCGCGCGCTGCGCGACGGCGAGGTCCCCGGCGGCCCGGCCCGGCTCTCCAACATCGTCTTCATGGGCATGGGCGAGCCGCTGGCCAACTACAAGCGGGTCGTCGGCGCCATCCGCCGGCTGACCGACCCGGCCCCCGACGGCCTGGGCCTCTCCCAGCGCGGCATCACCGTCTCCACCGTCGGCCTGGTCCCGGCCATGCTCCGCTTCGCGGACGAGGGCTTCAAGTGCCGTCTCGCCGTCTCCCTGCACGCCCCGGACGACGAGCTGCGCGACACCCTCGTGCCCGTCAACACCCGCTGGAACGTCCGCGAGGTCCTCGACGCGGCCTGGGAGTACGCCGAGAAGTCCGGCCGCCGGATCTCCATCGAGTACGCCCTGATCCGCGACATCAACGACCAGGCGTGGCGCGGCGACCTGCTCGGCAAGCTCCTCAAGGGCAAGCGGGTGCACGTCAACCTGATCCCGCTGAACCCGACGCCCGGCTCGAAGTGGACCGCCTCGCGGCCCGAGGACGAGAAGGCGTTCGTCGAGGCCATCGCCCGCCACGGCGTGCCGGTGACCGTCCGTGACACCCGGGGGCAGGAGATCGACGGCGCTTGCGGTCAGCTGGCGGCGTCTGAGCGGTAATTCCGGTCCGGACCGATCGGATTCGGCCGCACGGTACGCTGTGCCCGAACAAATTTCATATTCCGACAGGGGAGCGCCACAGCGCTGAGAGTGCGGTAAGTCATCCGCAGACCCTCTGAACCTCGCCCCGGTCATGCGGGGTAGGAAGTTCGGTCACCACTCAAGCTGTTGTTGCGCCCTGCCCTGCCTCCGTTCGCGCGGAGCGCGGGGCGGGGCCGCGTCTTCTCCTGGTCAGCCCAGGAGGAATTCACAGTGAGCACCACCAAGAAGTTCACGGGCGCGCTGCTCGCGACCGCGCTGGGTGTCACCACGCTCGGCGCCTGCGGGAGCGGGGAGAAGAAGGCCGCGGAGACCGGCGGGGCGGCGAAGCCCGAGGCCGTCACGCTCGTCTCCCACGACTCCTTCGACGTGAGCGACACGGTCCTCAAGGAGTTCGAGCAGCAGAGCGGCTACACCGTGAAGGTGCTGAAGTCCGGTGACGCCGGCACGGCGCTGAACCAGGAGATCCTCACCAAGGGCTCCCCGCGCGGCGACGTCTTCTTCGGCGTGGACAACACGCTGCTCTCGCGCGCCCTCGACAACGGTGTCTTCGTCCCCTACGAGGCCAAGGGCCTGGGCGAGGTGAAGCCGGAGTACGTGCTCGACCAGCAGCACCGCGTCACCCCGGTCGACTCCGGTGACGTCTGCGTCAACTACGACAAGCAGTACTTCGCCGACAAGAAGCTCGCCCCGCCGCAGACGCTGGACGACCTGATCAAGCCCGAGTACAAGAACCTGCTGGTCACCGAGAACCCGGCGACCTCCTCGCCCGGCCTCGGCTTCCTGCTCGCCTCGGTCGGCAAGTACGGCGAGGAGGGATGGAAGGAGTACTGGGGCAAGCTCAGGGCCAACGGCGTCGAGGTCGTCGACGGCTGGGAGCAGGCGTACAACGGGCGCTTCTCCGGTTCCGCGGGCGGCAAGAAGGCCAAGGGGGACCGTCCGCTGGTCGTCTCCTACGCCTCCAGCCCGCCGGTCGAGGTGCTGTACGCGGACCCGCAGCCGGCCGAGGCGCCGACCGGGGTCGCCACCGGCACCTGCTTCCGCCAGATCGAGTTCGCGGGCCTGCTGAAGGGCGCGAAGAACGAGGAGGGCGGCAAGGCGCTCCTCGACTTCCTGATCGGCAAGAAGTTCCAGGAGGACCTGCCGCTCAAGATGTTCGTGAACCCGGTGGTCAAGAACGCCGTCCTGCCGGAACTCTTCACCCAGCACGGCGTGGTCGTGGAGAAGCCGGAGAACGTCGCTCCGCAGACCATCGCCGAGAACCGCGAGCAGTGGGTCAAGGCATGGACCTCGCTCGTCGTGAAGTGAGCGGTACGGGGGGACCGGACGCGGCGGCGGAGGGCCCCGCGTCCGGTCCCCGGCCCCGCGCCTGCCCCGGCTCCCGCCCCGGCCCCGGCTCCCGGTCCGGTTTCGGCTTCGGCTTCGGCGGAGGTTTTGGTGCGGCGGGCGGCGGGCGGCGGGCGACCGCGGTGCGGCTCGCCCTGATGGCCGTGCCCCTCGCCTTCTTCGGGCTGTTCTTCGCCTACCCCGTCGCCGCGATCGTCGGCCGCGGGCTCACGACGGAGAGCGGCTGGCGGTTCGGCCGGATCGGCGAGGTGCTGGCCCGGCCCGACATCGCCGGCGTGCTCTGGTTCACCACCTGGCAGGCGCTCGCCTCCACGGCGCTCACGCTCCTGGTCGCACTCCCCGGCGCGTACGTCTTCGCGCGCTTGGAGTTCCCCGGCAGACAGGTGCTGCGGGCGGTGGTGACCGTCCCGTTCGTCCTGCCCACCGTGGTCGTCGGCACGGCCTTCCTGGCCCTGGTCGGGCGGGGCGGGCTGCTGGACGACCTGTGGGGGGTCCGGCTGGACACCACCGTCTGGGCGATCCTGCTCGCGCACGTCTTCTTCAACTACGCGGTCGTCGTACGGACGGTCGGCGGGCTGTGGGCACAGCTGGACCCGCGCCAGGAGGAGGCCGCCCGGGTCCTGGGCGCGGGGCGGTTCGCGGCCTGGCGCCGGGTGACGCTGCCCGCGCTGGCCCCGGCGGTGGCCGCCGCCACCCTGATGGTCTTCCTCTTCACCTTCACCTCCTTCGGCGTCGTGCAGATCCTGGGCGGACCGGCGTACTCCACCCTGGAGGTGGAGGTCTACCGGCAGACCGCGCAGTTCCTGGACCTGCCGACGGCCGCCGTGCTGACGATGGTGCAGTTCGCGGCGGTCGGCGCGATCCTCGGCGTGCACGCCTGGACCGTGCGCAAACGGGAGACCGCGCTACGGCTCGTGGACCCGGCGCGCACGGCGCACGCGCCGCGCGGCGCCGGACAGCGCACGCTGCTCGGCGCGGTGCTGCTGTCGGTGGCGCTGCTGATCGTCCTGCCGCTGGGGGTGCTGGTGGAACGGTCCTTCGACGCCCCCGGCGGATACGGCCTCGGCTTCTACCGGGCACTGCAGGACGCGGGCGCCGGCGGCGGGACGTTCCTGGTGCCGCCGCTGGAGGCGATCGGGAACTCCCTGCGGTACGCGCTGGTCGCGACCGCCCTCGCCCTGGTGATCGGAGGGCTCGCGGCGGCGGCGCTGACCCGGCGCGGGGGCCGCTTCGCGCGCGGGTTCGACGCGCTGCTGATGCTCCCGCTCGGGGTGTCCGCCGTCACCGTGGGCTTCGGCTTCCTGATCACCCTGGACGAGCCGCCGCTGGACCTGCGGACCTCGTGGGTCCTGGTCCCGCTGGCGCAGGCGCTGGTGGGCGTGCCGTTCGTCGTCCGGACCATGCTGCCGGTGCTGCGGGCCGTGGACGGGCGGCTGCGGGAGGCGGCGGCCGTGCTCGGCGCGTCCCCGCTGCGGGCGTGGCGGGAGGTGGACCTGCCGCTGGTGCGGCGGGCCCTGCTGGTCGCGGCCGGGTTCGCCTTCGCGGTCTCGCTGGGGGAGTTCGGCGCGACCGTCTTCATCGCGCGGCCGGACGAGCCGACGCTGCCGGTGGCCGTGGCACGGCTGCTGGGGCGGGCCGGTGAGCTGAACTACGGGCAGGCGATGGCCCTGAGCACGATTCTGATGCTGGTGTGCGCGGTGTCCCTGCTGGTGCTGGAGCGGCTGCGACCCGACAAGACCTCGGGAGAATTCTGATGACACTGCTCCGGCTGGAAGGGGTCTCGGTCCGCTTCGGCGGGCGCGCGGGCGAGGGCGTGGACGTCCTGGACCGTGTGGACCTCACGGTCGCCGCGCACGAGACCGTGTGCGTCCTGGGGCCGAGCGGCAGCGGGAAGTCCACGCTGCTGCGGGTCGTCGCCGGGCTCCAGCCCGTCTCGGACGGCCGGGTGCTGCTGGACGGCGTGGACCAGGCGCGCGTGCCCGTGCACCGGCGCGGGGTGGGCCTGATGTTCCAGGACCACCAGCTCTTCCCGCACGGGGACGTGGCCGGGAACGTCGCCTTCGGACTGCGGATGCGGGGCTCCGCGCGGGCGTCGTACAGGGACCGGGTCGCGGAGCTGCTGGAGCTGGTCGGGCTTCCCGGGGCCGGGGGCCGGGCGGTGGCCTCGCTCTCCGGCGGCGAGCAGCAGCGGGTGGCGCTGGCCCGGGCGCTGGCGCCCTCGCCGCGGCTGCTGATGCTGGACGAACCGCTGGGGCAACTGGACCGGAGGCTGCGGGAGCGGCTGGTGGTGGAGTTGCGGGAGCTGTTCTCCCGGCTGGGCACCACGGTGCTGGCCGTCACCCACGACCAGGGCGAGGCGTTCGCGCTGGCCGACCGGGTGGTGGTGATGCGCGGCGGGCGGATCGCGCAGGCCGGCACCCCGCTGGAGGTGTGGCAGCGGCCGGCCTCGGAGTTCGTGGCGCGGTTCCTGGGCTTCGAGAACGTGGTCCCGGCGCGGGTGTCGAGGGGCGTCGCGGTCACCCCGTGGGGCGGGGTCCCGGTGCCGGCCGGCTCCCCCGAGGGGGAGCAGCGGGTCCTGATCCGGCCCGCCGGGGTGGTGCTCGGGACGGCCGGCCTGGCCTGCGAGGTGGTGGCCCGCACCTTCCGCGGCAGCCATGTCGCGCTGCGGCTGCGCCCGGAGTCGGGGCCGGTGCTGGAGGCGGAGTGCGCCCCGGCCGGGGCCCCCTCCCGGGGGGACCGCGTCGCGGTGGCCTTCGCCCCGGCCGAGGTGGTCGTCCTCCCGGCGGCCTGAGCCGCCCGGTGCCGCGGCCGGTGGACCTTTCCGGTCGTGGCACCGGCACCGGTGTCAGCACCGGGCCCGGCCGGGCCTACGTCGAGGACAGGGCCGCCCCGTCCGCCGGAACCGGGTCGGGGTCCGGGCCGGGGTCGGGTCCGGGTGGTCCGGCGGCCTCGTGCTTGCCGTACCAGGCCACGGCGACGGCGCCCGCCACCGCCAGGACGAAGCCCAGCACCGCCAGCCAGGCCAGCCCCGGGCGGGAGGCGTCGCCCAGCAGCAGGACACCGATCGCGCCCGGCAGGACCGTCTCGCCGACGACCAGGGCGGCGGTCGCGCCGTTCACCGAGCCGATCTGGAGGGCGACGGTGTGGAGGTACATGCCGCCGCTCCCGGCCAGCAGGATGGCGTAGAGCGCCGGGTCGGCGAGGAGGGTGGGGAGGTGGAAGGGTTCGACGCCGTCCAGGATGCGGACGCCGACACCCAGCGCGCCGAAGCCCAGGCCCGAGAGCAGGCCCGCCAGGATCGCGGCCCGGCCGCCGAGGAGACGGACGGCCACGGTGCCGCCCACGATCAGCAGGACGGTGATGCCCAGCAGCCACCAGTGCGTGGACATCGGGGCGTGGTGGCCGCCCTCGTGGCCCGCGGCCGTCGCCAGCAGCACCAGAGCCGCGCAGACGACCCCGATCGAGGTCCACTCCTTGCGCGTCAGCCGGATGCCCAGCATCTTCACGCTCAGCACGGCGGTGACCACCAGGTTGGCGCTGATCACGGTCTGGGAGAGGAAGAGCGGCAGCATCCGGGCGGCCAGCGCGCCCAGCCCGAAGCCCACGAAGTCCAGGATCGTGCCGACGATGAACTCCCAGGTCATCGCCGCCTTGGCGGTGGACGACAGGTTGGGGCCGCCGTGCGCGGTCACCCCGGCGGAGGGTGGGGACATCCGGGCCGCGCGGCGCGAGCCCACGGCTTGCAGCACGGACCCCGTCCCGTAGCAGATGGATGCCGCGACAGCGGTCAGCAGGCCAATGAGCACCAAGGGCTCCGTTCACGTCCGGCAGGTGTGCGTACCTCTGCCAGACGTGTGAACCGGCCGCGAAGTTGCCTCCGGAGCCCGATCCGTCGCCGCCGTCGCCGGGAGGCTTCCGGCCGGGCCGGGGCCGGCGGGGTCAGCGGGTCAGCGCGAGCGAGGTCAGCTGCGCCACGGCCCAGCTGAGGGGGACGCACACGGCCGTCAGGGCGGTGATCCGCAGACCCGCCGCGGACCGCAGGGTCCTGGCCGGGGCGCCCAGGTCGAGCAGGGCCCGGCGGGCGGCGGAGCGGGCCGGGTGCACCCCGGAGGAGGAGACGAGCAGGGTCGCGGCGGCGCAGAGCGCCACCAGGGCGACGGCCATCCCGGTCAGCGGGCCCAGCGGGACGCGCAGGCCGTCCCGGTCGCCCAGGAGCACGGCGGCCAGGGTCCCGGCGCCGACGGCGCACAGCACGCCGAGCGGCGGGCCGAGCCGGGGCGCCTCCTCCTGGAGGGCCCGTCCGGCCAGCAGCCGCAGCGCGCCCGGCCGTACGGCCTGGACCAGTGCTCCGCACGCGTAGGCCAGGCTCGGTCCGGCGAGGGCGAGTCCGACCGCGGTCAGCGCCCAGCCGGCCGGCATCCCGGCGCCGCCCCGGCCCGCGGACGCCTCGACGGCCAGCCCGGACGCGGTGAGCGCGATGCCCCAGGGCAGGCCGGTCTGCGGGGCCAGGGGTGCGCGCGGGCGCAGCGCGAGGGCGGTGGCGGTGGCGGCCGTCAGCGGGACCAGGGCCAGCAGGGTGAGGGCGGCGGCCACCGGCAGCGGCCGGCCCGCGTGGAGCAGGGCGGCCCCGGCCCCGTCGAAGGGCAGGCCGCTGAGGTCTCCGCGCAGGTGGAGGAAGACGGCCAGGGCCAGGGCGCTGCCGAGGGCGCAGGCGACGGCGGTGGAGACCGCCGCGGCCAGGGCGAGGCGTACGGGTCCCAGCCCGGCGGCGTCGAGCCCCTCGCGGGGCCGGGTCGCGGGGTCGGACCGGGCGACGGCGACGGCGAACTGGACGGTGACGGCCAGCGGGACCAGGGCCCACAGCAGTCTCGGGAACGATCCGGCGGGCCGGTCCACGGCCTCCAGGAGCACGTACAGCAGCAGGAACCCGGTGCCGGCCGCGGCGACGGCGACCAGCAGCCGGCGCAGCTGGACCAGCGGCCGGGAGCCGCGGGCTAGGCGGAGAGCGAGCACGCGGCCTGGCCCTCCTGGGTCTCGGAGGCGGGGGAGGGAGCGGGGGAGGAGGCGGCCGGGTCGGGCCGTCCGTCGAGCAGGGCGACCCGGCGGTCGGCCGCGGCGGCGGTCTCCTCGTCGTGGGTGGCGAGCAGCACGGTGATCCCGTGGGAGCGGGCCGCGGTGGTCAGGGTGCGCAGCAGCAGGCTCCGCTCGGCGCGGTGCAGCGGGGCGGTGGGCTCGTCGGCGAAGATCACGGCGGGCTCGTTGACCAGGGCGCGGGCCAGGGCGACCCGCTGGCACTCGGCCCGGTTGAGGGCGCGGGGGCGTTTGCGGGCGAAGGCGCCGATGTCGAGGCGGTCCAGCCAGGCGCAGGCGGCGCGCTTGGCGCTGCGGTGCGGGGCGCCGGCGAGGAGCATCGGCAGGGCCGCGTTCTCCCAGACCTTGAGCTCGGGCAGGAGCTGCGGATCGGGGCCGAGCCAGCCGAACCGGTCGCGGCGCAGCCGTTCGCGGGCGGCGGCGCCCAGGGTGTGGACGGGCACGCCGTCGAACCAGACCTCGCCCTGCTCGGGCAGCAGCCGCCCGGACAGGCAGCGCAGCAGGGTGGTCTTGCCGCTGCCGCGCGGGCCGGTCAGCGCCAGGATCTCGCCCTCGCGGACTTCGACGCAGACGCCGATGAGGCCGGGCGAGCCGCTGTGGGAGTAGTGCAGGGAGCGTGCCCGGAGCACATCGTTGTCCGGCGGGGCCACCATGGCGTACACCTCTTCGGTTCGACTGCGGATCGCGACTCGACCAGCCCGGCTCCCCCGTGCGGGGGAACGAAGGCGGAGGCCGATCGGTCACTGGTGTCGTAAAGAGATGAAAAGAGATGAACGTCTTGTCTGCCGACAGCACACGGCCCGTGCCCCCGCGTTCTCACTCGAACGGGGGGACACGGGCCGTGCGACGGGGCCGGACGGGGCCGGGCCTGGCGGGATCAGGCGGGGCCGGGCGGGGTCAGAGCTTGGTCCACGCCTCGGTGAGCACCGAGCGCAGGATGCCCTCGATCTCGTCGAAGGTGCCCTGGTCCGCGATGAGCGGGGGCGCGAGCTGGATGACCGGGTCGCCGCGGTCGTCGGCCCGGCAGTACAGGCCGTTGTCGAAGAGCGCCTTGGACAGGAAGCCGTACAGGACGCGCTCGGTCTCCTCGTCCGTGAAGGACTCCTTGGTGGTCTTGTCCTTGACGAGCTCGATGCCGTAGAAGAAGCCGTTGCCGCGGACGTCGCCGACGATCGGCAGGTCGTGCAGCTTCTTCAGCGTCGAGAAGAAGGCGTCCTCGTGGTCCAGCACGTGCTGGTTGAGGCCCTCCTTGTCGAAGAGGTCGAGGTTGGCCAGCGCGACGGCCGAGGAGACCGGGTGGCCGCCGAAGGTGTAGCCGTGCAGGAAGGTGTTGTCGCCCTTGTAGAAGGGCTCCGCGAGACGGTCCGAGATGATGCAGGCGCCGATCGGGGAGTAGCCCGAGGTCATGCCCTTGGCGCAGGTGATCATGTCCGGCACGTAGTCGAACTTGTCGCAGGCGAACATCGTGCCGAGGCGGCCGAAGGCGCAGATCGTCTCGTCGGAGACGAGCAGGACGTCGTACTGGTCGCAGATCTCGCGGACGCGCCGGAAGTACCCGGGCGGCGGCGGGAAGCAGCCGCCCGCGTTCTGCACCGGCTCCAGGAAGACGGCGGCGACGGTGTCGGCGCCCTCGAAGAGGATCTCCTGCTCGATCTGGTCGGCGCACCAGCGGCCGAACGCCTCGGGGTCGTCGCCGTAGATCGGGGCGCGGTAGATGTTGGTGTTCACCACCTTGCGCGCGCCGGGGACCAGCGGCTCGAAGGGGGCCTTGAGGGCGGGCAGGCCGGTGATGGACAGGGCGCCCTGCGGGGTGCCGTGGTAGGCGACCGCACGCGAGATGACCTTGTACTTGGTGTGCTTGCCCTGGAGCTTGAAGTACTGCTTGGCGAGCTTCCAGGCGGTCTCGACGGCCTCGCCGCCGCCGGTGGTGAAGAAGACCTTGTTCAGGTCGCCCGGGGCGTAGCCGGCCAGGCGCTCGGCGAGCTCGACGGCCTTGGGGTGGGCGTACGACCAGATGGGGAAGAACGCGAGTTCCTGGGCCTGCTTGTAGGCGACCTCGGCCAGTTCCTTGCGGCCGTGACCCGCGTTGACCACGAACAGTCCGGCGAGACCGTCCAGGTAGCGCTTGCCCTTGTCGTCCCAGATGTAGGTGCCCTCACCCCGGACGATGGTGGGGACGGGGGAGTTCTCGTACGAGGACATGCGGGTGAAGTGCATCCACAGGTGGTCGTACGCGGTCTTGGAGAGGTCCTGGCTCACGGGCTATCGAGTTCCCCACATGTAGGTCTGTTTCTTCAGCTTCAGGTAGACGAAGCTTTCGGTTGATCGCACGCCGGGGAGCGCGCGGATCTTCTTGTTGATCGTTTCGAGCAGGTGGTCGTCGTCCTCGCAGACGATCTCCACCATCAGGTCGAACGAGCCCGCGGTCATCACCACGTACTCGCACTCGGCCATCGCGGTCAGCGCGTCGGCCACGGGGTCGAGGTCTCCCTCGACGTTGATCCCGACCATCGCCTGGCGCCGCAGCCCCACGGTGAGGGGGTCGGTGACGGCGACGATCTGCATGACGCCCTGGTCGAGCAGTTTCTGCACCCGCTGGCGCACCGCTGCTTCGGAGAGGCCGACGGCCTTGCCGATCGCCGCGTAGGGGCGGCGGCCGTCCTCCTGCAGTTGTTCGATGATCGCCAGGGACACGGCGTCGACCGGAGGGGACGGTTGTCTGTTCCTGGAATCTGCGCTTCGACTGACCACACCCTCACTGTGCACGAGGAGTCGTCTGTTCCGCAAGGCTGAATCGATGAAATCCGTTGTCTGGGGACTCTGATCTCACTGATTTCGTAGTTCGTGGGTCATGGCTCTGCCGAAAGCCTCTGCCGAGGCGATAGGGTGGGGAATTGTCTCAACCCTTGGACATGTGATCAGGAGAGTGGCTGTAGTGACCACCGAACTGCGTCGTCTGCGCAACTACATCGGCGGGGAGTTCAAGGACGCCGCCGACGGGCGGACCACCGAGGTGGTCAACCCGGCCACCGGCGAGGCGTACGCCACCGCCCCGCTGTCCGGCCAGGCGGACGTCGACGCCGCCATGGCCGCCGCCGCTGCCGCCTTCCCGGGCTGGCGCGACACCACCCCCGCCGAGCGGCAGCGGGCCCTGCTGAAGATCGCGGACGCCTTCGAGGCGCGCGCCGACGAACTCGTCGCCACCGAGTCGCAGAACACCGGCAAGCCGCTGGGCCTCACGGCCAGCGAGGAGCTGCCGCCGATGGTGGACCAGATCCGGTTCTTCGCGGGCGCCGCCCGGCTGCTGGAGGGCCGCTCGGCCGGCGAGTACATGGAGGGCATGACCTCCATCGTCCGCCGCGAGCCGGTCGGCGTCTGCGCCCAGGTCGCGCCGTGGAACTACCCGATGATGATGGCCGTGTGGAAGTTCGCGCCCGCCATCGCCGCGGGCAACACCGTCGTCCTCAAGCCCTCGGACACCACCCCCGCCTCCACCGTCCTGATGGCGGAGATCATCGACTCGGTCCTGCCCAAGGGCGTCTTCAACGTCCTCTGCGGTGACCGCGAGACCGGCCGGGCCATGGTCGAGCACCCCACCCCGGCGATGGCCTCCATCACCGGCTCGGTCCGCGCGGGCATGCAGGTCGCCGAGAGCGCGTCGAAGGACGTCAAGCGCGTCCACCTGGAGCTCGGCGGCAAGGCCCCGGTCGTGGTCTTCGAGGACGCCGACCTGGCCAAGGCCGTGGAGGACATCGCGGTCGCCGGGTACTTCAACGCCGGACAGGACTGCACCGCCGCCACCCGCGTGCTCGTCCACGAGTCGGTCCACGACGAGTTCGTGACCGCCCTCGCCAAGGCCGCCGCCGACACGAAGACCGGGCAGCCGGACGACGAGGACGTGCTCTACGGCCCGCTGAACAACCCGAACCAGCTCCAGCAGGTCGCGGGCTTCATCGAGCGGCTCCCCGCCCACGCCAAGGTCGAGGCGGGCGGCCACCGGGTCGGCGAGAAGGGCTACTTCTACGCCCCGACCGTGGTCTCCGGCCTCAAGCAGGACGACGAGATCATCCAGAACGAGGTCTTCGGCCCCGTCATCACCGTCCAGTCCTTCACCGACGAGGCCCAGGCCCTGGAGTACGCGAACGGCGTCGACTTCGCCCTGGCCTCCTCCGTGTGGACCAAGGACCACGGCCGCGCGATGCGGATGTCCAAGAACCTCGACTTCGGCTGCGTGTGGATCAACACCCACATCCCGCTCGTCGCCGAGATGCCGCACGGCGGCTTCAAGAAGTCCGGCTACGGCAAGGACCTCTCCGCGTACGGCTTCGAGGACTACACGCGCATCAAGCACGTGATGACCTCGCTCGACGGCTGACGGCTGACGGCTGACGGCTGACGGCTGACGGCTTACGGCGTCCGACGGTTGACGGCGCCCGGCCGCCGACCGTTCACAGCAGGGTGCCGAAGGGGCGGGCAGTAGACAACATGTCTATTGCCCGCCCCCTCGCGTTCCCCGAGGCTGTGCCCATGCCTGAACTCGCCCTCTCCCGCCGTGCGGCGCTGCGCGGCCTCGGTGCCGCAGGCCTGACGGCCGCCCTCGCCGGCTGTGGCGTGCCCGCCGCCTACGTCCCCGAGGACCGGAGGGAAGGCCCCGACCACTCCGGCCGGGACCGGACCGTCTCCTTCTCCAACTGGCCGCTGTACATCGACACCAGCACCGACGACGGGGACGACGGCGAGGAGCGCAGGCCGACGCTGGACGCCTTCTCGGAGGCGACCGGCATCCGGGTCCGCTACACCGAGGAGATCAACGACAACGACGAGTTCTTCGGCAAGATCAGCCCGGCCCTGATGAACGGCCAGGAGACCGGCCACGACCTGGTGGTGGTCAGCGACTGGATGGCCGCCCGCTTCGTGCACCTGGGCTGGGCCCAGCGGATGGACCGCTCGGCGCAGTCCAACGTCGCCAGACACCTCGATCCGCAACTGCGCTCCCCCGCCTTCGACGAGGGACGGCTGCACACCGTCCCCTGGCAGTGCGGGATCACCGGCATCGCCTACGACCACGACGCCCTGGGCCGGGAGATCAGATCCGTCCAGGACCTGTGGCAACCGGACCTGGCGGGCAGGGTCACCCTCTTCTCCGGCCTCGACGAGTCCTTCGCCCTGCTGATGCAGGGCAACGGCGTGGACGTCACCCGGTGGACCGGGTCCGACTTCCACCGGATGTGCGACCAGGTCGAGGACCTGGTGCGCAGGAAGCACATCCGCCGCTTCACCGGCAACGACTACACCTCCGATCTCAGCAAGGGCGACGTCCTGGCCTGCCAGGCGTACTCCGGCGACGTCGTCCAGCTCCAGGCCGACAACCCCGGCATCCGGTTCGTGGTCCCCGAGGAAGGGGCCGAACTCTGGGCCGAGAGCCTCCTCGTCCCCAACCTGGCCCGGCACAAGAGCAACGCCGAGGCACTGATCGACCACTACTACGCCCCGGAGGTGGCCGCGCAGCTCGCCGCCTCCGTCAACTACGTCTGCCCCGTACCGGCCGCCCGCGAGATCCTGGCCGGCTCCGGCGACGCGGAGACCGCCGCCCTCGCCGAGAACCCGCTGATCTTCCCCGACGACGCGATGCGCGAACGGCTCGCCGTCGCCCGGGACATCTCCTCGGCCGAACGCCGTTCCTTCGCCGGGCGCTGGAACACCCTCGTCGGGCTCTGACCCCCCCGGCCCCACCCCCGGCCCGCCCCGGACCCGCCACCCCGGCCGGAGTGGTCACCTGGTGAAGGCCGCCATGAGGATGCCGGACGTCACCGGGTTCGCCTCCCGGCCCTTCGCGTCCGTGGCGTTGACCGAGTGGACCAGGGTGCGGGAGAGGTCGCGGGTGGAGCCGATCACGGTGCTGTAGCCGTGCCGGGCGCCCGTCTTGCCGTAGGCCACGGCGCCGCCCGGCAGGACGAACCGCTTCATCCCCGCCGTGTGCTCGGCCGCCTTCCCGGTCTCGAAGTCGGCGACCGCGGGCACCGTGAACATCTCCTCCAGCTGCGGCCGCGGCACGACCCGGCCGCCGAACAGGGCCACGGTGAAGCGCTCCAGGTCCGCCGTGGTCGATATGAGGTCCCCGGCGGCCCAGCTGGGCGAGGAGTTCCACTCGGTCACATCGACCAGCGCGGTGCCTCCGCCGGGCTTCTCCACCGTCTGGTAGCCGCGGTGGTGCGGCCCCGGTATCCGGGTCTGCGTACGGGACGGCAACGAGGTGTCGCACAGGCCCAGCGGCCTGATGATCCGTTCGGTCACGGCCCTGTCGTACGTCGTGCCCGTCACCTTCTCGATCAGCACGCCCAGGATCGTGTAGTCGATGTTCTGGTAGCGCTGCTTCTCGCCCGGCCGGAACGCGGGCCCCTTGGCGACGGCCGAGGCGATCAGCGCGTGCGGGTCGACCGCCTCGAACCGGTGCGCGTACTCGTCCGCGAAGGTGGGGCCCAGGCCGTCGGCCGGCCGGATGCCGCTCGTGTAGTTCAGCAGCTGCCGGACACTGACGGGTCCGAACCCCGCAGGGCCGCCCGGCAGCAGCCCCGGCAGGTACTCCTGCACCGGCCGGTCCAGAGCGACCTTGCCCTCGGCCGCCAGCTGGAGCACCACCGCCGAGGTGAAGGTCTTGGTCACCGAACCCGCCCGGAACCGGGCGTCCGCGACGGCCCCGCGCCCGGTACGCACGTCCGCGACACCGGAACGGCCCTGCCAGCCGCCGCTCGTGCCCCCCACCCGGACCAGGGCGGCCGTCGCGTCCCGGTGCCCCGCGCCGAGCCCCGCGATCGCCGCCCCCAGGGCCTGCGCGTCGGGCGGGGAGGAGAAGACAGGCGGGGCGGTACCGGCCGTGGCGCCCGCCGGGCCCGGCCCGGACGACGGGGCGGCGCGGGCCGCCGCGGCCGGCCCGGACACGAGGCCCAGGACCAGAGCGGCGGCGATCAGCGTGCGCGTGCGAGCGTTCATGACGGGACCCCCTGTGCGAGCTCCGGACGACCACCGCCCGGTGATCTCCATGCTGCTGGGCGCCGGGGTACTCGCGAATCCCCGGGAAGAGGGGTCTTCAGCGGTACGACAACTCCCTCCCGCGAGGGAGGCGACACGCCGCACCTCACTCCCGGGAGGGAGTACCCGCCCCCACTACCGCACCCGGCCCCACCCCGGCCGCGATCAGACCCGTCTCGTACGCGCAGATCACCGCCTGGACCCGGTCCCGCAGCCCCAGCTTCGCCAGCACCTGGCCCACATGCGACTTGACCGTGTGCCCGCTCACCACCAGCGCGGCGGCGATCTCCGCGTTCGACAGCCCCCGGCCCAGGTGCAGCAGCGTCTCCCGCTCCCGCGCGGTCAGCGACCCCAGCCGCCGCGCCGCCGCTGCCTCCGCCTCCGCCCGCGCCGCCGTCGCCGCTGCCTCCCCCGCCGGGGGCCGCGCCGTCGCCGCCGTGTACTCCTCGATCAGCCGTCGCGCCACCGAGGGCGCCAGCAGCGACTCGCCCGCCGCCACCACCCGTACCGCGTGGACCAGGTCGTCGCGCCGCACGTCCTTCAGCAGGAACCCGCTCGCGCCCGCGTGCAGCGCCTCGTACACGTACGCGTCCGAGTCGAAGGTGGTCAGCATGACCGTGCGGCACGCGCTCCCGGCCGAAGATCGTCCGGCACGCCTCGATCCCGTCCAGGACCGGCATCCGGATGTCCAGCAGGGCCACATCGGGCGCGAGGCGGCGGACCGCCGCCACGGCCGCCGCGCCGTCCCCGGCCTCCGCCACGACCTCGATGTCCTCCTGCGCGTCCAGGATCATCGCGAAGCCGCTGCGGACCAGCTCCTGGTCGTCGGCGACCACCACACGGATCGTCAATTGCCCACCTCCAGCGGCGAGGTTACAAGGACCGCCCGCACCCGGAAGCCGCGGCCGTCCGGCCCCGGTCCGGCCTCCGCCGTACCGCCGTGCGCGGCGGCCCGTTCCCGGATGCCGGCCAGCCCGTGTCCCCCGCCCCCGCCCCGGCGTCCGCCCGTGGCGCCGTCGTGCGCGGAAGGTCCCCTTCCGTCGTCCGTGACCGTCACCGTGAGCGTGTCCGGCCCGTAGTCGAGCACCACCGCGACCTCCCGGGCCCGCGCGTGCCGGACCACATTGGTCAGGGCCTCCTGCACCACCCGGTAGGCCGTCGTGTCGGCCGTCGCCGCCAGCGGACGCACCGTGCCCCGCCGCTCGTACGAGACCCCGGGCCCGCCCCGCCGCACCCGGTCCAGGAGCGCGGGCAGCGCCGCCACGCCCGGCTGCGGCGCGCGCGGCGCGGAGCCCGGCCGCCCAGGCGCCGCCGGACCCGGACCCGCGCCCGCCGCCCCCGCGTCCGCCGGACCCGCGCCCGTATCCGCCGGGCCCGTTCCCGCGCCGCCGCCCGGGGCCGGGCCGTCGTCCCGCAGCACCCCGAGCATCGTGCGCAACTGGGCCATCGCGTCCCGGCCGGTCTCCGAGATGGCCTCGAAGGCCGCCTCGGCCCGGTCCGGTGCCCGCCGCACCGCCACCGGACCGGCCTCGGCCTGCACGATCATGAGGCTGACCGCGTGCGAGAGGATGTCGTGCATCTCCCGCGCGATCCGGGCCCGTTCCCGCGCCGCCGCCTGCTCCGCCTCGACCCGGTTGGCGCGCTCCAGCTGCGCCGCCCGGTCCTCCACCGCCGCCGTGTACGCCTGCCGGGTGTACTGCAACCGCCCGAACACGTACGCCGCGCCCAGGACGAAGAGCGTGAAGAACAGCTCCCGCGCCGTCCCGGTGTTCCAGACGACGGCCGGCACGGCGGCCACGCTCCCGCACACCGACACCACCGCCCGCACCCGGCCCGGGCACCGCACCGCCACCGTGTAGAAGGCGACCAGTGCCGCGTACGGCAGCGGCTGCCCCGGCCCGTCGAGCCCCAGGTTGTAGGCGAAGCCCGCCAGTACGACCGCCGTCAGCACCGCGACCGGTGCCCGCGTGCGCCACAGCAGCGGCAGCACCCCGAGCGCGGTCACCCCGTACGCCGTCCAGCTCGGGTCCGACGCGCCCGCCGCCCGGGGGAGCACGAAAGGCATGGTGGAGGCGGCCTGGACGAGCGCCGTGAGCCCCAGGTCCACGGCCCGCGGCCGGGCCCGCCGGAACCGCTCCCCCAGGGAGGCCCTCAGGGAGCCCCCCGGGGCGGCCCCGAGGGCGCGTATCACCTGGCGGGCCGGGACCGGACGGCGATCAGCGCGTCCACCCGGTTCGTGGTGATCGAGTCCACCCCGGCCGCGACGAGGGCCCGCATCGTCCGCTTGGTGTCCGCCGTCCAGGCCGAGACCAGCAGGCCGTCCCGGTGCAGGGCGTCCGTCAGCTCCCGGCCGACCAGGCCGAAGCGGTAGTTGAGCCAGCGCGGGGCCACCGCGTCGGTCAGCACCCGGCGCGGCGGCGACAGCGTGGTCCAGGTCAGCGCGATCTCCGCGCCCGGATCGGCGGCGCGGACCGCCAGCACGGTGGCGGGGCCCGCGCAGTAGTACACGCGCTCGCGCGCCCCGCACTCGCGGACCACGCCGACGACGGCCCGCACCGCCCCGGGCGTGGCGCCCGGCAGGTCGATCATCAGCCGGCCCCCGCCGCCCGCCGCCAGCGCCTCGCGCAGCTCCGGGACCCCGCCGCCCGTCATCTCCCTGAGCTGCGGGGCAGTGACGGCGTCGAGCCGCACGTCATGGCCCCACAGCCGCTGGAGCGTCTCGTCGTGGAGGAGGACCGGCACCCCGTCCCGGGTCAGCCGGACGTCGATCTCGACCGCGTCCGCCCCCCGGGCGAAGGCGGAGCGGATCGAGGGCAGGGTGTTCTCACGGACACGGTAGGGATCGCCGCGGTGGCCGACGGCAGTCAGGGTGCGCATGGCCCCCATTCTCAGGGGCCGGAGGGATCAAGGGAATTCAGCGCGCGAGCCACGTGTCGGTGTACGCGTCGATCTCCGCGGCGAGCGCCGCCTTGCCCGCCGGGTCCAGGAAGGACGCCTCGACGGCGTTCTTCGCGAGCCGCGCGAGACCGCGCTCGTCCAGGCCGAGGAGACGGGCGGCGACCGCGTACTCGTTGTTGAGGTCGGAGCCGAACATCGGCGGGTCGTCGCTGTTGATGGTGACGAGCACGCCCGCCGCGACCATCTCCTTGACCGGGTGCTCGTCGAGGTCGGCGACCGCGCGGGTGGCGAGGTTGGAGGTCGGGCAGACCTCCAGCGCGATGCGGTGCTCGGCCAGGTACGCCAGCAGCTCCGGGTCGCGTACGGCGCTGGTGCCGTGGCCGATGCGCTCGGCGCCCAGCTCGCGGACGGCGTCCCAGACGGTCTCCGGGCCGGTGGTCTCCCCGGCGTGCGGGACGCTGTGCAGTCCGGCGGCGCGCGCCCGGTCGAAGTACGGCTTGAACTGCGGGCGCGGGACCCCGATCTCGGGGCCGCCGAGACCGAAGGAGACCAGGCCCTCGGGGCGCAGGTCGACGGCGAGCCGGGCCGTCTCGGCGGCGGCCTCCAGACCGGCCTCGCCCGGGATGTCGAAGCACCAGCGCAGGATGACGCCGAGCTCGCTCTCGGCGGCCTTGCGGGCGTCCTCGATGGCCGCCATGAACGCCTTCTCCTCGATCCCGCGGCTGGTGGAGGAGTACGGGGTGACGGTCAGCTCGGCGTAGCGGATGTTCTGCCGGGCCATGTCGCGGGCCACCTCGAAGGTGAGGTGGCGGACGTCGTCGGGGGTGCGGACCAGGTCCACGACGGAGAGGTAGACCTCGATGAAGTGCGCGAAGTCGGTGAAGGTGAAGTAGTCGGCGAGCGCCTCGGGGTCGGTGGGGACCTTCGAGTCGGGGTGGCGGGAGGCCAGTTCGGCCACGATGCGCGGGGAGGCCGAGCCGACGTGGTGGACGTGGAGTTCGGCCTTGGGCAGCCCCGCGATGAAGGGGTGCAGGTCGGTCATGTCAGTGCCTCCGGGGGGCGCGGGTGCGGTCGGTCGGGGCCTCATCGTAGGCAGCCCCGTGACGGTCGGTGGCAGCGCATAGCATGGCTGTACGAGAGGGGGGCGCCTCATGACCGATCACAGCCCCGAGCCGACCGATCCGTGGGCGCCGCCGGTGGATCAGGGCAAACAGCAGGGCGCGCCGGGCACCCCGGGTGCGCCGGGCATACCCGCCGTTCCGTCCCCGCCGCCGGGTTACGGGCCGCCCGTGCCCGCTCCGGGGCCGGCGGGAGGCGTCCCGCCGGTGTCCGGGCCGCCGCCGGTACCCGGGCCCGGTGGGGCCCCGGTCCCGCCCGCGCCGCTGCCGCACCCGGCGCCCCCCGGGCCCGTACCGCCGCCGCCCGTGACCGCGTACGGGCATCCGGGCGGGCCGTCCGTCCCGCAGGGGTACGGATATCCGGGGTACCCGGGCCAGGCCCCCTATCCGGTCCACGACCGGCCGAGCAACGGCTTCGGGGTCACCTCGCTCGTCCTCGGCATCCTCGCCGTCGTCGGGTGCTCCGCCGCCGTCTTCGCGACGGCGCTCGGCATCGGGGCGGTGGTCTTCGGGGCGCTCGGCAAGGGCAAGGCGAACCGGGGCGAGTCCACCAACGGCGGGATGGCGCTGGCCGGCATCATCCTGGGTGCGGTCGGCATCGTGCTGGGCGCCCTGATGACCGTGGTCGTCCTCATCGGTCTCATGGACCGCGGCCCGCTGGACGACTCCGGGTACGACGCCCCGTCCTCGGTCCTGCAGATACCCTCCGGGACGTGAGGTGACGGGACGCTGACACCGGCGGGGGAGCGGGCGCGGCGGGCAAGGGCCCGGGGAGCGGTGGCCGGACCGCGCCCGTGACGTGACGCCGGGTCCGCGCCCGCGCCCGTGCCGGTGTCCAGCGTGCCCGTGTGCCCGTGTGCCCGCCGCAGGCTCAGGCGGGGTCCGCCCGCAGCCGTGCGCGGGCCTCCATCAGCGCGAAGCCCAGCAGGTTCGGCCCGCGCCAGCGGGCCGGGTCCCGGACGCGCTCGTCGTCGGCCGCCAGGCCGATGCCCCAGACGCGGTCCAGCGGGCTCGCCTCGACCAGCACCCGGTCCCCGGTGGCCAGCAGGTAGGCGCGCAGCGCCGGGTCGGAGCCGAACTTGTGGACACTGCCCGCCACCACGATCGCGGACCGCTCCCGCACCCATATCGCCTCGTCGAAGCCGCGCACCCGCCGCCCGGCAGCCTTCGCCGCCCCCGGATTCCCCGCCCCCAGCGCCGCGCGCTCCGCCTCGGCGTCCCCGAACAGCCGGGCCTTGGCGGCCATCATCCAGTGCTCCGCCGTGGCATAACGCACCTCACCCACAGTGAAGGCGGATGGCCACCACTGGCTCAGACAGCCCGTGCCCAGCGCGCCGTCCGCCCGTGGACGGTGACCCCAGAACGGCAGGAACTTCACTCGCTCACCCCGGTTGACCTGCTTGATCAGCTCGTCGATCGTCTCCATGCACGCGAGTCTGGCAGTCGCCACGGACACTTCGTACGGGATTTCGCATGTGCCTCGACATATGGTCGACCGATTTCGTCGCGTAATCAAAAGGCAACAACGGAATCCCTTGGCGGGGGAGGACACCTCTGTCAGGATCGGCACTCAATTCGAGCGGTAGCTCGAACTGTGGCTACGGAGAACGTGAGAGCGTGATGGGCAACCGCTTCCAGGTCAGGGACCGCTTCGCGGACGGCGCGCAGTACATCGACGGCCGGCTCCGGTCCGGCACCTCGGGGCGGTCGCACACCGTCGTCGATCCCGCGACCGGCCGCGAGGTGCTCACCTACGAACTCGCGGGCACCGCGGACGTCGACGAAGCCGTCGCCGCCGCCGTCCGCGCCTTCCCGGCCTGGTCGGCCGCCACCCCCGGGGAGCGGTCGGACGCCCTGCACCGGCTGGCCGCCGTACTGGCCGGGCAGGCCGGGGACTTCGCGTACGCCGAGTCCCTCCAGTGCGGGAAGCCGCTGAAACTGTCCACGGAGTTCGACGTGCCGGGGACCGTCGACAACACCGCCTTCTTCGCCGGGGCCGCGCGCCACCTCCAGGGGCAGGCGGCGGCCGAGTACTCCGGCGACCACACCTCCTACGTACGCCGCGAGGCCATCGGGGTGATCGGCTCGATCGCACCCTGGAACTATCCGCTCCAGATGGCCGCCTGGAAGATCCTCCCGGCGATCGCCGCGGGCAACACGATCGTCCTCAAGCCCGCCGAACTCACCCCGCTGACCTCCCTGATGTTCGCGCGGGCGGCCACGGAGGCGGGGCTGCCCGACGGCGTGGTCAACATCGTCACCGGCGCCGGGCGGGACGCGGGCGAGCACCTGGTGGGCCACCCGGACGTGGTGATGACCTCCTTCACCGGCTCCACCGCCGTCGGCAGGCGGGTCGCCGAGATCGCCACCGCCACCGTCAAACGGCTCCACCTGGAGCTCGGCGGCAAGGCGCCCTTCCTCGTCTTCGACGACGCCGACCTGGAGGCCGCCGCGCACGGGGCCGTCGCCGCCTGCCTCATCAACAGCGGCCAGGACTGCACCGCCGCCACCCGCGCCTACGTCCAGCGGCCCCTGCACGACGCCTTCGTCGCCCGCGTCGCCGAGCTGATGGAGACCGTCCGCGTGGGCGACCCCTTCGCCCCCGGCACCGACCTCGGCCCGCTCGTCTCCCACGCCCACCGCGACCGGGTCGCCGCCTTCGTCGAGCGGGCCCGCGCGTACGCCACCGTCGTCACCGGCGGCGAGGCCCCCGGCGGCGAGCTGGAGGCGGGCGCCTACTACCGGCCCACCCTCATCACCGGGGCGGCCCAGGACAGCGAGGTCGTCCAGTGCGAGATCTTCGGCCCGGTCCTCGCCGTCCTGCCCTTCGACACCGACGACGAGGGCATCGCGCTGGCCAACGACACCCCGTACGGACTCGCCGCCTCCGCCTGGAGCCGTGACGTCTACCGGGCGAACCGCGCCACCCGCGAGCTGAAGGCGGGCTGCGTCTGGGTCAACGACCACGTCCCGATCATCAGCGAGATGCCCCACGGGGGCTACAAGGCGAGCGGCTTCGGCAAGGACATGAGCACCTATTCCTTCGAGGAATACACGCAGGTCAAGCATGTGATGTTCGACAACACCGCAGTCGCCGCGAAGGACTGGCACCGCACGGTCTTCGGGGACCGCGCCTGACGGCGCGCGGCCTCTGCCGCGTGGCATCAGGCCGCCTCACCGGTGGCGCACCCATCTCCGAAAGGGCACAGCGCATGGAGCAGTTCGAGCCCGACCGCCTCTCGGGGGCGCGACGCGCCGCGATGCGGCGCAGCCTCACCGGCGGCCGGGGCGCCCTCACCCGCCGCTCGCTGCTGCGGGCCGGCGGGGCCGGGGCACTCACCCTCGGCGGCCTGTCCGTCCTCACCGCCTGCGGCATCCCGCCCGCCCGGCGCGAGTCCACGGCGGCGGCCTCCGACGACCGCTCGGAACAGGAGAAGGAGGTCGTCTTCTCCAACTGGACCGAGTACATGGACACCGGTGAGGACGAGAAGTCCCGTCCGACCCTGGAGGAGTTCACCCGCCGGACCGGGATCGGGGTCACGTACACCGAGGACGTCAACGACAACGTCGAGTTCTTCGGCAAGATCCGCCCGCAGCTCGCGGCCGGCCAGGAGACCGGCCGTGACCTGATCGTCGTCACCGACTGGCTCGCCGCCCGCATGATCCGGCTCGGCTGGGCGCAGAAGCTGGACGCCTCCCGCCTCCCGCACGCCTTCGCCCACCTCTCCCCGCAGTTCCGCAGCCCCGACTGGGACCCGGGCCGCGCGTACAGCTACCCCTGGACCGGGATATCGACCGTCATCGCCTACAACGCCAGGGCCACCGAAGGCCGGCGGGTCGACTCCGTCACCCAGCTGCTCGACGATCCCACCCTCAAGGGCCGGGTCGGTCTCCTCACCGAGATGCGCGACACCGTCGGCATGACCCTGCTCGACCAGGGCAAGGACCCGGCGTCCTTCACCACCGCCGATTTCGACGAGGCCGTCGGGCGCCTCCAGAAGGGCGTGGACAAGAAGCAGATCCGCCGCTTCACCGGCAACGACTACACCGCGGACCTCGACAAGGGCGACCTCGCCGCCTGTCTCGCCTGGGCCGGGGACGTCATCCAGCTCCAGGCCGGGAACCCGGACATCAAGTACGCGATCCCCGCCGCCGGGTACATCACCTCCAGCGACAACCTGCTGGTCCCCGCCGGGGCCCGGCACAAGGCCAACGCCGAGAGGCTCGTGGACTACTACTACGAGCTGCCGGTCGCCGCCCGGCTGGCCGCGTACATCAGCTACGTCTGCCCGGTCGAGGGCGTCGCGGAGGAACTCGCCAAGATCGACCCCGCGCTGGCGGGCAACACCCTGATCGTCCCGGACAAGGCGATGACCGCCACGTCCCACGCCTTCCGCTCCCTGAGCGGCGAGGAGGAGACGGCGTACGAGGAGAAGTTCGCCGGACTCATCGGCGCCTGACCCCCCTGCCACGCCGGGCCCCTGTCACCTTCCCACCGTCCCGTGCCCCGCCCCGTACGGCACACCCGCAACCCCCGCACCCCGCGCCTCACGGCGGGCCCCGGAGGACCCGGGCACCGCCCGGCCGGACGGCTCCGGCGGCGGCGCGTCCCGGCCGGACGGCTCCGGCGGGCCACCGACCCTTCCCCACCCAACCCCGGGACCCATCCATGACTGACAAGACCGCGGGCGGCGATGTCCGCCTCACCGGGATCAGCAAGCACTACGGCTCCTTCACCGCCGTGCACCCGCTGGACCTCACCGTCCCCCAGGGCTCCTTCTTCGCCCTGCTCGGCGCCTCGGGCTGCGGGAAGACCACCACCCTGCGCATGATCGCCGGTCTGGAGGACCCTTCCACCGGCACGGTCCACCTCGGCGAACGGGAGGTCACCCACCTGCCGCCGTACAAGCGCCCGGTCAACACGGTCTTCCAGAGCTACGCCCTCTTCCCGCACCTGGACATCTTCGAGAACATCGCCTTCGGGCTCCGCCGCCGGGGCGTCACGTCCGTCCGCAAGCAGGTCGAGGAGATGCTGGAGCTGGTCCAGCTCGGCGCCTTCGCCCGGCGCAAGCCGCACCAGCTCTCCGGCGGCCAGCAACAGCGCGTCGCCGTCGCCCGGGCCCTGATCAACCGCCCGCAGGTGCTCCTCCTCGACGAGCCGCTCGGCGCCCTCGACCTCAAGCTCCGCCGCCGGATGCAGCTGGAGCTCAAGCGCATCCAGACCGAGGTCGGCATCACCTTCGTCCACGTCACCCACGACCAGGAGGAGGCCATGACCATGGCCGACACGGTCGCCGTGATGAACGGGGGCCGGGTCGAGCAGCTGGGCGACCCGGCCGAGCTGTACGAGAACCCGCGCACCACCTTCGTCGCCAACTTCCTCGGCACCTCCAACCTCATCGAGGCAGCGGTGGAGTCGGCCGGGACGGAGGTCCTCGTCCGCGCCCGCGGAACGCGGCTGAGGCTGCCCGCGGCCCGATGTCCGGGCACCCCCCAGGCCGGCGGGACACTGCTGGTCGGGGTGCGCCCGGAGAAGATATCCCTGCTCCCGGCGGCGGAAGGGCACACCGTCGCGGAGGGCCGGAACAAGATCACCGGCCGGATCACCTCCTCCTCCTTCACCGGGGTCTGCACCCAGTACGTCGTCGACGGCCCGGCCTGCCCCGGGCTGGAGGTCTACGCCCAGAACATCGAACGCGACACCCGCCTCACCCCCGGCGCCGAGGTCGTCCTGCACTGGAACCCCGCACACACCTTCGGCCTCGACGCGGGCCACCAGGCGGGCGCGGGCACCGGGACGGACGCCGGGACGGCCGGGGAGGGCGCGTGAGCACCACCGCGCCGCCGGCCCAGGCACCCGCACCCGCCCCCGCCGGGCCCCCGGTCCACCGGGCCTCGGCCCGCAAGCGGCTGGTCCCGTACTGGCTGCTGCTCCCCGGCATCCTGTGGCTGCTGGTCTTCTTCGTCCTGCCGATGGCCTACCAGGCGTCCACCTCGGTCCAGACCGGCTCCCTCGAAGAGGGGTTCACGGTCACCTGGCACTTCGCGACCTACTGGGACGCCCTGACCGGCTACCTCCCGCAGTTCCTGCGCTCCCTGCTCTACGCGGGCACCGCGACCGCGCTGTGCCTGCTGCTCGGCTACCCGCTGGCCTACCTGATCGCCTTCCGGGCGGGCCGCTGGCGCCACGTCCTGCTGGTCCTGGTCATCGCCCCGTTCTTCACCAGCTTCCTCATCCGCACCCTGGCCTGGAAGACGATCCTGGCGGACGGCGGGCCGGTGGTCGGCGCCCTGAACACCTTGCACGTCCTCGACGTCACCAGCTGGCTCGGCATGACCGAGGGGGACCGGGTCCTGGCCACGCCGCTCGCGGTGGTCTGCGGCCTGACGTACAACTTCCTCCCCTTCATGATCCTGCCGCTCTACACCTCGCTGGAGCGCGTCGACACCCGCCTGCACGAGGCCGCAGGGGACCTGTACGCCCGCCCCGCCACGGTCTTCCGGAAGGTGACCTTCCCGCTCTCCCTGCCGGGCGTGGTCTCCGGGACCCTGCTCACCTTCATCCCGGCCAGCGGCGACTACGTCAACGCCGAACTGCTCGGCTCCACCGACACCCGCATGATCGGCAACGTCATCCAGTCGCAGTACCTGCGCGTCCTGGACTACCCGACGGCCGCCGCGCTCTCCTTCATCCTCATGGCCGTCGTCCTGGTCATGGTCACCTTCTACATCCGCCGCGCGGGGACGGAGGACCTGGTCTGATGCGTACACCCCTCGCCTGGCTGCGGCGCAACCTGGTCGTGCTCGCCGGCCTCGCCACCCTCGCGTACCTGATCCTGCCCAACGTCGTCGTGACCGTCTTCTCCTTCAACGACCCCGCCGGGCGCTTCAACTACGCCTGGCGGGAGTTCTCGCTCGACGCGTGGAAGGACCCCTGCGGCGTCGCCGACCTGTGCTCCTCGCTCGCCCTCTCGCTCCAGATCGCCCTGTGGGCCACGCTCGCCGCGACCGCCCTCGGCACGGCCATCGCCTTCGCGCTGGTGCGCTACCGCTTCCGGGCGCGTGGCGCGGTCAACTCGCTGATCTTCCTGCCGATGGCCATGCCCGAGATCGTGATGGCCGCCTCGCTGCTCGCCCTCTTCCTCAACATGGGCGTCCGGCTGGGCTTCTGGACGATCCTGATCGCCCACATCATGTTCTGCCTCAGCTTCGTCGTCGCCGCCGTCAAGGCGAGGGTCCTGTCCATGGACCCCCGGCTGGAGGAGGCCGCCCGCGACCTCTACGCGGGCCCGGTGCAGACCTTCGTCCGGGTGACGCTGCCGATCGCGGCCCCCGGGATCGCGGCGGGCGCGCTGCTCTCCTTCGCGCTCTCCTTCGACGACTTCATCATCACCAACTTCAACTCGGGCAACACCGTGACCTTCCCCATGTTCGTCTGGGGATCGGCCCAGCGCGGTACACCCGTCCAGATCAACGTCATCGGTACGGCGATGTTCGTCATCGCGGTCCTGGTGGTCCTCGCCGGCCAGTTCGTCGGCAACCGTCGCAAGAAGGCACGACCCGCATAACCGTTGACCGTCTTTCCCGTAGGGAGTTGGAAGACATGGCCCCAGTCGCCATGCGCACCGCCGCACGATCCCTTTCCGAAGCACTGCCGGTCCCGTACTGGCTGGACGACCCCGGCAAGCCCGCCCCGCGGCCGGCCCTCACCGGTGACGAGCGGTGCGACCTGCTCGTCGTCGGCGGCGGCTACAGCGGCCTGTGGACCGCGCTGCTCGCCAAGGAGCGCGACCCCGCCCGGGACGTCGTCCTGATCGAGGGCCACGAGGTGGGCTGGGCCGCCTCGGGCCGCAACGGCGGCTTCTGCGCCGCCTCCCTCACCCACGGCCTCGCCAACGGCCTCGCCCGCTGGCCCGGTGAACTGGCCGCGCTGGAGGAGCTCGGCGCGCGCAACCTCGACGCCATCGAGGCGGCCGTCGCCCGCTACGGCATCGACTGCGACTTCGAACGCACCGGCGAGATCGACGTGGCCACCGCACCCCACCAGGTCGGGGAGTTGCGCGCACTCCACGCCGAGGCCACCCGGCTCGGCCTGGCCGGCGGCACCGAATGGCTGGATCGCGACGCCCTGCGCGCCGAGGTCGACTCACCCACCTTCCTCGGCGGCCTCTGGGACCGCGAGGGCGTCGCCATGCTCCACCCGGCGAAGCTCGCCTGGGGCCTCAAGCGGGCCTGCCTCGGCCTCGGGGTGCGGATCTACGAGCACACGCGCGGCCTGGAACTGGCCGCGTCCGGGGCCGGCACGGCCGTCCGCACCCCCTACGGCCGGGTCTTCGCCCGCCGGGTGGCCCTGGGCACCAACATCTTCCCCTCGCTGGTCAAGCGGGTGCGCCCGCTGACCGTCCCGGTCTACGACTACGCGCTGATGACCGAGCCGCTCACCGAGGCCCAGCTCGACTCCGTCGGCTGGCGGGGCCGCCAGGGGCTCGGCGACAGCGCCAACCAGTTCCACTACTTCCGGATCACCCCCGAGCGCCGCATCCTGTGGGGCGGCTACGACGCGGTCTACCCGTACGGCGGCAGGCTCGACTCCGCCCACGACCACCGCCCCGAGACGTACCTGACGCTCGCGGAGCACTTCTTCACCTGCTTCCCCCAGCTGGAGGGGGTGAGTTTCAGCCATGCGTGGGGCGGGGCGATCGACACCTGCTCGCGCTTCTCGGCCTTCTTCGGCACCGCGTACGCCGGGAAGGTGGCCTACGCGGCCGGGTACACCGGGCTCGGCGTCGGCGCCACCCGGTTCGGCGCGGACGTGATGCTGGACCTCCTCTCCGGGGAGCGGACCGCGCGCACGGAGCTGGAGATGGTCCGCTCCAAGCCCCTGCCGTTCCCGCCGGAGCCCCTCGCCTGGACCGGGATCGCGCTCACCAAGTGGTCGCTGGCCCGCGCGGACCGCCGCGGCGGCCACCGGAACCTGTGGCTCAGGACGCTGGACCGCTTCGGCCTCGGCTTCGACAGCTGAGCCCCGGCACCGGCCCCGGCACCGGACCGGCTCTCCGGCGGCTCCCGCCGCCGGGGTGTGACCGGCTTCACCACCACGGGACGGCACAACCCGCGTCATAGCCACGCCCGGCCCCGCTCTCTGCGGGTGAGAACCCTTCACCCCGACAGCGAACGGAGGCCGGGCGATGACGATCCCGGAGGCCAGGGCGGCAGTGGAATGGCTGGTATCGGTGGCGCCGGACCCGGGCGCCTGCCGGTGGGAGTGGGAGCGCAACCCCCTCGGGGTCGCCCTGCTGCCCGCCGGCCGGGGCTGGGACGTACTGATCGTGCCGGGGGAGCTGGGGTGGCCCGCCCTCGACGTGCTCAGCCGGCTCGTGGACCGGCCCGGCCCGGTCCTCGCCGACTTCGGCGGCGCCCGGCTGGGCTTCTTCGTCCCCCCGGGCACGGCGTCCCGCTGGGTCGGTACGGGCGTACGGGGAGCCGGGACCGGGACCTGGATCGTGGTCCCGTACCCCGGCCGGGCGACGGGCGGGGTGCGCTGGCTGGTCCTCCCGGACGGCCGGGGGACGCTGACCGACCCGGCCGTGCTGGAGCTCGCGCTGCACGAGGCCGCGGCGTCGGCGGCGACGACGGCGACGGCGGTCACCCAGGGTGAGGCGACGCGGGGTGCCACCCAGGGCCCGGCGCGGACCGGGGCATGGGGGGTGACACGTGAACCGTCACACGATCCGTCACGTGAACCGTCACGTGATCCGGAACCCCCCGGGCGGACCGAGCGGACGGAGGAGGGCCGGAAGCCTTGACAGGGCCATTGGTCTGGACCATCTTGGGCGCCGCTGGAACCCTCCATCCCCCCATGTTCCGGAGGCAGTTGTGCGCAGAGCCATGTCCCTCCTCACGGCCGCCGCCCTCGCGGTGGCCGGTCTCCTCGCCGCGGGCCCGCCGGCCACGGCCGCGGACGCCGACCTCGCCCGCAACGGCGGTTTCGAAGCCGGCCTCACCGGCTGGAGCTGCTCCCCGGGTACCGCGGCCACCGTCACCACGCCCGTCCACGGCGGCGCCTCCGCCCTCAGGGCCACCCCGGCCGGGCAGGACAACGCCCGCTGCTCCCAGAGCGTCACGGTCAAGCCCGACTCGACGTACACTCTCGCCGCCTGGGTGCAGGGCGCGTACGTCTACCTCGGCGCGGCCGGGACCGGCACCACCGACGTGTCGGCCTGGACGCAGACCCCGGGCGCCTGGAAGCAGCTGAGCACCACCTTCCGCACCGGCCCGGCGACCACCTCGGTGACCGTCTACACCCACGGCTGGTTCGGCCAGCCCGCCCACTTCACGGACGACGTGACGGTCGTCGGCCCCGACCCCGGCGGCCCCGGCGGGCCCCAGATCCCGGCCGCCCCCACCGGCCTGACCGGGTCCGCGGCCTCCCCGACCTCGGTCGCCCTCTCCTGGGCGGCCGTGCCGGGCGCGACCTCGTACCAGGTCCACCGCGACGGAGCCCTGCCCCTGGCCGTGACCACCGCCTCGGCCGCGGTCACCGGACTCGCCGCGTCCACGACGTACGCCTTCCAGGTCACCGCCGTGAACGCGGCGGGCGAGTCCCCGCGCAGCGCCCCCGTCTCCGTCACCACGACGAGCGACGGCAACCCCGGCAACCCGGGCATCCCCTCCCGCGCGCTCGTCGGCTACCTGCACGCGAGCTTCGCCAACGGCTCCGGCTACCTGCGGATGGCCGACGTGCCCGCCTCCTGGGACGTCATCAACCTCGCCTTCGGCGAACCGACCTCGGTCACCTCGGGCGACATCCGCTTCTCGCTCTGCCCGGTGAGCCAGTGCCCCAACGTGGAGTCGCCCGCCGAGTTCAAGGCGGCGATCAAGGCCAAGCAGGCGGCGGGCAAGAAGGTCCTGATCTCGATCGGCGGCCAGAACGGCCAGGTCCAGCTCGGGACCACGGCCGCCCGTGACGCCTTCGTCTCCTCCGTCAGCAAGATCATCGACGAGTACGGTCTCAACGGCCTGGACATCGACTTCGAGGGCCACTCCCTCTCCCTGGCCACCGGCGACACCGACTTCCGCGCCCCCACCACCCCGGTGATCGTCAACCTGATCACGGCCGTCAAGACCCTCAAGGCCCGCTACGGCCCGGCCTTCGTCCTGACCATGGCCCCGGAGACCTTCTTCGTCCAGCTCGGCTACCAGTTCTACGGCTCCGGCCCCTGGGGCGGCCAGGACCCGCGCGCCGGGTCCTACCTCCCGGTCATCCACGCCCTGCGCGACGACCTCACCCTGCTCCACGTCCAGGACTACAACTCCGGCCCGATCATGGGCCTCGACAACCAGTACCACTCCATGGGCGGCGCGGACTTCCACATCGCCATGAACGACATGCTGCTCACCGGCTTCCCGGTCGCGGGCAACGCCGCCCGCTTCTTCCCGCCGCTGCGCGCCCAGCAGATCGCCATCGGCCTCCCGGCCACCCCGAACGCGGGCAACGGCCACACCACGCCCGCCGAGGTGAACAAGGCGCTGGACTGCCTGCGGACGAAGACCAACTGCGGCAGCTACCAGACCCACGGCACCTGGCCCGACCTGCGCGGCCTGATGACCTGGTCGATCAACTGGGACCGCTTCGGCGGAGGGGAGTTCAGCCGGAACTTCGACGCCTACTTCGGCCGCTGAACCACCCCGCCACCAGCAGGAGCGGTACGCAGAGCAGCCAGCTGGCCAGCACGTCCAGGGGCCAGTGGAAACCGCGCAGGACCAGCCCGGCGCCCGTCGCCCCCGTCAGCACGAGGGCGACGGGCACCGGCCAGGCCCGCCGGGTGTACGGGCGTACGAGCAGGGCCGCGCCGAGGTAGGCGACGGCCGAGGTGGCCGTGTGCCCCGAGGGGAAGTACCCCGCGGCCCAGGGTTCCAGCGGCCCCGGGCGGGCCGTCCACTCCTTCAGCGGGACGACCAGGGCCGGGACCAGCGCCATGGCCAGCCCCGCGGCCAGGGCCCCGCGCCGGTCGCCGCGCCACGCGGCGTACGCCATGGCCAGGAGCAGGACGGGCAGCGCGACCGGAAGGCCGCCGAGGTCGGCGAGGGGTTCGGTGACCGCGTCGGGGACCGTACGGACCAGGGCCCGGCCGAGCCGGACGTCCGGGGAGAGCAGCGGACCGGCGGTCAGGACCTGCCAGGTGATCAGGGCGAGTGCCACCAGGCAGAGCCCCGCCGGCAGGAACCCCCGTACGAGGGGGGAGCGAAGGGCCGGCCGCCCCGGAACAGGGGGGATGGTTCCGGGGCGGCCGGCCGGACCGGGTCGCCGTACGCCCCGGGGGGTCTGGGGCGGACGGCCGTCCGATCGGTGAGGAGTGTGCGCGAACGCACGCCCGGTGCGGCGCTGGGGAAGCCCGGTACCGGTGTCGCCCACGGTTTCCCGGGAGCGGGGTGTCTCACTCATCTGCAGAAACCGTACGCCAGCGGAAGGGGGACCGACAGCGGGAACGTGCTCCCGCCATCGGCCCCCCACACCTTCTTCACAGCGCCCGCCCGTTACCGTCGGTAGCGATCAGGCCGTATGTTCGGAATTCGCTCAGATGCCCGCGAACGCGGCCTCGATGATGTCCAGGCCCTCGTTCAGGAGGTCCTCGCCGATGACGAGCGGCGGGAGGAAACGGAGCACGTTGCCGTAGGTGCCACAGGTGAGGACGAGCAGACCCTCGGCGTGGCACGCCTTGGCGAGCGCGGAGGCCGCCTCGGGGAACGGGGTCTTCGAGACCGGGTCCTTCACCAGCTCGACGGCGATCATCGCACCGCGACCGCGGATGTCACCGATGATGTCGTACTTCTCCTGCATGACTGCCAGACGGGCCTTCATGACGGACTCGATCCTCTTCGCCGCGGCGTTGAGGTCCAGCTCCTTCATCGTCTCGATCGAACCGAGCGCGCCCGCGCAGGCCACCGGGTTGCCGCCGTACGTACCGCCCAGGCCGCCCGCGTGGGCGGCGTCCATGATCTCGGCGCGGCCGGTCACCGCGGCGAGCGGCAGGCCGCCCGCGATGCCCTTGGCGGTGGTGATCAGGTCCGGGACGATGCCCTCGTCCTCGCACGCGAACCACTGGCCGGTGCGGCAGAAGCCGGACTGGATCTCGTCGGCGACGAAGACGATGCCGTGGTCACCGGCGAACCGCGCGATCGCGGGCAGGAACCCCTTGGCCGGCTCGATGAAGCCGCCCTCGCCGAGGACCGGCTCGATGATGATCGCGGCGACGTTCTCGGCGCCGATCTGCTTGGTGATCTGGTCGATCGCCTGGGCGGCGGCCTCGGGGCCGCAGTTCTCGGCGCCGGTCGGCCAGCGGTAGCCGTAGGCCACCGGCACGCGGTACACCTCGGGGGCGAACGGCCCGAAGCCCTGCTTGTAGGGCATGTTCTTCGAGGTCAGCGCCATCGTCAGGTTGGTGCGGCCGTGGTAGCCGTGGTCGAAGACGACGACCGCCTGGCGCTTGGTGTACGAACGGGCGATCTTGACGGCGTTCTCGACGGCCTCGGCGCCGGAGTTGAACAGGGCCGACTTCTTGGCGTGGTCGCCCGGGGTCAGCTCGGCCAGGGCCTCGCAGACCTCGACGTAACCCTCGTACGGCGTGACCATGAAACAGGTGTGCGTGAAGTCGGCGAGCTGCGCGGCGGCGCGGCGGACCACGGCCTCGGCGGAGGCGCCGACCGAGGTCACGGCGATGCCGGAACCGAAGTCGATCAGACGGTTGCCGTCGACGTCCTCGATGATGCCGCCGCCCGCGCGGGCCGTGAAGACGGGGAGCACGGAGCCCACGCCACCGGCCACCGTCTCCAGGCGGCGGGCCTGCAACTCCCGCGACTTGGGGCCGGGGATCGCGGTGACGAGGCGACGCTCCTGCGGGACAGCGGTCATAGGGGGCTCCTGGGGGGTGTTTTCGGACGCACGTGTCTCTTTGTCCGCAGGCTAGGCCCGGGGGCGGGGGTACGGCATGCGCCGTTCGGGAGTGGTCCCCGCGTGTCCTTGTCCGCCACGGACATAGGCGCGGGGGAGCGGGGCGGGCGCGGGCGGCCCGGCGGCCGTCCCCCTCGATCGCCCCGGACCCGTGACACGGTGCGCCGCAACAGGCCCACGGCCGCCCCCGGACAACTACATTGAGCGGCGCAGCGCAGGCACGGTCAGGGGGCAGGGGTTTCATGGACACCGACGGCACGTACGAGAAGGACCCGGCCCGCACCGGCCACATCCCCCGCCCCTCCCCCCCACCACTCCCGCCTCCGGCCCTCCCCGCCCCCCCGCTCCCCCCGAAACCGTCCCACGCCCCGACAGCCGGCCCCTCCCTGGCGGAGTGGGTCCGCGCACCCCGGCCACAGGCGGAACCGGGCGTCTGGCGCTCCGGGTACGTGCCGCGGCGCGGCGAGCGCGCGGAGCCCGTCGAGGACCGGTCACTGCTCGGCGGAGCGGTGATCTCCTTCCTGGCCTGTGTGCTGGTCTGGTCCCTGCTGGCCAACCACTACATCCCCTACTTCGACCTGCCGCTCAAGCTCTTCACCCCCAGGGACTGGTGGGAGCTGGGGGGCGCCGCCGTCGACCACCGGGGCGAGGCCGCGCTCCAGGCGTACGAACTGGTGGTGACCGCACTGCTCGTCGTGTGGTTCAGCCGGCTGGGCTCCTGGGGCACGGCCTTCGAGCGCCTCGTCGCGGCCCGCGGCCCCGGCGCCCGCGCCGCCGGCGCGGCGGTCGGCGCCCTCTTCGTGACGACGCTCCTCTGGACCAAGACCCTGACCGCCGAGGACCTGGCCTTCGCCCACCTGCCGTACCCGGAACTGGGCAGGACGGGGGGTTTGGTGGTCAGCCTCCTCCTGTACGGGCTGATCTACGGGCCCGTCCTCGTCCTCTTCGCCCGGCTCGGCGGGTGGCGCGGACGCCGTGGCCCGTCCGCGCCGGAGCCGGTGACGCCCGCCGCCGTCCCGGTCGTGCGGGTGTCGGAGGCGGGGAGTCCCGGTGACCCCGTCGCGTGGCCCGAGGTGCGGGAGGCGGGGATGGGGGAGGTGGCCGAGCGGCTGGCCGGGGAGATCGGGGCCGGGCGGATGAACGACGTCGACTACGCGCGCATCCGGCGGGCCTGGGACTCCGTGCGCGCCGACCCCTCGCGGCTGCGGGCCTTCGCCGACACCGTGCGCGACAAGGGCGCCGCCGCCTGCCCGCACCCCTCCGGCGCGCGGGACCTGCCCGTCCGCTCCGCCCGCCACGACCTGCTGGCCCGCCAGGTGCTGCTGGGCACCGTCCAGGACGGCGCGCGCAACCCCTACGCCCGCCGCGGCACCGCCCTCGCCCTCGACCCCGCCGTCCTCGGGACCTCCCTGCTCGCCGTCGGCCCGTCCGGGACCGGCAAGACCGGCCGGCTGGTGCGGCCCGTCGTGGAATCGCTGGCGCTCCAGGCCCTGGCCGGACAGGCCGCCGTCGTCGCCGTGGGCCCGGCCGGCGCCGGGCTCGGACCGGACACCGCGTACGACGTCGTGGTCCGCGTCGGCGACCCCGGCTCCGCCCACGACCTCGACCTCTACGGCGGCACCACCGACCCCGACGAGGCGGCCACCTTGCTCGCCGAGGCGTTCGTGGGCGACATCCCGGGAACCGACGTACGCCGGGCCGCCACCGCCCTGGCCCAGCTCCTCGGGCCGTTCCGCGCCGTGCACGGCCGCTTCCCCGCCGTGCCCGAGCTGCGCGAGCTGCTCGACCGGGTACCGGCCGCCCTCGACGGACTGCGCCGCGCACTGGAACGGGCCGGGCACCGCACGATGCTGCGCGAGCTCGACGCCCGGACCCGGCAGTACGGGTCCCCCGCCGACCCCGGACCGGCCCTCGCCGACCGGGTCGCGCTGCTGGACCGCCCGGCCTTCGCCGGTTTCTTCGACACCACCGGGCAGGGCCGCCCCTTCTCGCTGCGCACGCTGGAGCACCCGATCCGCGTCCGCGTCGACCTGCCCGAGCGCGGCCACGCCGACGCCTCCCGCATGCTGGCCCGGCTGCTGCTCGCCCAGTTCAACGCCGCCGCCGCCGCCCGCACCGACCGCTCCCTCTTCGCCTTCCTCGCCTTCGACGACGCCTCGCACACCCTGACCCCGGGGACCGTGCGGGGCGTCCAGCGGCTGCGCTCGGCGCACGCGGGGGTGCTGCTGACCCTGCGCTCCCTGGACGAGGTACCGGAGGCGCTGCGGACGCCGCTGCTCGGGGCGGTCGGCTGCCGGATGGCCTTCTCCGGGGTCACCACCTGGGACGGCAAGCGTTTCGCCGAGGCGTGGGGCACCGAGTGGGTGGAGACGCGCGACGTCACCCACCGGACCGTCTTCGCCGACCAGCCGCTGACCCGGGCGATGCACTCCTTCCGCAAGCTGGTGACGGGGAAGGCGGTGACCACGGACGCGGTGACCGTGCGCCAGGTCGAACGGGAACGGTGGTCCGCCTCCGACCTGGCCCACGCCGTCCCGCCGGGACACGCGGTGCTGTCGCTCACCTCCGTCCGCGGGGAACGGGCGGCCCCGCTGCTGGTCCGGCTCGCGGGCACCGACTGAGAGGCAGCCGGAACCCGAGGGTCCGGGCGGTCCGGGCGGTCCGGCCGACGCCGGGCCCACCCGTACGGGATGGCAGAATCGGAAGGAGCCGTTCGTACGACACGGCGAAACCGCTCCCGCCGGGCCGTCCCCGCCCCCTCCGCTAAGGCCCCTGGTTCCCGATGCCGCTCACCCTCGCCGCACTCGTCCAGCACTCGGCGCTCAAGCTCGGCGTCAGGGCGGGGGAGAGCGGCCTCGGCGCCACCGTCCGCTGGGCCCACGTCAGTGAGCTCGCCGACCCCGTCCCCTACATGGAGGGCGGTGAGCTGCTGCTGACCACCGCGATGAAGCTGGACGCCCAGGACCCGCAGGAGATGCGCCGCTACGTCCGCCGCCTCGCCGCGGCCGGGGTCGTCGGCATCGGCTTCGCGATCGGCGTCAACTACGAGGAGATCCCGCAGCCGCTGGTCGACGCCGCGCGGGCCGAGGACCTGCCACTGCTGGAGGTCCCGCGCAGGACCCCGTTCCTCGCCATCAGCAAGGCCGTCTCGGCGGCGCTCGCGGCCGACCAGTACCGCGCCGTCACCGCCGGTTTCGCGGCGCAGCGGGAGCTGACCCGGGCCGCGCTCTCCGAGGCCGGCCCCGCCGAGCTGATCACCCGGCTGGCGGCCCTCGTGCACGGCTGGGCCGCGCTCTACGACACCTCCGGCGCGGTGGTCGCCGCCGCGCCCGACTGGGCCGCCCGCCGGGCCGCCCGGCTCACGCCCGACGTGGAGCGGCTGCGGGAGCGGCCCGCGCCCGCGAGCGCCGTCGTGGGCGGCTCCGAGGACCGGGTGGAGCTCCAGTCGCTGGGCACCGGCCGCCGGGCGCGCGGCGCGCTGGCCGTCGGCACCGCGGCCCCGCTGGGCACGGCCGAGCGGTACGCCGTCCACTCCGCGGTCGCCCTGCTCACCCTGACCACGGAACGCTCCCGCTCGCTGCGCGACGCGGAGTCCCGGCTGGGGGCGGCGGTGCTGCGGATGCTCCTGGCGGGCGCCGCGGACCAGGCCGGGGCCGTGGCCGGGGACCTGTACGGGACCCTGCTGGAGGCCCCGCTGCGACTGATCGTGGCCGAGCCCGCGGGACCGGGACCGGCGGGCCCGCAGGCGACGGCGGCGCTGGCCGACGCCGTGGAGTCGGCGGCGGCACGCACCGGCGAGGCCGTGCTGCTGGTGACGGAGGAGGGGCGGCTGACGGTACTGGCCGCCGCCGGGGGCGCGGCCGTGCGGGCGTGCCTGGAGCACGCCCGCGCGACGCAGGCGCGGCGGGGGCGGGACACGGCCGGGCCGGAGCCGGGCGAGCCGGTGGTGGGGGTGTCCGCGCCGGCCGCGGCGGCGGGCGCGGCGGTGGCCCTGGGCCAGGCCGAGCAGGCCCTCGCCGTGGCCAGGCGGCGCGGCCGGCCGCTGGTCGGGCACGAGGACATGGCGGCGGGCTCGGTCCTGCCGCTGCTGGCCGACGACGCGGTACGGGCCTTCGCGGACGCCACGCTGCACGCGCTGCGGGAGCACGACGCGACCGGGCGGGGCGATCTGGTGGCCTCGCTCCGGGCGTGGCTCTCCCGCCACGGCCAGTGGGACGCGGCGGCGGCGGACCTGGGCGTGCACCGGCACACCCTGCGGTACCGGATGCGGCGGGTCGAGGAGATCCTGGGGCGCTCCCTGGACGACCCCGACGTGCGGATGGAGCTCTGGCTCGCGCTCAAGGCGACCTCGGCGCCGGGCTGACGGCACCGGAAGCGGGACGGTCGCGCGCCCGACCACCCCCCCCGGCCGGGGGCGACACTGACAAAGCGGCGTGGGCGGGTGGGGCGGGTGCTCCACCGCGGACAACCGCCGAATCCGCGGCCGAGTCCTACGGTGGAGGGGACAACGCCCACCGCACCCACCGAAGGGCCGGGATTCGCATGACTTCCCCCCACGCCTTCTGGCTCGCCGGCCGTCAGGCCACCGGCGAGGACAGCTTCGACGTCCACTCCCCGTGGGACGGCCGCCTCGTCGCCGCCGTGAGCGTTCCCACCGACGCGCAGGTCGAAGAGGCCGTGGCCGCGGCGCACGCGGTGACGGCGGAGTTCTCCGCGACGCCCGCCCACGTACGGGCCGCCGCCCTGGACCACGTGTCCAAGCGGCTCGCCGAGCGCACCGAGGAGATCGCCCAGCTGATCTCCGCCGAGAACGGCAAGCCGGTCAAGTGGGCCCGCGGCGAGGTCGGCCGCGCGGTGTCCGTGTTCCGGTTCGCCGCCGAGGAGGCCCGCCGCTTCAACGGCGGCGAGGCCCAGCGCCTGGACACCGACCCGGGCGGTGTCGGCCGTTTCGCCCTGACCCGCCGGTTCGTCAAGGGCCCGGTCCTCGGCATCGCGCCGTTCAACTTCCCGCTGAACCTGTGCGCCCACAAGGTGGCCCCGGCCATCGCCGTCGGCGCGCCGATCATCCTCAAGCCGGCCCCGGCCACCCCGCTCTCCGGCCTGATCCTCGGCGAGCTGCTCGCCGAGACCGACCTCCCGGCCGGTTCCTGGTCGGTGCTGCCGGTCACGAACGCCGCGATGCCCGCCCTGGTCAAGGACGAGCGGCTGCCCGTCATCTCCTTCACCGGCTCCGACACCGTCGGCTACGCCATCCAGCAGTCGGTGCCCCACAAGCACTGCACCCTGGAGCTCGGCGGCAACGCCGCGGCCGTCGTCCTCGCCGACTGGTCCTCCGAGGCCGACCTCGACTGGGCCGCGACCCGGATCGCGACCTTCTCGAACTACCAGGCCGGCCAGTCCTGCATCTCCGTGCAGCGCGTGATCGCCGACGCCTCCGTCTACGACCGCCTCGTCGAGAAGGTCGTCGCCCAGGTCCGGGCCCAGGTCACCGGTGACCCGAACGACTCCGCCACCGACGTCGGCCCGCTCGTCTCCGAGGCCGCCGCCCGGCGCGTCGAGTCCTGGGTGGACGAGGCCGTGGCCGCCGGGGCCGAGCTGCTCACCGGCGGCACCCGCGAGGGCGCCTCGTACGAGCCCACCGTCCTCGCGGAACTCCCGGCCGGTGTCACGCTCGCCGTCGAGGAGGTCTTCGGGCCGGTGCTCACCCTGCACCGGGTCGACGGGACCGACGAGGCGTTCGCCGCCGTCAACGATTCGAAGTTCGGCCTCCAGGCCGGTGTCTTCACCCGGGACATCCAGACGGCCTTCCGCGCCCACCGGGAACTGGAGGTCGGCGGTGTGATCATCGGCGACGCGCCGTCCTACCGCGCCGACCAGATGCCGTACGGCGGCGTCAAGCAGTCCGGTGTCGGCCGCGAGGGCGTCCGCTACGCGATGGACGACTACACGTACGAGCGCGTCCTGGTCCTGACCGGCCTCGACATCTGATCCCGTACGGCCGAAGAGCCGACGGCCGGAGCCCACTGTGCGGGGGCTCCGGCCGTTTTCCTTTTCCCGCGGGCCCGGAGCGGGTACGCATCCCAGGTGGTAACCGACTGGTCATCCGGAACATCGTCCGACTCCGGCGGCGAGGTGAGCCCGCTCATGTCCGCAACACAGCCCGGTGGCACGCAGCCCAAGGTGACCGAACGCGAGGCCCGGCAGGTCGCGGAGGCGGCCCGGGAACAGGACTGGCGAAAACCCAGTTTCGCCAAGGAACTCTTCCTGGGCCGCTTCCGGCTCGACCTGATCCATCCCCACCCGCTCCCCGACGCCGAGGACGTCCGGCGCGGCGAGGCGTTCCTGGCCCGGCTGCGGGAGTTCTGCGCCCACGGCATCGACGGCGCCCGCATCGAGCGCGAGGCGAAGATCCCCGACGAGACCGTGCGCGGCCTGAAAGAGCTCGGCGCGCTCGGGATGAAGATCGCCACCGAGTACGGGGGCCTCGGCCTCACCCAGGTCTACTACAACAAGGCGCTCGCCCTCGTCGGCTCCGTCAGCCCGGCCGTCGGGGCCCTGCTCTCCGCCCACCAGTCGATCGGGGTGCCGCAGCCGCTGAAGATGTTCGGCACACCCGAACAGAAGGCCGCCTACCTGCCGCGCTGCGCCACCACCGCGATCAGCGCCTTCCTCCTCACCGAACCCGACGTGGGCTCCGACCCGGCGCGCCTGGCCACCACGGCCGTCCCGGACGGGGAGGACGCCTACCTCCTCGACGGGGTGAAGCTCTGGACCACCAACGGGGTCGTCGCGGACCTGCTCGTGGTCATGGCCCGCGTGCCCCGCCGCGAGGGCCACCGGGGCGGGATCACCGCCTTCGTCGTCGAGGCCGACTCACCGGGCATCACCGTCGAGCACCGCAACGCCTTCATGGGCCTGCGCGGCCTGGAGAACGGCGTCACCCGCTTCCACCGGGTCACGGTCCCCGCCGCGAACCGCATCGGCGCCGAGGGCGCCGGGCTCCGCATCGCGCTGACCACGCTCAACACCGGGCGGCTCTCCCTGCCCGCCATGTGCGTGGGCGCCGGGAAATGGTGTCTGAAGATCGCCCGGGAGTGGTCCGGGGTCCGTGAGCAGTGGGGCCGCCCGGTCGCCCTCCACGAGGCCGTCGGCGCCAAGATCTCCTTCATCGCCGCCACCACCTTCGCCCTCGAAGCGGTTGTCGACCTCTCCTCCCAGATGGCCGACGAGGACCGCAACGACATCCGGATCGAGGCGGCCCTCGCCAAGCTCTACGGCTCCGAGATGGCCTGGCTGATGGCCGACGAACTGGTCCAGATCCGCGGCGGACGCGGCTTCGAGACCGCCGAGTCGCTGGCCGCCCGCGGCGAGCGCGCCGTCCCCGCCGAGCAGATGCTCCGCGACCTGCGCATCAACCGGATCTTCGAGGGTTCGACGGAGATCATGCACCTGCTGATCGCCCGCGAGGCCGTCGACGCCCACCTGTCGGTGGCGGGCGACCTCATCGACCCGGAGAAGGAACTCGGCGACAAGGCGCGGGCGGGCGCCCGCGCGGCCGGGTTCTACGCCCGCTGGCTGCCCCGGCTGGCCGCCGGACCCGGCCAGGTCCCCGGCACCTACCGCGAGTTCCACCCCGCCGGCCACCCCGACCTCGCCACCCACCTGCGGTACGTCGAGCGCGGCTCCCGCCGCCTGGCCCGCGCCACCTTCCTGGCCATGGCCCGCTGGCAGGGCCGGATGGAGACGAAACAGGGCTTCCTCGGCCGGATCGTCGACATCGGCGCCGAACTCTTCGCGATGAGCGCCGCCTGCGTCCGCGCCGAACACCTGCGCGCCTCGGGCGCGCACGGCCGCGAGGCGTACCAGCTCGCCGACGCCTTCTGCCGGCAGTCCCGGCTGCGCGTGGAGGAACTCTTCGGCCGGCTCTGGTCCAACACCGACGACCTCGACCGCACCGTCGTCGCGGGCGTCCTGTCCGGCACCTACACCTGGCTGGAGGAGGGCATCCTCGACCCCTCGGACGACGGCCCCTGGATCGCGGACGCCACCCCCGGCCCCTCCCACCGGGAAAACGTCCACCGCCCCCTGCGCTGACCTGCCATCATCGGCGGAGCCCGGACTGTTGTACGACATACGGGCACCAGACACGGGCAGCAGTACGAGTACGTACGCGCATGAGCACGAGGCGGACGAGGGCGATGGCGACGGCCGAGGAGGACCGCGACAGCCGACTGCTGGCCTGGTGCGTGGCACACCTGATGCGCCACGCACCCGACCCCGTCGTCACCGCCCTGACCGGCCGGCTCGACGCGCCCGCCCGCGCCTACCTCTGCCGGGACCAGTGGCTGCCCGCCGCCGCCGTCACCCTGCTGCTGCGCCACGGCACCGCCACGGACCGCACCCTCCTCGCCCGCAACCCCCGCGTCCTGGGACGGCCCCTGCCGGGCCTGCCCGGCCCCGCCCGGTACGCCGCCCGCCGGACCCCGCCCGCCCTGCTGCCGGTGCTCCGCGCCGAGCTGGGCCGGGACCCCGGCGAAGGGCCCCTCACCACCGGGGAACTGGTCACCCTGCTCCGCCGCCACGGCGCCCGCCGGCCCCGGGTCCCGCTCGACGTCCTGACCCTCCCGCACGACCTGGACGAGGAGGCCCTGCGGAGCGCGCACGCCCGGCAGCCGCTGCCGCCCGGCGCCCGCGAGGCCCTGCTGCTCGCCGCGGAGCTGACCCCCGCCACCCGCGCCGCCCTCCTCACCACCGGCCGCGCGGACGGGGACGGAGACGCGGACGCGGACGGGCCCGCCTGGTACCGGCCCGCCGTCCGCGCCGTCCGGGCGGGCCTGGCCACCCCCGGGGAGCTGGTCGCCCACCTCGCCCCCGCCCACCGCACCCTGCGCCTCGCCCGCCTCGACGGGGTCCGCCACGGGCTGCGCTGGACCCTGCCCGAACAGGCCGAGACGCGCACGGCCGTCTCCCGCGCCCTGCGCCCGCTGGGGGACGACCCGAGGCTCTGGGCCGAACTGCTCCGCCACGCGGGCACCTTCCCCGGGACCCTGCCCGACCTGGTGGCCCGCCTGACCGGCCGCGCCCTGCCCGGCTCCACCCCGGCCGGTCCCGGCCTGCCCGAGCCGCCCGCCGGAGCGCCCCCGGCCGCCCTCGCGGAGATCCTGGACGGGCTGGCCCCCTTCGCCGCCCGGCCGCCGGACGGCGTCGAACGCGAACTCGCCCTGGCCAGCCTCGCCGTCCCCATGGAGAGCGCCGAGGAGGACATCCGCTGGGTGCGCGACTGCCTGGACCGGTCCCTGCTCACCGGGGCGGACGTGATCCGGCACAAGGTGCCCGCCTGCTGGGCCCTGGACGAGGACCAGTGGCTCGGCGAGAGCGGCCACCCCGACCGGCACGACCGGCCCGGCGCCGTGCTGGCGGCCCGCGCCGAGGCCGACCGGCTCCTCACCGCGGCCCTGGGCGAGGACCCGCGGGCCTGGTGGCGGGCGGCCCGCGCGCTGCCCGGCTTCGCCGGAACCCTGCCGGAACTCCTCGCCGGTGCCGTTCACGGGGACTGGGTGCCCGACCGCCCCTGAGTTGCGGCAACAATGGGACCATGAGCGACCGCCCAGCCCCCCTCGCCGACCCGCACGTCCTCTTCGACCCCGCGGCCGGCCGCCGGGACATCGTCATCCTCGGCTCCACCGGCTCCATCGGCACCCAGGCCATCGACCTCGCCCTGCGCCACCCGGACCGGTTCCGCGTCACCGCGCTGTCCGCCGCCGGCGGACGCGTCGGGCTCCTGGCCGAGCAGGCCCGGCTGCTGCGGGTCAAGGCCGTGGCCGTCGCCCGCGAGGAGGCCGTACCCGCCCTCAAGAAGGCGCTGAGCGACCAGTACGGCACCGAGCCGATGCCGGAGATCCTGGCCGGGCCCGGGGCGGCGACCGAACTCGCCGCCTCCCCGTGCCACACCGTCCTCAACGGCATCACCGGCTCCATCGGCCTCGCGCCCACCCTCGCGGCGCTCCGCGCGGGCCGGACCCTGGCCCTCGCCAACAAGGAGTCGCTGATCGTCGGCGGCCCCCTGGTCAAGGCCCTCGCCCGGCCCGGCCAGATCATCCCGGTCGACTCCGAGCACGCCGCCCTCTTCCAGGCGCTCGCCGCCGGCACCCGCGCCGACGTCCGCAAGCTCGTGGTCACCGCCTCCGGCGGCCCCTTCCGCGGCCGGACCCGCGCCGAACTGGCCGACGTCACCGTCGAGGACGCGCTCGCCCACCCCACCTGGGCCATGGGCCCGGTGATCACCGTCAACTCCGCGACCCTGGTCAACAAGGGACTGGAGGTCATCGAGGCGCACCTGCTCTACGACATCCCCTTCGACCGCATCGAGGTCGTGGTCCACCCGCAGTCCTACGTCCACTCGATGGTGGAGTTCACGGACGGCTCCACGCTCGCCCAGGCCACCCCGCCCGACATGCGCGGCCCCATCGCGGTCGGTCTCGGCTGGCCCCGGCGGATTCCCGACGCGGCCCCCGCCTTCGACTGGACCAAGGCCTCGGCCTGGGAGTTCTTCCCGCTGGACACGGAAGCGTTCCCCTCGGTGGGCCTGGCCCGGCACGTGGGCGCCCTGGGCGGCACGGCCCCCGCCGTCTTCAACGCGGCGAACGAGGAGTGCGTGGAGGCGTTCCTGGCCGGGCGGCTGCCGTTCACAGCAATCATGGATACCGTCTCTGCCGTGGTCGACGAGCGCTTCGGCTCCACGGTCCCCCCCGCCGGCGCGGACCCGGCGGAGCGGAACGGGAACCCGGCGACGGGAACGCCCCTCACCGTCCACGACGTCCTTGAAGCGGAGACCTGGGCAAGGGCCCGGGCACGGGAAATGGCGGCTCGGGCCGCCGTGGAGGCGCGCGCATGACAGCACTCATGACGGTGATCGGGATGCTGATCTTCGTCTTCGGCCTGCTCGTCTCCATCGCCTGGCACGAGCTGGGCCATCTCTCCACGGCCAAGCTCTTCGGCATCCGGGTGCCGCAGTACATGGTCGGCTTCGGCCCGACCCTCTGGTCGCGGCACAAGGGCGAGACCGAGTACGGGATCAAGGCCATTCCGATGGGCGGCTACATCCGCATGATCGGGATGTTCCCGCCCGGCGAGGACGGCAAGGTCACCGCCCGCTCGACCTCGCCGTTCCGCTCGATGATCGAGGACGCCCGCTCGGCCGCGTACGAGGAGCTCCAGCCGGGTGACGAGACCCGGCTCTTCTACACGCGCAAGCCGTGGAAGCGCGTGATCGTCATGTTCGCGGGCCCCTTCATGAACCTGGTACTGGCCCTCGCGATCTTCTTCGGGGTCTGGATGACCTTCGGGATCAGCCAGACCACCACCCAGGTCGCGACGGTCTCGCCCTGCGTCATCCAGCAGAGCGAGAACCGCGAGGTCTGCAAGCCCGGCGACCCCGTGGCCCCGGCCAAGGCCGCGGGGCTGCTCCCGGACGACCGGATCGTCGCCTTCGACGGACGCGAGGTCACCGACTGGGCCGTCCTCCAGCAGCAGATCCGCGAGACCGTCGGCCCCGCCACCGTCACCGTCGTCCGCGACGGCGCGCGGCTCTCCCTCCCGGTCGACCTGATCGAGAACAAGGTCGCCCGGACCGACGGCCAGGGCGGCTACGTCAAGGGCGAGTACGTGACGGCGGGCTGGCTCGGCTTCAGCCCCAGGAACGAGATCGCCCCCCTCTCCTTCGCCCGGTCCGTGGACCACATGGGCGAGGTCGTCGACAGCAGCGTGCAGGGACTGGTCAAGCTCCCGGCCAAGATCCCGGCGCTGTGGAACGCGGCCTTCGGCGGTGCCGAGCGCGAGCCCGACTCCCCGATGGGCATCGTCGGAGCCGCCCGGATCAGCGGCGAGATCGCCACCCTGGACATCCCGGCCGAGCAGCGGCTCGTCTTCTTCCTCCAGCTCGTCGGCTTCTTCAACCTCTCGCTGTTCCTCTTCAACATGCTGCCGCTGCTGCCCCTGGACGGCGGGCACATCGCGGGCGCCCTGTGGGAGTCGGTCCGCCGCAACCTGGCCCGGGTCTTCCGCCGCCCCGACCCCGGCCCGTTCGACGTGGCGAAGCTGATGCCCGCCGCCTACGTGGTCGCCGGGGTCTTCGTCTGCTTCACCCTGCTCGTCCTCGTCGCCGACGTGGTGAACCCGATCACGATCACGTAGCCGCGCCCCGTGCGTCCGCGCGTCGGTGCGTCCACGTGCCGGGACCGGCCGGAACACCCCGGCCGGCCCGGCACCGACCGCCTGTACACGACAACTCTGAGAGCCGGGCACACATCGTGCCCGGCTCCCTACGTTCGGGTGGTGCGGCCCCGCGGATGCACGGGGCACCCGGGGATTGGCGTAATCTCGAAGGCTGGAGCCCGCCGATCTCGGGCCTTGATCCACACCTTGGGGTTGCACAGCAGATGACTGCCATCTCTCTCGGAATGCCGGCCGTGCCGACGAAGCTTGCCGACCGCAGGGTCAGCCGCAAGATCCAGGTCGGCTCCGTGGCCGTGGGCGGCGACGCGCCCGTCTCGGTGCAGTCGATGACCACCACCCGGACCTCCGACATCGGCGCCACGCTCCAGCAGATCGCCGAGCTCACCGCCTCCGGCTGCAACATCGTCCGCGTCGCCTGCCCCACCCAGGACGACGCCGACGCGCTCGCGGTCATCGCGAAGAAGTCGCAGATCCCGGTCATCGCCGACATCCACTTCCAGCCCAAGTACGTGTTCGCCGCCATCGACGCCGGCTGCGCCGCCGTCCGCGTGAACCCGGGCAACATCAAGCAGTTCGACGACAAGGTCAAGGAGATCGCGCGCGCCGCCAAGGACGCGGGCACCCCCATCCGGATCGGCGTGAACGCGGGCTCGCTCGACGCCCGGCTGCTGAAGAAGTACGGCAAGGCCACCCCCGAGGCGCTGGTCGAATCCGCGCTCTGGGAGGCGTCCCTCTTCGAGGAGCACGGCTTCAGCGACATCAAGATCTCGGTCAAGCACAACGACCCCGTCGTCATGGTCAACGCCTACCGCCAGCTCGCCGCCGCCTGCGACTACCCGCTGCACCTCGGCGTCACCGAAGCGGGCCCCGCCTTCCAGGGCACCATCAAGTCCGCCGTCGCCTTCGGCGCGCTGCTCGCCGAGGGCATCGGCGACACCATCCGCGTGTCGCTGTCCGCCCCGCCGGTCGAGGAGATCAAGGTCGGCATCCAGATCCTGGAATCGCTCAACCTCAAGCCGCGCCGCCTGGAAATCGTCTCCTGCCCCTCCTGCGGCCGGGCCCAGGTCGACGTCTACAAGCTGGCCGAAGAGGTCACCGCCGGCCTGGAGGGCATGGAGGTCCCGCTGCGCGTCGCGGTCATGGGCTGTGTCGTCAACGGCCCCGGCGAGGCCCGCGAGGCCGACCTCGGCGTCGCCTCCGGCAACGGCAAGGGCCAGATCTTCGTGAAGGGCGAGGTCATCAAGACCGTCCCCGAATCGAAGATCGTGGAGACCCTCATCGAAGAGGCGATGAAGATCGCCGAACAGATGGAGAAGGACGGCATCCCGTCCGGCGAGCCCACGGTCGCCATCGGCGTCTAGACCGTCTCTTCCGGGGCGCCCGCAGGCTGACCCGCAGGGCCGTCAGGCGTGCCCCTCCGGTTCACCCGCCCGGAGGGTCGGGGCCGAGGAACGGGGGGGACCTCAGGCCGGGCGGTACGGACTCCGCACACAGGGACCCGGCCCCGTTCCCGCAGCTCGCGGGCGGGGTCGGGGCCTTTTCGTGACTCCGGGGACGAGGCATCCCCGAGCGCCGCCGGGTACAGTGCGGAGATCAGCGGACTTGCATGGTGAGGCCCCAGTGTTGACGCAGACCACCACCCGGGTCCTTGAGCCCAGTGATCTCGACGCCGCGCTCGAAATCCTCGGACGCGAGCCGGTCACGAACGCCTTCGTCACCTCCAGGGTCCAGGTCGCCGGACTCGACCCCTGGCGCCTGGGCGGCGAGATGTGGGGCTGGTACACGGACGGCGAGCTCCGCTCCCTCTGCTACGCGGGCGCCAACCTGGTCCCCGTCTGCGCCGGACCCGACGCCGTACGCTCCTTCGCCGAACGGGCCCGCCGCACCGGCCGCCGCTGCTCCTCCATCGTCGGCCCCGCCGAGGCCACCCGGCTGCTGTGGCAGCTGCTGGAACCGGCCTGGGGACCGGCCCGCGACGTCCGCTCCCACCAGCCGCTCATGACCATCGACCGGCCGTCCACCACGGTCGCCGCCGACCCGGGGGTCCGCCGCGTCCGCAAGGACGAGATGGACCTGATCATGCCCGCCTGCGTGGCCATGTTCACCGAGGAGGTCGGCATCTCGCCGATGGCCGGTGACGGCGGACTCCTCTACCAGGCCCGGGTCGCCGAACTCGTCGGCACCGGCCGCTCCTTCGCCCGCGTCGAGAACGGCAGGGTCGTCTTCAAGGCCGAGATCGGCGCCGCCACCGCCCGCGCCTGCCAGATCCAGGGCGTCTGGGTGGCCCCCGAGTTCCGCGGCCGGGGGTACTCGGAGACCGGGATGGCCGCCGTCGTCGCCCACGCCCTGCGCGATGTGGCCCCCGTGGTCAGCCTCTACGTCAACGACTTCAACACCGCCGCGCGGGCGTCCTACCGGCGGGTCGGCTTCCGCGAGGTCGGCACCTTCATGAGCGTGCTCTTCTGACCACGCGCCCGGGACGGTCCGCACCGCTTGGGCCGTCGCCGTACCGCCTCGCGCGCGGGCGCGTCATGTCGTACCGGCGCGCCACGGCCGGGAAGTAAGGTCACCGCATGCTGCCTACCCCCGGGGACGACGACCCCGACCGGCCCGCAGGACTCCGCATCGCCCCCCTCGACCTCGCCGCCCACGTGGACGAGGCCCTGCGCGTGCAGGCGGTCGCCTTCGGGCTCAGCCGGGAGGAGGTCGCCATCCGGCGGTACATCGTCCGGCGCCACATGACCTGCCGCGGGGCCCGCGCGCTCGGGGCGTTCACCGAGGACGGGGCGCTCGCCGGGTTCGTGTACGGGATGCCGAACGACCGGACGCACTGGTGGTCCACGGTCGTCGAACCGTACCTGCGCCCCGGCGGCCACGAGGGCTGGCTCGACGGCTCCTTCGTCATCACCGAACTCCACGTCCACCCCGGCTTCCAGGGCCACGGCGTCGGCCGCGCCCTGATCACCCGGGTCACCGACACCGCCGCCGAGCCGCGGTCGATCCTCTCCGCCATCGACACCGACAGCCCGGCCCGCGGCCTCTACCACGCCCTCGGGTACACGGACCTCGCCCGCCAGGTCCACTTCCCGAGCGCGAGCCTCCCGTACGCCGTCATGGGCGCCCCGCTGCCGCTGCCCCGGCCCTGAGACCGCCCCTGGAACCGCCCCGGACCCCGTGCGCGGGATAATTCCCCGTCGGCGCCCGCCCGGCCCCCGGTAGCCTCCCGGCATGTCCACACAACACGTGCAGCGCATGTCCCGACTCATGGCCAGGACCCTTCGCGAGGACCCGGCCGACGCGGAGACCCTCAGCCACCGGCTCCTGGTCCGGGCCGGTTACGTCCGGCGCAGCTCGGCCGGGGTGTGGAGCTGGCTGCCGCTCGGCAAGCGGGTCCTGGACAACGTCTCCCGCGTCGTCCGCGAGGAGATGGACGCGATCGGGGCCCAGGAGGTGCTCCTCCCGGCGCTGCTGCCGAGGGAGCCGTACGAGGTCAGCGGGCGCTGGACGGAATACGGCGACCTGCTGTTCCGGCTCAAGGACCGCAAGGGCGCGGACTACCTGCTCGGCCCCACGCACGAGGAGATCTTCACCCTGGTCGTCAAGGACCAGTGCACCTCGTACAAGGACCTGCCGGTCATGCTCTACCAGATCCAGACCAAGTACCGCGACGAGGCCCGCCCGCGCTCGGGGGTGCTGCGGGGGCGCGAGTTCCAGATGAAGGACTCGTACTCCTTCGACGTGTCGGACGAGGGCCTGGCCCAGTCGTACGCCCTGCACCGCGCCGCCTACCGGCGGATCTTCGAGCGCCTCGGCCTGGACCACCGGATCGTCTCGGCGGTGTCGGGTGCCATGGGCGGATCGGCGTCCGAGGAGTTCCTGGCCCCGGCGCGGGCGGGGGAGGACACCTTCGTGGACTGCCCCTCCTGCGACTACGCGGCCAACACCGAGGCCGTGACCTTCACACCGGCCCCGGCCACCGGTGACCACCCCGCGCCGGAGGAGGTGGACACCCCCGGGACACCGACGATCGAGACCCTGGCCGCGCACCTGGGCGTCCCGGCCTCCGCGACGCTGAAGAACCTCCTGGTCAAGGTCGACGGCGAGATCACGGCCGTCGGCGTGCCCGGGGACCGCGAGGTGGACCTGGGCAAGCTGGGCGAACACCTGGCCCCGGCCGTGGTGGAACTGATGACGGCCGAGGACTTCGCGGACCGCCCCGACCTGGTACGCGGCTACGTGGGCCCGCAGGGCCTGGAGAAGGTCCGCTACCTGGCCGATCCCCGGGTGGCGCCCGGCACCTCCTGGGTCACCGGGGCCAACCGGGCGGACACCCACGCCCGGAACGTGGTCTGCGGCCGGGACTTCGAGGTGGACCGGTACCTGGACGTGGTCGTGGTCGAGCCGGGCGACCCCTGCCCCTCCTGCGGTACCGGCCTGCGACTCGGCCGGGCCATCGAGATCGGCCACATCTTCCAGCTCGGCCGCAAGTACGCGGACGCCTTCGGCCTCGACGTCCTGGGCAAGGAGGGCAAGCCGGTCCGGGTCACCATGGGCTCCTACGGCATCGGCGTCTCGCGCGCGGTGGCGGCCCTGGCCGAACAGACGGCCGACGAGCGCGGCCTGTGCTGGCCCGCGGAAGTGGCCCCGGCCGACGTCCACGTGGTGGCGGCGGGCAAGGCGGTGCCGCTCGCGCTGGCGGAGACGGCCGCGACCGCCCTGGCCGGGGCGGGCCTGCGGGTCCTGCTGGACGACCGGCCGGGGCTGTCACCGGGGGTCAAGCTCACGGACGCGGAACTGATCGGCGTCCCGTGGATCCTGGTGGCGGGCCGCCGTTCGGCCGACGAGGTGGTCGAGCTCCAGAACCGCGCCACGGGCGCCCGCGAGGAACTCCCGCTGGGCGAGGCCCTCGCCCGGCTGACGGCCTGACCGGCCCGCGCGTCCGGCCGGCTACCGCTGTCCGGGCGGCGGGCCGGCCGGGCCGGGGTCCGGCCCGGGAAGCGGCTGCGGCGGCGGTTCCTGGTCCAGGGCCCGGACGGCCTCCGGTTCCGGTGCGGGAGGTGCGGGAGGCACGGGCGCCGGTCCGGCCGGGGCCGGGGTGGAGCGCTCCAGGAAGCGCAGGAGCTCCACCGGGAAGGGCAGGACCAGGGTGGAGTTCTTCTCGGCGGCGACCGCCACCACCGTCTGCAACAGCCGGAGCTGGAGCGCCGCGGGCTGCTCCGACATGACCGCCGCCGCCTCGGCCAGCTTCTTCGACGCCTGGAGCTCCGCGTCCGCGTTGATCACCCGGGCCCGCCGCTCCCGGTCCGCCTCCGCCTGCCGGGCCATCGACCGCTTCATCGTCTCCGGCAGCGACACGTCCTTGATCTCCACCCGGTCGATCTGCACGCCCCACCCCACCGCCGGACTGTCGATCATCAGCTCCAGGCCCTGGTTGAGCTGCTCCCGGTTGGAGAGCAGGTCGTCCAGGTCGGACTTGCCGATGATCGACCGCAGCGAGGTCTGCGCCATCTGGGAGACCGCGAAGCGGTAGTCCTCCACCTCGATGACCGCGCTGGCCGCGTCCACCACCTTGAAGTACACCACCGCGTCCACCCGGACCGTGACGTTGTCCCGGGTGATGCCCTCCTGGGCGGGCACGGGCATCGTCACGATCTGCATGTTCACCTTGTGCAGCCGGTCCACGACCGGCACGACCAGCGTGAACCCCGGCCCGCGGACGCCCGCGCGCAGCCGCCCGAAACGCAGCACCACGCCCCGCTCGTACTGCTTCACCACGCGGGCGGCGGCGCCCAGGCAGACCACGGCCGCCGCGCTCGCGGCGATGCCCGCTGCCAGCAGTTCTCCGACCATGACGGCCCCCTGCCAGACATATCCCTGTCATCAACGATATGCCCGGCGCGCCGCCCCACCACCGGGAACCCGGAGCCGGGGCGGAGCGAGATCCGTAAGAGACGGCCTACAGCCAGGCCGCGAACTCCAGCAGCAGCTCCGCGTCCCGCCGCCGCCCCGCGGCCAGCGCCCGGTTGCCGGACTCCACGGCCCGGAACAGCGTCCAGCCCCGCAGCCGGTCCCGGTCCACCTCCAGCGAGTCCGCCAGCCTGTTCACCCGGCGCCGGGCCCCCGCCGCCCCCGCCGAGGAGGCGACCTGGTCCTCCAGCCGGTCCCGGACCAGCCGGGCCAGGTCGTACGCCCGCTCGCCGGTCAGCGGGTCCGGGCCCACCGCCAGCCACGGCGCCCGCTCGCCCGCCAGCACCTTGCCCTGCCGGAAGTTCCCGTGCAGCAGCAACTCCTCACCGGGCACCGCCGTCAGCTCGGCGCGGGCCGCGAGCGCCGCCTCCGCCAGGGGACCCAGCTCCGGCGGGGCCGTGAGCAGCGCCCCGGCCTGGCGCCCGGTCCGCTCCGCCACCGTCTCGAAGGGGTGACCGGCCGGCGGGGCCACCCAGAGCCTGCGCAGCGTGCCGCACGCCTCCAGCAGCGACTTCGCCTCCGGCAGCGACCGCAGGGAGACCTCCGGCCGCAGCCGCTCCAGCAGCAGCCCCCCGCCCTCCTCGTACGGCTCCGGGTCCAGGAGCCGGACGGCGCCGAAGCCGCCCCAGTGCGCCAGCGCGGCCAGCTCCCGGTCGGGCCGGGCGCCCGGCGGCGCCAGCTTCAGCGCGGCCGGGGTCCCGTCGTCGTACCGGACGAGGACGACGAGGCTGCTGCGCCCGCCCGGGGCCTGCACCCGCTGGGCCCGTACCCCACGCCGCTCCAGCGCCTCTTCGGCGAGCCGGGGCAACTGCCCCAGCCACCGTGCCTCGTGGTCCGGTTCCGGCGTCTCGCCGAGCGCCCGTACAAGCCGCTGCGGCGGTTCGAAAGCCATGCGTGCGTGGTCCCTTTCAGCTGGTCCGGGCAGGTCACGCAGGTCGTTCCGCGCGTTCCGTGAGCCCAGGGAAGGCTACGCCGCCACCACGCCAGCGCGCCGCGCGCACGGCCGCCGCGCCCAGCGCGTCGGCAGCCTCCCGGCGCAGCGGACCCTCCGCCGCCCGCACCAGGTCGGAGTAGGCGCCCGCCACCCGGTCCTCGATCCCGGCGGCCAGCCGCTCGGCGTCCTCCTGGCCGCGCACCTCGAAGGGCAGGGCGTACGCGGCCTCCGCCGGCCGGGGGGAACCGCCCAGCTCCCGCACGGTCCGGGCGAGCGCGTCCCGGCGGGCGAGGTGCGCGCCGTACGCCTCCCGCGCCTGGGTCGCCCGGTCCCCGCCGGTCCGGGCCCCGATCACCCCGTAGCCGTACGCGGCGGCGTGCTCGGCGGCGAGCGCGGCCTGGGCGGCCTCCAGGGCCCGGCCGGAGGGGGAGGGCTGGGGCTTCACGGTCTGTCTCCCGGGGTCGAGGTCAGCAGGAAGGTGTGGACGGCACCGCACGCGGCCACCGAGGACAGCAGCCGGGCCAGCTCCCCGGGGGCGTCGGCCAGCTCGATCTTCCGGGCCTCGGCGAGGCTCCGCTCGGCGTCCGCGAGGGCGGTCAGCGCCTCGGCGGGCCCGGCGGGCACCGGGGCGCCGCCCGCCCGGGGCCCGCCGGACGCGGCGCCGGACGGGGACGGGGAGGGGGAGCGCAAGGGCGCGCCGGGAGCGCTGTCCGCGGGAGCCAGCGCCGTCGTGTGCGCCGCGACCGCCGCGCGCAGCGGCGCGAGGCGCGCGGCCAGGTCCGGATGGGCGGCGGCGGTGGCGTCGTAACGTTCCAGCAGGTGCGCGCTGTCACGGACGGCCTTCTCGCGCATCCGCCGTTCGAGCGGAACCCCGGAGCCGCCGTCGGGCGACCGCCCGCCGGAGCATCCGGTGAGCAGGGCCGCCCCCGCGGCACCGGCGAGCAGGCTCCTTCGCGAGGGCCTGAAAGACAGGGTCCAGGGCACGGCGACGTCCTCGGGGGGTGCGGCGGGTCAAGATGTGATCACCGTACCGGGGCACCGTCCGAGGGACGGACGGCAACACCCTTCGCGACCGGATACCCTTTGACCTGACACACGACGGAAAACCCACAACAGCACACGCGGCCGAGGAGTCACCCGGATGAGCACCACCCAGAGCGACAGGCTGCGCGGACTGCTGGAGCCGCTCGTCGCCGCCAAGGGCCTGGACCTCGAAGAGATCGAGACGTCCCGGGCGGGCAAGCGCCGCATGCTGCGCGTCATCGTGGACTCCGACGAAGGTGTGGAACTGGACACGTGCGCCGAGCTGAGCCGTGAGATCTCCGACTCCCTCGACGCGAGCGATGTCATGGGCGAGGACGAGTACGTCCTCGAAGTGAGCTCGCCGGGCGCGGACCGCCCGCTGACCGAGCACCGTCACTACGTCCGGGCGACCGGCCGTCTCGTGAAGTTCCAGCTGACCACCGAGGGCGAGAAGGGTGACGGGGAACTCGTCGCCCGCGTCCTCGGCGTGGACGACGAGGGCCTGGACCTCGAAGTGCCGGGCGTGAAGGGCCGCAAGGCGACCGCCCGCCGTATCGCTTTCACCGACATCGCCAAGGCGCGTGTCGAGATCGAGTTCAACCGCAAGGACAAGAAGGAAGAGGAGGCGTAGCCGTGGACATCGACATGAGTGCCCTGCGGGGTCTGGTCCGCGAGAAGGAGATCTCCTTCGAGCTGCTGGTCGAAGCGATCGAGTCGGCCCTCCTCATCGCGTACCACCGCACCGACGGAAGCTTCCGGCGCGCCCGCGTCGAGCTGGACCGTGCCAACGGTCACGTGGTCGTGTGGGCGACGGAGGACCCGAAGGACCTGGAGGAGGGGCAGGAGGCCAAGGAGTTCGACGACACCCCGTCGGACTTCGGCCGGATCGCCGCTTCCACCGCCAAGCAGGTGATCCTGCAGCGGCTGCGCGACGCCGAGGACGACATCACCTTCGGTGAGTTCGCCGGCCGCGAGGGCGACGTCATCACCGGCGTCGTCCAGCAGGGCAAGGACCCCAAGAACGTCCTGGTCGACATCGGCAAGATGGAGGCCATGCTGCCGGTGCAGGAGCAGGTGCCCGGCGAGGAGTACACGCACGGCCTGCGCCTGCGGACCTACGTGGTGCGCGTGGCGAAGGGTGTGCGCGGTCCGTCCGTGACCCTCTCGCGCACCCACCCCAACCTCGTGAAGAAGCTCTTCGCGCTGGAGGTCCCGGAGATCGCCGACGGCAGCGTCGAGATCTCGGCGATCGCCCGTGAGGCCGGTCACCGCACCAAGATCGCCGTCCGGTCCACCCGCTCCGGCCTCAACCCCAAGGGCGCCTGCATCGGCCCGATGGGCAGCCGGGTGCGCAACGTGATGGCCGAGCTGCACGGTGAGAAGATCGACATCGTCGACTGGTCGGACGACCCGGCGGAGATGGTCGCGAACGCGCTGTCACCCGCCAGGGTGAGCAAGGTCGAGGTCGTCGACTGGGACTCCCGCTCCGCGCGGGTGACCGTCCCCGACTACCAGCTGTCGCTGGCCATCGGCAAGGAGGGCCAGAACGCCCGCCTCGCCGCCCGTCTGACCGGCTGGCGCATCGACATCCGGCCCGACACCGAGCAGCCGGAGGACCGCGACGGCGACCGGGACCGGGGCCGGGACTCCGAATAAACCGGTACCGGCCGGGGCTTCCCGGGCGGTAGACAGGAGCCGTGGACCGGCACGGCCGAGCACTCGGCCGCGGTCCGCGGGACAACAGATCGCGACAACATCCGTTCGATTTCTCACCCGAAGCGGTGAGGTCGGTGCGGGGAGGTAGACTTAAGCGTGTCTGGCCGGACGCAAGCCCGCGCATGCCCCGAACGCACCTGTGTGGGGTGCCGGGAGCGAGCGGCCAAGAACGATCTGCTGCGCATCGTGGCGATCGGGGACGCATGCGTCCCCGATCCACGCGGTACGCTGCCCGGCCGGGGTGCCTACGTGCACCCCGCCGTGGTCTGCCTCGACCAGGCGGTCCGCCGCCGCGCGTTCCCCCGGGCCTTCCGGTCCGCCGGAACGCTCGACACCGCGGAACTGCGCGACACCGTGGCCGGTGAGGCCGGGGCGACACCGTAAGACGTAGTACGGCACGGATACCCCGTGCGGTCAGGTACCTCGCGAGTTGGAAGTAGGTCGAGATTGCGATGAGCACTCGATGAGTACGCGATGAGTACGCCCATGAAGTAGCGACGGTCCGGCGTAACCCGGACCTAAAAGGAGCGAAGTGGCTAAGGTCCGGGTATATGAACTCGCCAAGGAGTTCGGAGTTGAGAGCAAGGTCGTCATGGCCAAGCTCCAGGAACTCGGTGAGTTCGTCCGTTCGGCGTCCTCGACCATCGAGGCGCCGGTCGTACGCAAGTTGACCGACGCGCTGCAGGGCCCCGGCGGCAACGCCGGCAAGTCCGCCGCGAAGCCGGGTGCGCCCCGCCAGGCAGCACCCGCCAAGCCCGGGGCCCCGACCCCGGGTCCCGTTGCACGTCCCGCGGCTCCCAAGCCCGGCGCACCGGCCCCCAAGCCGGTCGTCGCCGAGGCCCCCGCCGCCGCGGCGCCCGCCCCGGTGACCCCGGCCGCCTCCGGCCCGCGTCCCGGTCCGAAGGCTCCGGCCGCCCCGAAGCCCGCTCCGGCGGTCCCCGTGGCGACCGAGTTCTCCGCGCCCCCGGCGGCTCCGGCCGCCGCCCCGGCGCGCACCGAGCGTCCCGCCGGTCCCGGCGCGACCCCCGGTCCGCGTCCGGCGCAGCAGCAGCGCACCGAGCGTCCCGCCCAGGGCGGCGCCCGTCCCGGCGCCCCGCGTCCGGCCGGCACCGCCCCCGGTGCCCAGACGCAGCGCCCGGCCGCCGGTGGCGCCCAGGCCCCGCGTCCGCAGGGCTCCCGTCCGGCGGGTCCCCGTCCGGGCAACAACCCCTTCACCTCCGGCGGCTCCACCGGCATGGCGCGCCCGCAGGCGCCCCGTCCGGCCGGCGCGCCCCGTCCCGGCGCCCCCGGCGCCGGTGGCGGCCAGGGTGCTCCCCGCCCGCAGGGCGGCCCCGGCGGCGCCCCGCGCCCGCAGGGTGCCGGCGCGGGCCGTCCGACCCCGGGCGGCATGCCGCGTCCGCAGGGCGGCGCCCCGCGTCCGGGCGGTGCTCCCGGTGGTAACCGTCCCAACCCGGGCATGATGCCGCAGCGTCCCGCTGCCGGTGGTCCCGGTCCCCGTCCCGGCGGCGGCCCCGGCGGCCGTGGTCCCGGTACGGGTGGCGCAGGTCGTCCCGGCGGTGCCGGGCGTCCCGCGGGCGGCGGCTTCGCCGGCCGTCCGGCCGGTCCGGGCTCGCGTCCCGGTGGCGGCGGCGGCTTCGGCGGCCCGCGCCCCGGTGGCGGCGGCTTCGGCGGCGGTCCGGCCGGTGCCGGTGGCGGCGGTCGTCCCGGCTTCGGTGGCCGTCCCGGCGGTCCCGGTGCCCGTGGTGGCACGCAGGGTGCCTTCGGCCGTCCCGGCGGGCCCGCCCGTCGCGGTCGCAAGTCGAAGCGTCAGAGGCGCCAGGAGTACGAGGCCATGCAGGCCCCGTCCGTGGGCGGCGTGATGCTGCCCCGCGGCCACGGCGAGACCGTTCGCCTGTCGCGCGGTGCCTCCCTGACCGACTTCGCGGAGAAGATCAACGCCAACCCGGCGTCGCTCGTCGCCGTGATGATGAACCTCGGCGAGATGGTCACCGCCACGCAGTCCGTCTCCGACGAGACCCTCGAAATGCTGGCCGGCGAGATGAACTACCAGGTTCAGATCGTCAGCCCGGAGGAAGAGGACCGCGAGCTCCTCGAGGGCTTCGACATCGAGTTCGGCGAGGACGAGGGCGGCGAGGAGTTCCTCGTGCCGCGTCCGCCGGTCGTCACCGTCATGGGTCACGTCGACCACGGCAAGACCCGCCTGCTCGACGCCATCCGCAAGACGAACGTCGTCGCGGGCGAAGCCGGTGGCATCACCCAGGGCATCGGTGCCTACCAGGTGGGCACCGAGGTCAACGGTGAAGCGCGCAAGATCACCTTCATCGACACCCCCGGTCACGAGGCGTTCACCGCCATGCGTGCCCGTGGTGCCAAGTCGACCGACATCGCGATCCTCGTGGTCGCGGCCAACGACGGCGTCATGCCGCAGACGATCGAGGCGCTCAACCACGCCAAGGCCGCCGGCGTCCCGATCGTCGTCGCGGTCAACAAGATCGACGTCGAAGGTGCCGACCCGGTCAAGGTGCGCGGTCAGCTCACCGAGTTCGGTCTGGTCGCCGAGGAGTACGGCGGCGACACGATGTTCGTCGACATCTCCGCCAAGCAGGGTCTGCACATCGACTCCCTGCTGGAGGCCGTCGTCCTCACCGCCGACGCCTCGCTCGACCTGCGTGCCAACCCGGAGCAGGACGCTCAGGGTATTGCGATCGAGTCCCACCTCGACCGTGGCCGCGGTGCCGTCGCCACCGTCCTCGTCCAGCGCGGAACGCTGCGCGTCGGCGACACGATGGTCGTGGGCGACGCCTACGGCCGGGTGCGCGCCATGCTCGACGACAAGGGCAACAACATCGAGGAAGCGGGTCCGTCGACCCCCGTCCTGGTCCTGGGTCTCACCAACGTCCCCGGCGCCGGCGACAACTTCCTCGTCGTCGACGAGGACCGTACGGCCCGTCAGATCGCCGAGAAGCGTGCGGCGCGCGAGCGCAACGCCAACTTCGCCAAGCGCGTCCGCCGGGTGTCCCTGGAAGACCTCGACTCGGTCCTCAAGGCCGGTCTCGTCCAGGAACTCAACCTCATCATCAAGGGCGACTCGTCCGGTGCGGTCGAGGCTCTTGAGTCCTCGCTGCTCCAGCTCGACGTCGGCGAAGAGGTCGACATCCGCGTCCTGCACCGCGGTGTGGGTGCGGTCACCGAGTCGGACATCTCGCTCGCGATGGGCTCCGACGCCATCGTCATCGGTTACAACGTCCGTGCGGTCGGCCGTGCCGCGCAGCTGGCGGACCGTGAGGGTGTCGACGTCCGGTACTACTCGGTGATCTACCAGGCCATCGAGGAGATCGAGGCGGCCCTGAAGGGTCTCCTCAAGCCGGAGTACGAAGAGGTCGAGCTCGGTACGGCGGAGGTCCGCGAGATCTTCCGCTCGTCCAAGCTGGGCAACATCGCCGGTGTCCTCATCCGGTCCGGCGAGGTCAAGCGCAACACCAAGGCGCGGCTCCTGCGCGATGGCAAGGTCATCGCCGAGAACCTCACCATCTCCGGTCTGCGCCGCTTCAAGGACGACGTCACCGAGATCCGCGAAGGCTTCGAGGGCGGTATCAACCTCGGTTCCTTCAACGACATCAAGATCGACGACGTCATCGCGACGTACGAGATGCGCGAGAAGCCCCGCGCGTAACCGCGTGGCGGCTCGTGCCGTGTCGTGACCGGGGCCGGTCGGCGGAATATCCGTCGATCGGCCCCGGCCGTTGCGTGTACGGTTCAGAAGGACCCGGCCGCGTGACGACCGGGTGATCCTGCCGCGCGAAGGCCCGGCAGGCCACCTAACCCGAACCGGCGGGACATCCGGCAACCGCATGTACGTGGGGACCCTCTCGTTCGACCTGCTCCTCGGCGACGTCCACTCGCTGAAGGAGAAACGCTCCGTCGTCCGGCCCGTCGTCGCCGAACTCCAACGGAAGTTCTCGGTGAGCGCGGCCGAAGTGGGCGACCAGGACCTGCACCGCAGGGCCCGGATCGGGGTCGCGCTGGTCAGCGGGGACCTGGGGTTCCTCTCGGACGTACTGGACCGCTGCGAGCGGCTGGTCGCGGCGCGTCCGGAAGTGGAGCTGCTGTCGGTACGACGGCGGCTCCACGGTGATGAAGACTGATTGCTTGTCTGCAAGAAAGAAGGAGACGGACCAGTGGCCGACAATGCGCGGGCGAAGAAGCTGGCGGACCTCATCCGGGAGGTGGTGGCCGAGAAGCTGCAGCGCGGCGTCAAGGACCCCCGCCTCGGTACGCACGTGACCATCACGGACACCCGCGTCACCGGCGACCTGCGGGAGGCCACGGTCTTCTACACGGTCTACGGCGACGACGCGGACCGGGCCAGCGCCGCGGCGGGCCTGGAGAGCGCCAAGGGCGTTCTGCGCTCCGCGGTCGGCCGGGCGGCGGGGACCAAGTTCACGCCCACCCTGACCTTCGTCGCGGACGCCCTCCCGGAGAACGCCAAGACCATCCAGGAACTCCTGGACAAGGCGCGCGCCTCCGACGCCCAGGTGCGTGAGGTCTCCTCCGGCGCGAAGTACGCCGGCGAGGCCGACCCGTACAAGAAGCCGGGCGAGGACGAGGACGAGGACGCAGCCGCGGAATGAGCACCGAAGCAGGGAAGACCCCCGGGGGCACCTCCCGGCCGGAGGCTGGGGGAGGCCTGGTCATCGTCGACAAGCCGTCCGGCTTCACTTCGCACGACGTGGTCGCCAAGATGCGCGGGATCGCCAGGACCCGCCGCGTCGGCCACGCCGGCACGCTCGACCCGATGGCGACGGGTGTGCTCGTCCTGGGCATCGAGAAGGCCACCAAGCTCCTCGGCCACCTCGCGCTCACGGAGAAGGAGTACCTCGGCACGATCCGGCTGGGCCAGAACACCCTGACGGACGACGCCGAGGGCGAGCTGACCTCCTCCACGCACGCCACCGGGGTCACCCGGGAGGCCGTGGACGAGGGCATCGCCAAGCTGTCCGGCGAGATCATGCAGGTCCCGTCGAAGGTCAGCGCGATCAAGATCAACGGTGTGCGCTCCTACAAGCGCGCGCGGGACGGCGAGGAGTTCGAGATCCCGGCCCGGCCGGTGACCATCTCGTCGTTCCAGGTGTACGACATGCGGGAGGCGGAGGCCGAGGACGGCACCAAGGTCGTCGACCTCGTCGTCTCCGTGGTCTGCTCCAGCGGCACCTACATCCGGGCGCTCGCCCGTGACCTGGGCGCCGACCTGGGCGTCGGCGGGCACCTGACGGCGCTGCGGCGCACCCGGGTCGGCCCGTACAAGATCGACCGGGCGCGGACCCTGGACCAGCTCCAGGAGGAGCTGACCGTGATGCCGATCGGCGAGGCCGCAGCCGCGGCCTTCCCGCGCTGGGACCTGGACGCCCGAAGGGCCGCGCTGCTGGTCAACGGCGTGCGGATCGAGATGCCGGAGGAGTACGCGGCCGGCAAGGCGGTGGCGGCCTACGGGCCGCAGGGGCAGTTGCTCGGCCTCGTGGAGAGCAAGGGCGGCAAGGCGAAGTCCCTCGCGGTCTTCGTCTGAGCCCTGCCCGCGGCCCTGTGGTTCCCGCGATGGACTGAGATTGCCGGTGCGGCTGGTATGACCGCCGTGGCCGTCGCCGGGGCTGGGGCTGGGACCGGGTCATGACGTGGAGCGGTGAGCGCGCGGGAACCGCCGCTCACCGCTCCACGACCCGCGTCGGGCCTCTCTCCCCGCCCCGCCCCTTCCATGCACCCGTCCGAGCAGGCGCTCGGAGTGAACGACGGGAGCATTGGGGGCGCGTTCGCGCTGTGCGCTGTTCCTGCCGATCTTCACCCGCCTACGTTCGTGAGCACGGGGTACGGCGGGAAGTGGTGCGGCGATGGTGGACGCGGTCGATGGGACCGGCAGACTCGGCGAGATCAATGAGATCAATGAGATCGGTGGGGTCGGTCCGGGTGACGGGGACTGCCGTGACGACGACGGCGCCGACAGCGGTGGGAGCGGCGCGGCGCTGGTCCTGATCTGCGACTTCGACGGTCACCCGCGCGGCAGCGGGTTCGTCGCCGACGACCGGGGAACGGTCGTCACCAGCCGTGAAGTGGTCGAGGGCCTGACCCGGATGGTCCTGCACGCGCCGGGGCCCGCGGGGCGGAGCTGGGTGGCGGGACCGGGCGATGTGACCGTGCTGCCCGGGGTCGCGCTGGCGCTGGTGCGCACCGACGGGCTCGGGGTGCGTCCGCTGCCGGTGGCGGCGCGCGAGGTGATCGCCCCGGGGACCTACGTACGGCTGGCCGCGCGGGGATGGCGGCAGGCGCGGGTGCTGTGCCACGCCCGGCCCGAGGTGGTGGAACTGGCCCTCGGCACGGACGGACGGGACGCGCTGCGGCTGGGCGGGGAACCGCGCGGGGGTCCGGTGCTGGACGCCGGGACCGGGGCGGTGCTCGCGGTACTGACCGGTGCTCCGGAAGCGGAGCGGTGCTCCGGGAGCCCGGCCGTGGCGCTGCGGGCGGCGGCCGGAGCCGATCCGGGCGGCCCGCTGGCCGCGCTGCTGGAGCGGAACGCCGTGACCGTGCCGGGCCACGGCGCCGATCTGAACCTCGCCGGCGTACTGGAACTGACCGCGGCCACGGTGGCTTCGGCGTTCCCGCCACCCGGAGCCGGGTCGGGACCGGGGGCGGGGCCCCGGCCCGGGCCGGGGCCCGGTACCCGTCCGGTGGAGCGGCCGGAGATCGCCGCCGAGCTGGCCGCGTTCACCCGGGGCGACCGGCCGGTCCTCGCCCTGGTGGGGGAGGGGGGCACGGGCCGCACCACGGAGCTGGCGGCCCTGGCCGCACGCCGGGCCCGGGGGCCCGCGCCCGCGCCGACGCTGTGGCTCCGGGGCGCGGACCTGCGGGACGGGGACACCTCGGTGGCCGAGGCGGTGACGCGGGCGCTGGCGTCGGCGGCCCGGACGGTCACGAGGGCGCGTGCGGGGTCGGGTGAGGGCGGAGGCGCGGGGTCCGGCCCCGGCGCTGACCAGGGTCAGAGCCAGGGTCAGAGCCAGGGTCAGAGCCAGGGTCAGAGCCACGGCCAAGGCCACGGCGCCGGGCCCGGGGGAGGGACCGGCACAGGCTCCGACCCCGACCCCGACCCCGGCCTCGCCGGGCGGGTGGCCGGGGTGGCCGCCGGGGCCGGGCGGGCGTTGCTCGTCGTGCTGGACGCGCCGGAGGAGATGCCGCCGCTCCTCGCCCGGCGGCTGGGTCCCTGGACCGAGGCCACCGTCCGGTGGCTGCGCGGGGCGGGGGCCCGGATGGCCGTCGCGACCCGGCCCGAGCACTGGGAGCAGGCGGGCGCCCGCTATCCGGCCGGGGCCCTGTACGCCCCGGCGCGCCCGGCGCGGCGGCTGCCGCCCGCGCTCCCGGTCGGCGATCTCACCCCCGCCGAGGCCGGGACCCTCCGGACCCGCCTGGGCCTGCCCGCCGACGCCGTCCAGGAGGCCGACGCCCGGCACCCGCTCACCCTGGGCCTGCTCGCCGGGGTCCGCGCGGCCGGGGCCACCGCGGGCCGCGCGGGCCGGGACGAGGTCTTCGCGGCCCACCTGGACCTGCTCTGCCTGCGCACGGCCGCCCGGATCACCGCCGAGGGGGAGGGACCGGCCGCGGTACCCGGGCCCGGGGCGCGCTCACTGGCGGCGCGGGTGGCCGGGCGGGTGCACGAGGCCGCGCGGCGGTGCCTGGACGCGGGGGAGGGGCAGCTCGACCGGGCCGCCTTCGAGGAACTGTTCCCCCGGCACACGGGCTGGGCCCGCGCCGTCCTCGCCGAAGGGCTCCTGACCCCCGCCGGACCGGGCTACCGCTTCGCCCACGAGGAGCTGTCCGACTGGCTCCAGGCCGCCCACCTGGACGTCCTGACGGCCCTCGACCACCTCGTCCACCAGGGCCCGCCCACCCCGGCCCCCATCGGGCCCACGGGCATCACCGGCCCCACGGGATCTACCAGCCCCACCGGACCCGCACCGTTCCTGCCCCGGCACCGGATCGGGCCCGTCCGCGAGGCCCTGCGCAGGCTCCCCCCGGACGTGCTCCGGCGCGAACTCCTGCGGCTGGTCCACGCCCTGGACGTCTTCGCCGTCACCGGGGACCCGGCCGTCCCCGGGGGCGGCCCGGTCGTCCCGTCCGTCTCCCCCGTGGCGCCGCCCACCGGGGCGGGCACCGCCGCCGCAACAGCCGGGGAGCCCGGGGAGGCCCCGCCCTCCCCGGGCTGGTGGGCCGTCCGGCTGCTGCGCGCAACCCTGCTCCGCGCACCCGACGCGCGCCCCCACCTCCCCGTCCTGCACTCCCTCGCCGGGCACGTGGCCCGGACCGGCCCCGGCGGCTTCGGCGGCTGGTTCTGGAACCGGCTCCGGCTCCCCGAGCCCGACCGCCTCGACCTCCTGCGCGCGCTGCTGCCCGCCGACCCCGCCGAGGCGGCCCCCGGCGACCGTTTCCTCGACGCCGTCGCCCGCCGCCTGGTCCGCGATCCCCGGCTGGCGCAACCCCTGCTCTGCGCCTGGTTCACCGACGAGCGCAGGCTGCGCGGGCGGCCCGGGGCGACCGTCGCCACCGCCGCGCAGGCCCTGCTCCACACCCACCGCCTCCTCGCCGTGGACGGCCTCACCGAGGCGCTCGTCACCGCCGCGCACCCGCGCGCCGACGAGCTGCTCGCCGTCCTCGCCGAGGAGGAGCCCGCCGCCCTGTGCCGGGCCGTCCACCGCTGGGCCCACGACGAGCGGCCCGGCCGCCGCGCCGCCGCCGCCGTCCACGGCCCGGCCGTCGCCCCCTACGCCCGTGACCCCGCCGACCGGGAGCTGCTGCGCCACGCCGCCCGCGCGCTGCTGGTGGCCCGGCCCGCCGACTCCTCCCTGCACGGCGGCGCCCTCGGCATGCTGCTCCGCGACCCGCAGACCCGCGGCCGGTACCTGTCCGCGGCCCTGTCCTGCTTCCGCGACCAGGGGTGCGCCTCCCGGCTGTCCGCCGAGGCCCTGGTCGCGGTGGTGCCCGCGCTGCCCGACCCGGACCCGGTGTTCGCCGCCCTGTGGGACCGGGCCGACGGGGAGGTGGTGCGGGCCCTGGCCGCGCTGACGGACCCCGCCCTCGCCGCCCGCGCCGCCGACCTCGTACGGGACCACCTCGCGCGGTGCCCCGGGGACGCCGCGCACGCCGCCGCCTTCGTGGACCGGCGGCTCCGGCAGGGCCCCGCCGCGCACGCCGTGCTGCTCCCGCTGGTGCTGGAGCTGCTCCGGGCCGGGCCGGTGGTGGTGCGGGCCGCGCTGGCCGCCGTACTGGCCGCGCCGGGCGGCGACACCGCGTACGGGCCGCGGGACGAGCTGGCCGGCGTGCTGCTGCGCGAGGAGACCTCCCCGCAGGTGCTCGACGCGTTCCTCGGAGCCGTCGCGGCCGGGGCCCGGAGCCGCCCGGAGACCCGTACCCGGGAGCTGCTGCGGTGCACCGGGCGGCAGTTGCTGCGGGTCACCGGCGGGCCGGCGGTGTTCGAGCGCCGGACGGTGGAGCTGGCACGGACCGACCCGGTCTTCGGGGCGCTGGCCGCGCGCTGGCTGGCCGAGGCGGACGCGCCGGAGGCGGCGCTGCTGGGGCCTGGCGCCCGGCGGGCGGTGGAGAGCCTCGGCGGGGCGGCCCCGGGCGCGACGTGACGAGGTGACACAGCACCGGTTCCGGCCGGATGCCGATGCGGGGCCCCGGTCGGGGGCATGGCAGTCTTAGACCTGCAATCGGCAAGCAGTACGAGGACACCATGGGTTCGGGCGAGGAGCGGTCACAGTGCAGCGCTGGCGTGGCTTGGAGGACATCCCCCAGGACTGGGGACGCAGCGTCGTCACCATCGGCTCCTACGACGGTGTGCACCGGGGTCATCAGCTGATCATCGGACGGGCCGTGGCCACGGCGCGGGCGCTCGGGGTCCCCTCCGTCGTCGTCACCTTCGACCCGCACCCGAGCGAGGTGGTCCGCCCCGGCAGCCATCCGCCGATCCTGGCCCCGTACGACCGGCGCGCCGAACTGATGGCCGGGCTCGGGGTGGACGCGCTGCTGATCCTGCCGTTCACGGCCGGGTTCTCGCAGCTCTCCCCGGCGGACTTCATCGTGAAGGTCCTCGTGGACAAGCTGCACGCGCGCGCCGTCATCGAGGGCCCGAACTTCCGCTTCGGCCACCGCGCCGCCGGGAACGTCGCCTTCCTGCGCGAACTGGGCTCCACCTACGACTACGAGGTCGAGGTCGTGGACCTGGTCGAGAGCGGGACGGAGGGCGGCGGAGCGCCGTTCTCCTCGACCCTGGCGCGCAGGCTGGTCGCCGAGGGCGACGTCGAGGGCGCGGCCCGGATCCTGGGACGGCCGCACCGCGTCGAGGGCGTCGTGGTGCGCGGTGCGCAGCGCGGACGCGAACTCGGCTACCCGACCGCCAACGTCGAGACGCCGCCGCACACCGCGATCCCGGCCGACGGGGTGTACGCGGGGTGGCTGACCGCGGACGGCGAGCGGATGCCCGCGGCGATCTCGGTGGGGACCAACCTCCAGTTCGACGCCACGGAGCGGACGGTCGAGGCGTACGCGATCGACCGGATCGGGCTGGACCTGTACGGCATGCACGTGACCGTCGACTTCCTCGCGTACGTGCGCGGGATGGCGAAGTTCGAGTCGCTGGACGGGCTGCTGGAGGCCATCGCCGACGACGTGAAGCGGGCCCGGGTCCTGACGGACGCGTACGACGCGGAGCGCTGACGCCCCGGCGGGAGCCGGCGGGAGATGTTCGAGAGGGGCCCGTACCCCCTGGTCACCAGGGGGTACGGGCCCCTCTCGCTGTCGTCCCGTGCGTCAGCCGAGGCGGGGGTCGCGCGGGGGCTGGGACGGGTACTGCGGCTGCCACGCGGGCTGCGCGGGCCGGCCGTAGGGCTGCGCGGGCGGGGCCTGGGGCTGTCCGTACGGGGGCTGCTGGGACGGCGGAGAAGGCTGGGGCTGGTGGGGCGGCGCTCCCCAGTGCCCCTGCGGGGCCTGCTGCTGCGCCCGGACGAAGTCCTCGGCCACGAGGGCGGAGAGGGTGAAGTACGCCTCGCGCGTCTTGGGCCGCAGCATGTCGAGATCGACCTCGGCACCGGCCGCGAGGTGCTCGTCGAACGGGACCACGACCACGCCCCGGCAACGGGTCTCGAAGTGCCGCACGATGTCCTCGGTCTTGATCATCTTGCTGGTCTCGCGGACCCCCGAGATGACGGTGAGCGAGCGGGAGACGAGGTCGGCGTACCCGTGCGCGGAGAGCCAGTCGAGCGTGGTGCTGGCGCTGCTGGCACCGTCCACGGACGGGGTCGAGACGATGATCAGCTGATCGGCCAGGTCCAGGACGCCGCGCATGGCGGAGTAGAGGAGTCCGGTGCCCGAGTCGGTGAGGATGATCGGGTACTGGCGGCCGAGCGTCTCGATGACGCGGCGGTAGTCCTCGTCGTTGAAGGTCGTCGAGACGGCCGGGTCGACGTCGTTCGCGATGATCTCCAGCCCGGAGGGGGCCTGGGAGGTGAACCGGCGGATGTCCATGTACGAGTGCAGGTACGGGATCGCCTGGACCAGATCCCGGATCGTGGCACCCGTCTCGCGCCGGACCCGGCGGCCGAGGGTGCCGGCGTCGGGGTTCGCGTCGATGGCGAGGATCTTGTCCTGGCGCTCGGTGGCGAGGGTGGCGCCGAGGGCGGTGGTGGTCGTGGTCTTGCCGACGCCGCCCTTGAGGCTGATGACGGCGATCCGGTAGCAGGACATGACCGGGGTGCGGATCAGCTCCAGCTTGCGGCGGCGCTCGGCCTCGGCTGCCTTGCCGCCGAAGCGGAACAGGCCGCCGGGGCCGCCGCTGTTGTTCCGGGGCTTCTGCTTGTTGCGCAGCAGGCGGTCCGAGGACAGCTCGACGGCGGCGGTGTAGCCGAGCGGCGCCCCACCGGTGGCCTGGCCGGCCGGGTGACGGGGGTCGTGCGGCTGGGGCTGGGGCTGCGGGGGCTGCTGCTGCGGCGGCGCGGCGTGCCACTGCGGGGCGGCCTGGGCGTCCTGGTGCGGCGGGGCGGGGGGCGGGAACCGGTAGCCGTCCTGCACCGCGAACGTGGGCGGCAGGGGCGGGAGTTCCCCACCGGGTCCCCCGAACGAGGGACGGCTCCCGCCGTCCTCGACGGGCACCCCCGCCGCCTCGCCGGACGGCGGCACCCTGTCCGCGGGCGCGGGCGCGGCGAACGGCTGGGCCGGGTACGGCTGTTCGGCGGCGGCCGGGAGCCCGAACGGCGGGGACGGCGCGAACGCCGGGTACGACGGCACCCGGTCGGCCGGGACCGGGGGAGCGGCCTGCTCCGCCGGGGCCGCCGTGAACGGTACGGGCGGCGCGTCCACCGGCGGCGCGTCCACCGGCGCCGGGGGCTCGGCAGCGGTGGCGAGCGGTACGGGCGGCGCGAAGGCCGGGTACGACGGGACACCATCGACCGGAGCCGGAGCCGGAGCCGGAGCCGGAGCCGGAGCCGGAGCCGGGACGGGCGGCGCGTCCACCGGCGCCTGTGCCGGGGGCGCCGCCCGCTCCGCCGGGGGCTCGGCCGGGGCCGCCGTGAGCGGGGTGGGCGGTGCGTCCGCCGGGCCGGTGCCGACGCCCGGGGCGGGGTGCGCCGCCGGGGCCGGGCCGGGGGCCTCGGCCGTGGCGTCCACCGGCGCCTGCACCGGTGCGGATGCCCGCGCCTGCGCCGGGGCGGTGGACGTGCCGTCGGCCGGGGTGCGCGGGACCGGCGGAGCGATCCGCATGGTCGGGGGCGAGACCACGTCCGAGGGACGGTGGGGTTCGAAGCCGCTGCCCTCGGGGAGCCCGGGTACCGGAGCCGCCGGGGCGCCGCCCTGCGTGTACCAGGCCGGCGGGGTGTAGTCGATGGTGAACTCGCCCGTCACCTCGGGCTCCGCGTCGGACTGATCGTCCGTCGGGGCGTCCCACGTCCCGCCGCGCCTCTCGTTCCGATCGCCGCTCACTGGTCCTCCTGGTCTGTCGAACGCTGTTCCGGCGCCCACCTCGACACCGCGCCCGTACCCAGCCTAATCGCGCGGGTCCTCCCCCGGCACCGGTGTCCGCCACCGTCCGCGCGTGCCGCACCGGCCGGGCCGGTACCGGCCGTTGCGCGAGGCCGCTCCGGGGCGGGGGCGCCCGGGGCCGTATCCCGGGCGTCCCGGGCTCAGTCGATCCGCCGCGCGGCGCCCAGCAGGCCCGTCTCCACCTCTGTCCCCTGGGTCAGCACGAACTGCCGGTCCCGGGGCGTGCACCACAACGTCACCCCGTCACCCAGCGTCGGGAGGGAGTCCACCGCCGCCCGGTCCAGGTGCATCAGGCGGCCTATCTCCTCCGCCTCGTCCGGGGAGACCCGCTGGACGCCCGCGAGCGACGCCTGCCGCAGCAGCCGCGGCGCCGTCGGGCTCAGGTACGGCAGCAGGGTCAGCACCGACTGCCAGGGTCCGGCCACCACCCGTCCGCGCGGGGGCCGCATCCCGCAGTCGCGGATCACCAGCACCGGACTGCCCGCCGACGCGCCCTGCGGCGGCACCCGGCCCACCTCGTGCAGGGTCACGCACGGCTGTCCGCCGCCCGCCGCCTGGGCCAGCCCGGACCACACCTGCGCCCGCCCGGTCTCCACCGCCACCCGCGCACCCGTGGCCGCCGTCCGCAACGCCAGTACCTGCGCCGTCCACAGGCCGCCGATCAGCGTCACCTCGTACGGCGTCGGCCGGTTGACGCCGAGCACCGCGGGCCGGCCCTCGGCGTCCACGCCGATGACGACCCCGTCGTCCCCCACGGGCAGTGCCAGCGCGTCCAGCTCCGCTGCGGCCACCACGTGCCGCTCCCGCCGGGGGCCGACCAGCCCGAAACCACCTCGCGACGCGCCCCTCACCGTGCTCCTCCCAGCGGCAGCGAGGCCAGCAGCCCCGGCACCTGTTCACGGTCGAGCCGCACCAGCCCGGCCCGCACCCCCCGCGCCGTCCGCTCCAGCTCCCGGCGCGCCGCCACCAGTTCCTCGTCACTGCGCCCGGTCACCCGGACGTGCCCGGTCAGCGTCACCCCGTGCCGCTCCGCCGGGGCCAGGGTCAGGCTGAAGTTCGTCGCCAGCGCCGGCAGCGAGGTCAGCAGCGCCACGAACTGCGGCAGCGCCGCGGCCCCGGAACCGCCCAACCGCGGCCAGCGGCCTATCCAGTACGTGGTGTGCCGCCGGTCGTCGCACCGCCAGGTCCGGGGGGTCTCCTCCGTACGCCGTCCCGTGCTCGCCGAGCGCCCCGCCTGGGTGATCGCCATCGGGTTGGCGCACGAGGAGGTGGCCAGCGCGGCCGTCAGCTCCTGCTCGGTCAGGACCGTGGCCGTGAAACCCGCCCCGCTCAGCCTGCTCGCCAACTGGTCCGCCACCCGCACCACGCACCGCTGCGCGCCCGTCGTCCCGCCACCGCGCGCGGTGACCGCCTCGGGGCACAGCTCCGGGTCGAGCTTGAGCGCGATCCAGGTCAGCCGCACCGCCGGGGTGCCCGTACGGGCTTGCAACGGGGCGTAGTTGAGGGCGGCCGTCGACCGGGACGGCAGGTGCGGCGCCGGGGCCGGCTGGGTGTGCTGCACCAGCTGCGCCGACTCCAGCCGGATGCCGTCCACTTCGAGGACGTCCCGGACGAGGGCCAGCGGCAGGGGCCGGGCCGACCGGTCGGGCCGCAGCGCGGTGGCGTCCAGGTCCACCTGCACCACCGCGGTCAGGAAGGTGCCGTCGCCGACCATGCCGACCGGCCGCCGGTCCCGGTCGCCGAAGGTCAGGGTCCGCAGCGCCGGATCGGCCTCCACCAGCGGCGCCAGCCCCGGCTCCGTACCGGCGGGCACGGCCAGCGCGGCGGCCCGGCGCCGCCGGGCCCGCAGCGCGAGCGCGCCGCCGATCCACTCGGGCAGCGAGCGCCGGTGGCGCCGTACGACCGCGAGCAGCACCAGGACGAGGGCGGCCCCGCCCGCGGGGACCAGCAGCAAAGGCTCCACCACCCACGCCACCAGCAGCACGGCCGCCGCGACCTGGAGCAGCACGAGCTGGTGCAGCCGGACCGGTCCGAACCGGTCCGGGCTCGGCCGCGGATGCGGGGTCACCCCACCGGCCCCGCCGTGCGCGGGCGGGTCCGTACCGGCGCGCGGCTCCGTCGTGGTCGCCCTCACTCGCGCACCTCCCCTTCCCCGGGGCGGACCCGCGGACCCGGTGCGGCGCGGCACCCGCCGCCCGCCCCCGGACCCCCCGATCCACCCCAACAAGCCCTGACTGCCCCGGTCCCGGAGGCGCTGCGCGGCCGTCCGACCCTACCCGGCCCGCGCATACCGTCCGTCAAGAGGCATAGTAGGTGCCCGGTCCGACATCGAGGCCCGGGGACCGTACCCACCGACCGGGCCGTGCGGGGAGAAACAGACGGCCATGGCCTCACGACGTGATGAGCTCAACGCGTACACCTTCGCGAAGCGGCGCACGGTGGCCGCGTTCCTCCAGCCCTCCGCCACGGGGACCGAGGAGGGCGCGCCGCGCCCGCTGCGCGCGGTCCTGCCCGGGCTGATCGTCGGGGCGCTCGTCGTCGCCGGGTTCGGGGCGTGGGGCATGTTCAAACCGACCGCCCCCAAGGGCTGGGCCCAGCCCGGCACCCAGGTGATCGTCGGCAAGGACTCCACCACCCGGTACGTGGTCCTCACCACCAAGGTCGACGGCAAGGACCGGACCCGGCTGCACCCGGTGCTGAACCTCGCCTCCGCCCGGCTCCTGCTGGACCCGCAGAAGTTCAAGGTCGTCCAGGTCGCCGACAAGCTGCTGGACAAGGGCAGGCCACCGCGCGGCCCCATCATCGGCATCCCCTACGCGCCCGACCGGCTCCCCGCCAAGGCCGACGCGGGCAAGGCCAAGCGGTGGGCCGTCTGCCAGCGGCCGGGCGGCAACGGCCGGGGCGTGCAGACCGCGGCCTTCGTCCTCGCCGACCGCGAGGCGGGCCTGCTCGACGACGGCCGCAAGGTCACCGACACCCAGGTGATGTACGTCCGGAGCACCGGGCCGGGCAAGGAGCGCTACCTGGTCGACGCGACGGGAGCGAAGTACCGGTTCCCCGAGGGCACGCCCGACGCGGGGACGATGACGACCGCCCTGGTCGGCACCGGCGCCACCCCGCAGCAGGTCACCGAGGAGTGGCTCGCCACCCTCGAACCGGGCGAGGACCTCGCCTTCCCCCGGCTGCCCGCCGCCGCCGGGACCCCCGCCGGGGTCAAGGGCCTGGCCGCCGCCGACGACAAGGTCGGCATGGTGCTCAGGGCCCAGACCGGCTCGGGCACCCAGCACTACGTGGTGCTGCCCGGGAAGGTCGCCCCGGTCTCCGGCTTCGTCGCCTGGCTGCTGATCTCCGCCCCCGAGACCGACCGCCTCGACATGCACGGCAAGGCGCGCGAGGTCGACCTCCAGTCCCTCGACCCGGACGCCACCCCCTTCAAGGGCGACACCAGATGGCCGCAGAAGAAGTCCGTCCAGGTCAACGCCGGTGCCGGGCCTGGCCAGGGCGGCAGCGACCGGGACACCGTCTGCAACGTCCTGCGCGCGGTCGACGGCCAGGGCAGGCCGACCCTGAGCACCTGGGCCGGCACCGGCTTCCCCGTCGACATCACCGCCAGCGGCACCAGCGCGTACGTCACCCCGGGCTCGGGACTGCTCTACACCCAGGTCCAGGGCCGGCAGACCTCCGCCGGGGGCTCCCTCTTCCTGGTCACCGACACCGGCCTGCGCTACGCCGTCCAGGCCAACGGCGACAGCGACGCCGAGCAGTCGGGGATCGGCGCCCCCGGCCCGCAGCCGTCGCAGGACGCGGCCGACGCCCGCCCCGAGGCCAGCCAGGCGCAGATCCGCCTCGGCTACGGCGGGGTCACCCCGGCCATGGTGCCCATCGCGTGGTCGGAGTTCCTCTCCAAGGGGCCGCGCCTGGACACCAACGCGGCCCGCCAGCCGCAGGGTTCGTGAGGAGCGCACCGATGTCCGAGCCCGCCCGCCCGCTCCCCGCCCGCCCGCTCCCGGCCCCCCGGCGTGGCCCCGCCCGGGCCGCGCCACCGGCCGCCGCCCTCCTCGCCGCCCTCCTCCTCACCGCCGCCGCACCCGCGGCCCCGGCCGCCGCCGCCCCGCCGCCGCACCCGCTGCGGCCCGCCGGGGCCGGTGAGTGCACCTTCCCCATGAAGAAGCAGATCGCCGACCGCCCCTGGGCGCTCCAGCGGCTCCTGCTCGACGAGCTCTGGGCGCGGACCAAGGGCAAGGACAAGAACGGCAGGAGCGTGCGGGTCGCCGTCATCGACACCGGCGTGGACCGGGTGAACCCGCAGCTCAGCGGCGCCCTCGACGTGAGCGCCGGCAAGGACTACGTCGACCCGAAGGGCGGTGACGGCACCAACGACACCGTCGGGCACGGCACCAAGGTCGCCGGACTGATCGCCGCCCGCCCCCAGGAGGGGACCGGCTTCGTCGGCCTGGCCCCGGAGGCCACGATCATCCCCGTCCGGCAGAACGACGGCCAGGGCAAGGGCGACACCCAGACCCTGAGCCTGGCCATCGACCACGCGGTGGACCGGGGCGCCCAGGTCATCAACATCTCCCAGGACACCGACGTACCGCTGTCCCCCGACTCCACGCTCGCCCGCGCCGTCCGGCGGGCCCTGGACGCGGGGGTCGTCGTGGTGGCCTCGGCGGGCAACGACGGGCTGAACGGCCACAAGCGCAACACCTACCCGGCCGCCTTCCCCGGCGTGCTCGCGGTCGCCTCCGCCGACCGCACCAACGAGCGGGCCGCCTTCTCCCAGCCCGGCGAGTTCATCGGGGTCGCGGCCCCCGGCGTCGACATGGTCTCCACCGTCCCGGGCTTCGGCCAGTGCGTCGACAACGGCACCAGCTTCTCCGCGCCCTACGTGGCCGGGGTCGCCGCCCTGCTCCGCGCCCTGCACCCGGACTGGTCCCCACAGGAGATCGTCTGGCAGATCCAGAACACCGCCGAGCGCGCGGTCAACGGCCGGGACGACTACGTCGGCTGGGGCGTGGTCGACCCCGTGCGCGCGCTCGCCCAGGACCACGAACGGCCCCGGGCCCCCGTCCCGGACCCCGGCCCCCCGCCGGCCGCCGCACCCCGGGCGGCGGCGCTCCGGCTCACCGAGACCCCGCGCGAACGCGACGAGCGGCTCGCCACCTACGCCCTCGGCGTCGGCGCGGTCCTGATCGCCGTCATCGCGGGGACCGCGACCGCCGTCCGGGACGCCCGTCTCCGCCGTCGCCGTCCGCGGTGACCGGAGCCCTCGCACGGACCGGCCCCGCGTCCGGTGTTGGGCCGCACGGGTGAACTGGCTAGAGTGACAACAGGCTTCACGACTGCGATCGGGGGATACGCGTGAGGCGGAGGGGGATGTCCGGGGCACGTGGTGCGAAGCCGTGCCCGGGACCGACCGCTCCGCCACGCGATCCGCCGGTCCTGCCGGCGAATTGAGAAGTGAGGAGCTTCGGATGAGCAGCAATTTCGGACTCGCGGACGATCCGGTCGTCCAGGCGAAGAACAAGATCTCCGACACGGCCGAGGCCGTCACCCGGCAGGCACGCGAACTGGCCGACATCCTCGCCACGGTGAGCGCCGGCTGGACCGGTGTCGGCGCCTCGGGATTCGTCTCCGCCCAGGCGGTGGTCAACGAGGACCACGACCAGATCCGCCGCCTGCTCGGCGTCCTGCACAACGCGGTCGCCCAGACCAAGAACCTGAGCAACGCCCAGGACGACGACGTGCGCGCCGCCTTCAACGCCGTCAAGGGCTCCGCCGGTTCCAACGGTTCCGCCCTCAACGGCATCTGACCCACCGACATCCACAGGTCGACCCCGCGCGAAGGAGAAGAACATGGCTGGTGCTGACGGCCACACCAAGGTCCAGTACGAGAGCGTCCAGGAGATGGCCAACCGCATCCGCGTCGTCTCCAAGAAGATCATCGACGACCTGGCCGAGATGGACCAGGCGCTGAAGGTCGTCACGGACACCTGGGACGGCGAGGCGCACGCCCAGTACATCCAGCTCCAGGCCAAGTACAAGGGCAAGGCCGAGCACATGCGCGACCAGCTGGAGCGCGTCGCGGGCCTCATCGAGCGCGGCAAGGCCGACTACCGCGCCACCGACGTGAAGGCCTCCCGCCTGTTCACCGAGGGATTCTGAACCAGCGGCCCCCAGAGCCGCCCGCACGCACCGAAGGGGCGCGCCCGCACCGGACGCGCCCCTTCCGCCACCGCCGGGACTACCCTCGGTCGGCCCGGTCGAGGTCGAACTCGCCGTCCCGGGCGCCCAGGACGAACGCCTCCCACTCGGCCGCGGTGTAGCGCAGCACGGTCTCCCGGTCCAGCGAGGACCGCATGGCCACCGCGCCCTCGGGCAGCCGGGCGATCTCGACCCGCTCCTCGTCCGGGCTGGTCCCGGGCGGGCCCTCCCACTCCACACCGCTGATGTCGAGCCCGTACAGCTCGTCCTTCTCCTGCTGGGTGCCCATGTGCGGCCCTTCCCTCGTCGTGCGGTTCTTCACCGCCGATTATCCGTGCTCGGCCGCCGGCGGGTACGGGATTCCGCCCGATCCGCCGCCCGGCCCGCCCGGCACACTCACCTCTGCGGCATCCGCCCGAGCTGCACCAGCGAGACACCCCGCTTGCGCGAGGCGTAGTACGCCCGCCCCGGCGGCATCGGACGCGGCCGGACACCGCCCACCAGATCGCCCTCGGACGGATCGCCCGACAGCACCACGCCCTGCGCCCCCAGCTCCTTGAGCCGCTGCATGAACGGCTCGTACAGCGAACGCGAGGCCCCCGCCGAGCTGCGCGCGATCACGAAACGGACGCCCGTGTCCCGGGCGAAGGGCAGGAACTCCACCAGCTGCGCCAGCGGATTGCCCTGACCGGTGGCCACCAGGTCGTAGTCGTCGATGAGGACGAACACGTCCGGGCCCGTCCACCAGCTGCGGTCGCGCAACTGCTGCGGAGTGACGTCGTCCGGCGGCTGGCGCCGGGAGAACACACCGGACAGCGCGTCCATGTGCGTCTGCAGGGAACCCGCCATCGGCGCGTACTCCAGCAGGTGCTCCTCCGGCAGCGCCCCCAGCAGGCCCCGCCGGTAGTCGCCCACCACGATCCGGGCCTGGTCCGGGGTGTACCGCTGCGCTATCTGCCGGGCGATGAGCCGCAGCAGGTTCGTCTTGCCCGACTCGCTCTCACCGAAGACCAGCAGGAACGGATCGGACTCGAAGTCGACGAAGACCGGCTCCAGCGCGGTCTCGTCGATCCCGATCGCGATACCGCGCCCCGGGTGCGCGCCGCCCCCGGGGAGCTGGTCGTCGTGGAGCAGCCGGGGCAGCAGCCGCACCCCGGGAGCCGACGGGCCCGTCCAGTTCTCCCGCACCGACGCCACGAACGCGGCCGACGCCTGCGACAGGTCACCCGCGTCGTGCGAGCCGTCGACCCGCGGCAGTGCGCCCAGGAAGTGCAGCTTCTCCGCCACCTGCCCCCGGCCCGGCATGCCCGTCGGGACGTTCGCCGCGACCTTGCGGTCGAACTCGGAGTCCATGACGTCGCCGAGCCGCAGCTCCAGCCGGCTCAGCATCTGGTCCTTGAGCGCCGCCCGCACCTCCATGTACCGGGCGGCGGTCACCACCACGTGGATGCCGTACCCGAGCCCCCGGGCCGCGATCTCCGTGACGACCTGCTCCAGCCCCTCGTACTCGGCCCGGAAACCACCCCAGCCGTCGATGACCAGGAAGACGTCGCCCCACGGCTCGCCCGGCAGCTCACCCGCCGCGCGCCGCCGCCGGTAGGTGCCGATCGAGTCGATGCCGTTCGCGCGGAAGAACTCCTCGCGGCGGCCCAGGACGCCGCCCACCTCCGCGACCGTGCGCCGCACCCGCTCCGGGTCCAGCCGCGAGGCGATCCCGCCCACGTGCGGCAGCTCCGCCACCGCCGAGAGACTGCCCCCGCCGAAGTCCAGCCCGTAGAACTGCACCTCGCGCGGGGTGTGCGTGAGCGCGAACGACGAGATCAGCGTCCGCATCAGCGTCGACTTGCCCGACTGCGGACCACCCACCACCATCATGTGACCCGCCGCACCCGAGAAGTCCCGGTACAGCACCTCGCGCCGCTGCTCGAACGGCTTGTCGATCAGCCCCAGCGGTACGACGAGCCCCCCCGGCCGCGTGTACCCCTGCGCGTGCAGCCCGCGCTCCGCCGAGGGCGCCAGCGCCGGCAACAACTGGTCCAGCGGCGGAGCCTGGTCCAGCGGCGGCAGCCACACCTGGTGCGCCGGCACCCCCTGCCCCTCCAGCCGCCCCACGATCACGTCCAGCACCGTGTCCGCCAGCGCGTCGTCCTCCCGCGCCGGGGGCGCCGCCAGGTGCGCCGGGTCCGGAGCCGCGTACACCACCGGCACCGGCGCCGCCGTGAACAGCACGGGCCGCCGCTCCACCGGGAAGAGCCCCACCGACAGGTCCGGCCCGCCCGAACGGTAGGTCCCCGACACGTACGCCGCCTTGAACCGGGTCATCTCGTCCGTACCGAACTTCAGGTACCCCGAACCGGGCACCGACGGCAGGTGGTAGGCGTCCGGCACCCCGATCGCCGTCCGCGACTCCGCCGCCGAGAAGGTCCGCAGACCGATCCGGTACGACAGGTACGTGTCCAGCCCGCGCAGCTTCCCCTCCTCCAGCCGCTGCGAGGCCAGCAGCAGGTGCACCCCCAGCGACCGGCCGATCCGCCCGATCTGGATGAACATGTCGATGAAGTCCGGCTTCGCCGTCAGCAGCTCGCTGAACTCGTCGATCACCAGCACCAGCGAGGCCAGCGGCTCCAGCGGGGCACCCGCCGCACGCGCCTTCTCGTAGTCGTGGATGTTCGCGTAGTTGCCCGCCGAACGCAGCAGCTCCTGACGCCGCTGGAGCTCACCGCGGATCGAGTCGCCCATCCGGTCCACGAGCGTCAGGTCGTCCGCCAGGTTGGTGATCACCGCCGCGACGTGCGGCATCTGCCCCATGCCCGTGAAGGTCGCCCCGCCCTTGAAGTCGGCGAGGACGAAGTTCAGCGTCTCCGACGTGTGCGTCACCGCCAGCCCCAGCACCAGCGTCCGCAGCAGCTCCGACTTGCCCGAACCGGTAGCCCCCACGCACAGCCCGTGCGGACCCATGCCCTCCTGCGCCGCCTCCTTCAGGTCCAGCATGACCGGCGCGCCGTCCTCACCCACCCCGATCGGCACCCGCAGCCGCTCACCGGCCGACCGGGGACGCCAGGTCCGGGCCACGTCGACCGAGGCCGCGTCGCCCAGGTTCAGCAGGTCCGTGAAGTCCAGATTGGCCAGCAACGGCTCGTCGTCGTCACCGCCACCCGTCCGCAACGGCGCCAGCTGCCGGGCCAGCGCCTGGGCGGCCGGCAGCGACAGCCCGTCCGGGACACCCTCGTACGCGACCCCCGGACCCGACTCCAGCCGCAGCCGGCCCGGCCGCACCACGACCGACAGCCCGCCCCGGCCCGGCAGTTCCCCGGACGGGCGGGCACCCTCGTCCTGCTCCCCGGCGACCACCTCGACCAGCGTTACCCCCTGCAACCCCTCGGCCGCGGCGAAGACCGAGTCCGGCGGCACCGTCGCACCGCGCGGCGAGTTCCCGTCCACCACCACGACCAGGTGCGGCTGGTCCAGCACCGGGGACACCTCCCGGCTGAACCGGGGCCGCCCCTCCAGCCGGGGCCCCAGCAGCTCCTCCAGCTCCGCCAGCCCGTCCGCGAACAGCCGCTTCGTACCCGCCCCGTCGACCTGACCGGGCAGCTGCGTGTGCGGCAGCCACTTCGTCCAGTCCCACGCGGCCACCGCACCCGGCGCGGCCACCACCGCCACCATCAGGTCCTCGGGGGAGTGCAGCGTCGCCAGCTGGGCCACCAGCGCCCGCGCCGTCCCGCGCGCCGCCTCCTGCTCCCCGCCCACCGTCACGTGGTAGAACGCCCGCACCGACACCGCCACCGGCAGCCCGTCCAGCGAGGAGTGCACCCGCAGGAACCGCTGCATCGCCCCCGCCGTCAACGGCTCCAGCTCGTCCACCGGCGCCGTCTGCGGAGCCACCAGCGGCGTCGCCAGCCGCTGCGCGCCCAGCCCCAGCCGGGCCTGACCGAAGTCCGCGTCGCCCACCCGCCGCTCCCACAGCCGCGACCCCTCGGCCACCACCGACCACAACTGCTCCGGTGCCGGGTGCAGGTACAACTGCGCGTCCCGCTGCGCCCGCGCGGTCCGCCGCACCTGACGGCGCGTCTGCGCCAGGTACTTCAGGTAGTCCCGGCGCACATCGGCCATCTGCCCCTGGGTACCGCGCCGGTGGCGCACCAGCTGCGCGACGACCATGCCCACCGTCGAGACCAGCATCAGCACACCCATGATGCGCATGAACGGCGCCGCACCCGGCATGAAGAAGAAGACCACCGACGAACCCATGCCGAGCATCGGCAGGAGCTGCATCAGCATGCCCTCCTGCTGCCCCCGCGGAAGCTCCGGCGGAGCCTCCAGCCTCAGCTCGTCCGAAGGCACCTCGGGCGGCAGCGACCGCGGCGGGCGTTTGACGACGATCTGGCTCACCGGAGCACCAACCCCCTTGAGAACGGACGGGACGTCACGGCCGGCGCCCCCAAGTCCCGGACACGTCACGGGGGTCTCCACCTCCGGGTCACCACCCGGCCCGGCCGGGAGGCGATCCTACGTGCCGACAGCCGCACCCCCTTTGGGTAGGGTGGCGCGCGCGGCACACCCGCCCGCCGGCCACCCGCCCCCGCGGGCACCGGCCGGCGGGACGTACCGCCGAAGTGGCCCCGCCCCCGCGGGCGGACGACGCCACCGACACCACACGATCTAGGGGGTCCCACAGGTGAGTACGGCCATGACCACCGGCTTCTGCAGGGTCACCGTCGTGGCCCCCGACAGCCGGACGGACGTCGCCCTCCCCGAGGACATCGCCGTCGCCGACATCTACCCGGAGCTGCTGCGCCTCACCGGCCAGACCCAGCCCGTCGGCGCGCCCACCGGCTTCCACCTGGTACGCCGCTCCGGCACCGTCCTCGACGGCGCCCGCACCCTCGCCGCCCAGCAGGTCCTCGACGGCGAGGTGCTCAGCCTGCGCCCCTTCGCCGACTCCCTGCCCCCCGCCGTCTTCGACGACGTCTCCGACGCCGTCGCCTCCGCCGTCGTCCGCGACCGCCACCGCTGGAGCGACGACATGCTCCGCGGCGCGGGCCTGGCCGGCGCCGGCCTCCTCCTCGTCCTGCTGGGCCTCGTCCTCTGGTACGCCGACCCCGTCCGCCACGACATGCACTCCCTGCCCGGCGTCATCGCGGGCGCCACCGGCCTCCTGCTGACCGCCGTGGCCGCCGTCCGCGCCCGCGTCTACCGCGACCGCGCCACCGCCGTCGCCCTCGGCCTCGGCGCCCTCCCGCACCTGCTGATCGCCGGCTCCGGCCTCGTCGCCCCCGCCGCCGGCGAGGGCCCCGGCCGCCTCCAGTTCCTCCTCGGCTGCGTCTGCGTCCTGATCGCCTCCGTCGCCCTCGTCGCCCTCGCCCCCAGCGGCGACGCCCCCTTCGTCGCGGCCACCGCCACGGCCGCCGCCGCGACCCTGGCCACCTTCGCGGCCATCGCCACCGAGGCGTCCGCCACCGCCACCGCCGCCGTCTGCGCCCCCGTCGCCATCGGCCTCGTCGCCTTCCTGCCCGGCCTCTCCGCCCGCTTCGCCCGGCTCCCCATCGGCTACGCCGCCCCGCGCAGCGCCACCGACGACGCGTACGAGAGCCCCGACCGCTACGAGAACGCCCCCGGCTCCGACCCGTACGACCCCGGCTCCGACCCGCACGACCAGGGCGACCCCCTCGACGCAGAACAGATCGCCGCCCAGGCCCGCCGCGGCCACGAGATGCTGCTCGGCCTGGTCGGCGGCTGCGCCGCCCTCGCCGTGGGCTCCGCCGCCGTCCTCGGCTTCTCCGACGACACCTGGGCCCGGCTGCTCGCCCTGGCCACCGGCCTCGCCATGCTGCTGCGCGCCCGCCTCTTCCGCTACACCTCCCAGGTGGTGTGCGCCCTGGCCGCCGGACTGGCCGCCGTCGCCCTGCTGATCCTGGGCCTCGCGCTGAACCCGCCCGCCGAGCTGGTCAGGGCCCTGGCCGAGACCGCCGGAACCGCCGGGAATCCGGACCGCAGCGGCCTGGACCTCCGGACGATCTGGCTCTCCGCCGCGGTCGCCGCCGGCGCCGCCCTCCTCACGGCCGTCGCCCTCGTCGTCCCCCGCAAGGGTCTGTCACCCTTCTGGGGGAGACTGCTCGACCTCACCGAGGCCGCTGTCCTCCTCAGCCTCGTCCCGCTGGCCCTGGCCGTCCTCGACGTCTACGCCCGGGTCCGGGCCCTCACCGGCTGAGACGGCGGCCGAGCCGCAGCCTGGTACGCTGTGTGACGGCCGTTTGTGTACGCGCCCCCGGAACCCTTTCTGGAGGCTGCGCCCAGCGGACCCCGCCTCCCGAGTAACGGAAGCTCCCCAGAGACTCAGACCTGGGCACTCGGTGGCAAGACCTGATACGAGGAGTAAGCATGCCGCTCGACGCCGCAACGAAGAAGCAGATCATCACGGAGTTCGGTGCCAAGGAGGGCGACACCGGCTCTCCCGAGGTTCAGGTCGCGATGCTCTCCCGCCGGATCTCGGACCTGACCGAGCACCTCAAGACCCACAAGCACGACCACCACTCCCGTCGTGGTCTGCTGATCCTGGTCGGCCAGCGTCGCCGCCTGCTGCAGTACCTGGCCAAGAAGGACATCCAGCGCTTCCGTACGCTGGTCGAGCGCCTGGGCATCCGCCGCGGCGCGGCCGGCGCCAAGTAAAGACGCCGTGAAGGGAGCGGTTCCCACATTCAGGGGGCCGCTCCCTTTGCTGTACGTGCGGGACGTACCGGACGCTTTGTAGTCTGGTCCCACGCGCACAACCGAAGAGGAGGAGCGCCCTCCCTACGCCGCCGGTCCTCGGTAGTGGTACCCGGAACGCCCCCACGGGCACCGACACCGGGTACTTCGATCGAAGACCGGCCCGCACGCCAGGAGCGCTTCTCCGCAACCGTCCACCGCCACACGGGCGGCGGACGGAGACGACGAAAATGGAGAAAACGCTAGTGGAGAACGAGACCCACTACGCCGAGGCCGTCATTGACAACGGTTCCTTCGGCACCCGCACCATCCGCTTCGAGACGGGCCGTCTGGCCCGCCAGGCCGCCGGCTCCGCCGTTGCCTACCTGGACGACGACACGATGGTCCTCTCCGCGACCACCGCGTCGAAGAAGCCCAAGGACCAGCTCGACTTCTTCCCCCTGACGGTGGACGTCGAGGAGCGCCAGTACGCGGCCGGCAAGATCCCCGGTTCCTTCTTCCGCCGCGAGGGCCGCCCCTCCGAGGACGCGATCCTCACCTGCCGCCTGATCGACCGCCCGCTGCGCCCGTCCTTCAAGAAGGGCCTGCGCAACGAGATCCAGGTCGTCGCCACGATCATGGCGCTCAACCCGGACCACCTGTACGACGTCGTCGCGATCAACGCCGCGTCCGCGTCCACCCAGCTGGCCGGCCTGCCCTTCTCCGGCCCGATCGGCGGCGTCCGCGTCGCGCTGATCCGCGGCCAGTGGGTCGCCTTCCCGACCCACACCGAGCTTGAGGACGCCGTCTTCGACATGGTCGTCGCGGGCCGCGTCCTGGACGACGGCGACGTCGCGATCATGATGGTCGAGGCCGAGGCCACCGAGAAGACCATCGCCCTCGTCAAGGGCGGCGCCGAGGCGCCGACCGAGGAGATCGTCGCCGCGGGTCTCGACGCCTCGAAGCCGTTCATCAAGGCGCTCTGCAAGGCCCAGTCGGACCTGGCCGCCAAGGCCGCCAAGCCCGAGGGCGAGTTCCCGGTCTTCCTGGACTACCAGGACGACGTGTACGAGGCCCTCTCGGCCGCCGTCAAGGGCGAGCTCTCCCAGGCGCTGACCATCGCGGGCAAGCAGGACCGCGAGGCCGAGCTGGACCGCGTCAAGGAGCTCGCCGCCGAGAAGCTCCTCCCGGCCTTCGAAGGCCGCGAGAAGGAGATCTCCGCCGCCTACCGCAGCCTGACCAAGGCCCTGGTGCGCGAGCGCGTCATCAAGGACAAGGTCCGCATCGACGGCCGCGGGATCACGGACATCCGTACCCTCGCCGCCGAGGTCGAGGCCATCCCGCGCGTGCACGGCTCGGCGCTGTTCGAGCGTGGCGAGACCCAGATCCTGGGCGTCACCACCCTGAACATGCTCCGCATGGAGCAGCAGCTGGACACCCTCTCCCCGGTGACCCGCAAGCGCTACATGCACAACTACAACTTCCCGCCGTACTCCGTCGGTGAGACCGGCCGCGTGGGCTCGCCCAAGCGCCGCGAGATCGGCCACGGCGCGCTCGCCGAGCGCGCGATCGTGCCGGTCCTCCCGACCCGCGAGGAGTTCCCGTACGCGATCCGTCAGGTGTCCGAGGCCCTCGGCTCCAACGGTTCGACGTCCATGGGCTCGGTCTGCGCCTCCACCATGTCGCTGCTGAACGCCGGTGTGCCCCTCAAGGCCCCCGTCGCCGGCATCGCCATGGGCCTGATCTCCCAGGAGATCGACGGCAAGACGCACTACGTCGCCCTCACCGACATCCTCGGTGCGGAGGACGCCTTCGGCGACATGGACTTCAAGGTCGCCGGCACCAAGGAGTTCGTGACCGCCCTCCAGCTGGACACCAAGCTGGACGGCATCCCGGCCTCCGTCCTGGCCGCGGCCCTCAAGCAGGCCCGCGACGCCCGCCTCCACATCCTCGACGTGATGATGGAAGCGATCGACACGCCGGACGAGATGTCCCCGTTCGCCCCCCGGATCATCACCGTCAAGATCCCGGTGGACAAGATCGGTGAGGTCATCGGCCCCAAGGGCAAGATGATCAACCAGATCCAGGAGGACACCGGCGCCGAGATCACGATCGAGGACGACGGCACCATCTACATCGGTGCCTCCGACGGCCCGGCCGCCGAGGCCGCCCGCGCCACGATCAACGCCATCGCCAACCCGACCATGCCGGAGGTCGGCGAGCGCTACCTGGGTACGGTCGTCAAGACCACCACCTTCGGTGCCTTCGTCTCCCTGCTCCCGGGCAAGGACGGCCTGCTGCACATCTCGCAGATCCGCAAGCTCGCCGGTGGCAAGCGCGTGGAGAACGTCGAGGACGTGCTCGCGGTCGGCACCAAGGTCCAGGTCGAGATCGCCGAGATCGACCAGCGCGGCAAGCTCTCCCTGATCCCCGTGATCGACGGCGAGGCCGTGGACGCCGATGCTGACAAGACTGGCTCCGACACCGGCTTCGCCGGGGGCTCCGACAAGTGACGTCGCGTAGTTCCCGTGTGACGGCCCGCCCCTCTTCGGAGGGGCGGGCCGTCGCCCGTACCCAAACCCTCCTCGCCGGGAACAACGGCATCGGCACCGTCCGGCGCACGGTCCTCCCCGGCGGGCTGCGCGTCGTCACCGAGACGCTGCCCTCCGTCCGCTCCGCCACCTTCGGCATCTGGGCGAACGTGGGCTCCCGTGACGAGACGCCCTCGCTGGGCGGCGCCACGCACTACCTGGAGCACCTCCTCTTCAAGGGCACCGCCCGGCGCAGCGCCCTCGACATCTCCTCCGCGATCGACGCGGTCGGCGGCGAGATGAACGCCTTCACGGCGAAGGAGTACACGTGCTACTACGCCCGCGTGCTCGACACCGACCTGCCGCTCGCCATCGACGTCGTCTGCGACATGCTCACCGGCTCACTGATCCGTGAGGAGGACGTCGACGCCGAGCGCGGCGTCATCCTCGAAGAGATCGCGATGACCGAGGACGACCCGGGCGACTGCGTGCACGACCTGTTCGCGCGGACCATGTTCGGCGACACCCCCCTGGGGCGTCCCGTCCTCGGCACCGTCGACACGGTCAACGCCCTCGGCGCCGACCGGGTCCGCCGCTTCTGGAAGAAGCACTACGACCCGACCCGCCTGGTCGTCGCCGCCGCCGGCAACGTCGACCACGCCAAGGTCGTGCGCCAGGTCCGCGCGGCCTTCGAGAAGGCCGGCGCCCTCGGCCGCACCGACGCCGAGCCGGTCGGCCCGCGCACCGGGACCAAGCAGATCCGCACCGCCGGCCGCGTCGACCTGGTGAGCCGCAGGACCGAACAGGCCCACGTGGTCCTCGGCATGCCCGGCCTCGCCCGCACCGACGAGCGCCGCTGGGCGCTGGGCGTGCTGAACACCGCCCTCGGCGGCGGCATGTCCTCCCGCCTCTTCCAGGAGATCCGGGAGAAGCGCGGCCTGGCCTACAGCGTGTACTCGTACACCTCGGGCTTCGCCGACACCGGCCTCTTCGGCGTGTACGCGGGCTGCCGGCCCGGCCAGGTCCACGACGTGCTCCGGATCTGCCGCGACGAACTCGGCAAGGCCGCCGCGGACGGGCTCGACGACGAGGAGATCAAGCGGGCCATCGGCCAGCTCTCCGGCTCCACCGTCCTCGGCCTGGAGGACACCGGCGCGATCATGAACCGCATCGGCAAGAGCGAGCTGTGCTGGGGCGACCAGATGTCGGTGGACGACATGCTGGGCAAGATCGCCGCCGTGACCCCGGACGACGTCCGCGCGGTCGCGCGGGACGTACTGGGCCGACGGCCCTCGCTCGCGGTGATCGGCCCGCTCAAGGAGAAGCAGGCCGCCCGCCTCGACGAAGCCGTGGCCTGACGCGAAGCACGGAGACGGACGCCGGCCCCGGCCGGCGTCCGGCCCGTACGACAGGAAGCGAAGGAAGCACGAGTATGAGCAGCAAGCTGCGGGTCGCGGTGCTCGGCGCCCACGGGCGCATCGGCGCCGAAGCCGTCAAGGCCGTCGACGCCGCCGAGGACATGGAACTGGTCGCCGCCCTCACCCGCGGGGACGAGCTGGAGACCCTGGCCCGGACCGGCGCCCAGGTCGTCGTCGAGCTGACCACCCCCGACTCCGTCATGGACAACCTCGACTTCTGCCTCCGCCACGGCATCCACGCCGTCGTCGGCACCACGGGCTGGACGGAGGAGCGCCTCGGCCGGCTGGACACCTGGCTCGCCGCCGCGCCGGGCACCGGCGTGCTCGTCGCCCCGAACTTCTCCATCGGCGCCGTCCTGACCATGAAGTTCGCCGCCCAGGCCGCCCGCTACTTCGAATCCGTCGAGGTCATCGAGCTGCACCACCCGAACAAGGCCGACGCCCCCTCGGGCACGGCGACCCGGACGGCGCAGCTCATCGCGGCGGCCCGCGCCGAGGCCGGTCTCGGCGCCCAGCCCGACGCCACCGCCACCGCGCTCGACGGCGCCCGCGGCGCGGACGTCGACGGCGTCCCGGTGCACGCCGTCCGCCTGCGCGGCCTGCTGGCCCACCAGGAGGTGCTCCTCGGCGGCGAGGGCGAGACCCTCACCATCCGGCACGACTCCCTGCACCACAGCAGCTTCATGCCGGGCATCCTGCTCGGCGTGCGCCGCGTCGTGCGCACCCCGGGCCTGACCTTCGGCCTGGAACACTTCCTCGACCTGGGCTGAACCATGCGCGCGAAGATCACCTACTTCCTCACGGCCGCCGTCCTGGTCGTCTACTTCGTCCTGGCCGGCAGCCGGGGCCTGACGCTGATCGCGCAGGGCACCTGGCTCACCGTGACCTTCGGGGTGGCCGTCCTGGTCCTGCCGGTCATCGGCGTCTGGTTCCTCTGGGCCAACACCCGCTTCGTCACCCGCGCCAACCGGCTCGCGACCGAGCTGGAGGCCGAGGGCGGCCTGCCCGTCGACGAGCTGGAACGCGACCAGTACGGCCGCATCCTGCGGGACTCCGCCGACGAGGTCTTCGCCCGCCGCAAGGCCGAGACCGAGGACGCGCCGGGGGACTGGCGCAGCTGGTTCCGCCTGGCCGTCGCCTACCACGACGCCCGTGACACCCCGCGGGCGCGCAAGGCCATGCAGCGCGCGATCGCCCTGTACGACGGAAAGCCCGTACGGGCCTGACCCGTACGGGCTTCGCGCGGGCCGTCCGGCTCTGCCGGACCGCCGCCGGACGTCGCCTGACCGGCGGCGTCCGGTCAGGCGGGTACGGGCCGGTACTCCTCGGCCCAGGCCCCGATCGTGTCGGTGGCCCGGTCGAACGCCTCGGTCCGGGAGAGGAAGTCGGCGCTGTGGTCGGTCAGCAGCACCGGCAGCCGCGTGCCGCCGGCCCCGGCGGCCGTCAGCGCCTGGCCCTGCACGGTCCTCGGCAGCCCGAGCCAGCGCACCGGCTGCTGGACCGTGCGGAGTTCGTGGACCTCGCTCCACGGGATCGAGCGGGTCGCGAAGAACCCCACCCGGCGCAGCCCCGTACGGCTGACCCACAGGCCCGTGCGCAGCAGCCGCAGCGCCGCCCCGATCACGGCGAGCGCGGCGGCCATGCAGACGGCCGCCCCGTCCCAGGTGCCCGCGAAGGCGATGATCATGGTGGAGAGCAGCATGAAGGCGGAGACCAGGAGCATCAGCGCGGCGACGGCCACCCGCCAGGGGCCGGGCCGGTAGGGACGGCGCCAGCGGTCGTGGTCGTCGTGGGCGAGGACGGTGTCGTCATCCGCTTCGAACACACCGTCGGCCGTCAAGAAGGTCAGGGGCACGGATGGACCTCACTCACATGCATGTTCGGCTGGGCTGGGGCGGGGGCGGCTAACGCCCCTCGGACGCCTCGGACTGCTGCGACTGGGAGGTCGCGGGCGTCTTGCTCGGCTGGAGCGCGGGCATGCCGAAGAGCAGCGAGCCGACGAGCCCCGCTACCACGGTCAGCCCGACCAGACTACGGGCGGCGATCTGGGTCATGCTCGGACGCTCGCGCGGCGGCGGAGTGACATTGCTGCGGAAACGGTCTGCCTCGGCGACGAACGCGAACGGGACGGGTTCGCGCGAAGGGGCACCTCCCGGCGGCAGCTGGGGGAGGAACATGGGCGTGGCTCTCCTCACGATCGGGGCCCTGGGGCGGTGGTGGCGGACGGGGTGTGCGTTTCGTCCTCTGCCCAGTAGGACGTCCGGGCCGCCCGATCGGTGCCTCGATTCGGCACATCGGCCCGAATTTTATGGCAAGTCGCCTCTGGTACCGCCGACCGTGCTCCGGTGCGCACCGGAGCGCACTTGCGCGGCGGCCCCCGGACGGCGACGTAGAGTGGCAGCGCCCCAGGTAACGCACGTGTGGAAGGACCCCCGGTGAGCGAGACCACCGCTTCAGATCTGAAACCCAGCTTCCTCAGTGATGTGACGGTGGAGCTGGTGAAGCACTCAGCCGCCGACTCCGACGTGCTGTGGGCCGCCCGGGTCTCCACGGCCGGGGAGCAGTCCCTGGAGGAGCTGAGCAAGGACCCGGAGCGTTCCAAGGGCCTGATCAACTACCTCATGCGGGACCGCCACGGCAGCCCCTTCGAGCACAACTCGATGACCTTCTTCATCAGCGCCCCCATCTTCGTGTTCCGCGAGTTCATGCGCCACCGCGTGGGCTGGTCGTACAACGAGGAGTCCGGCCGCTACAGGGAGCTCCAGCCCGTCTTCTACGTCCCGGACGCGGAGCGCAAGCTCGTCCAGCAGGGCCGCCCCGGCAAGTACGTCTTCGTCGAGGGCACCGAGGCACAGCGGGAGCTGACCGGCCGGGTCATGGAGGACTCCTACCGGCAGGCGTACGAGGCGTACCAGGAGATGCTCGCCGCGGGCGTGGCCCGCGAGGTGGCCCGTGCGGTCCTGCCGGTCGGTCTCTTCTCCTCGATGTACGCCACCTGCAACGCCCGCTCGCTGATGCACTTCCTCGGTCTGCGCACGCAGCACGAGCTGGCGGCCGTGCCGTCCTTCCCGCAGCGGGAGATCGAGATGGTCGGCGAGAAGATGGAGCAGCACTGGGCCGGCCTGATGCCGCTCACGTACGCGGCCTTCAACGCCAACGGCCGCGTCGCACCGTAGGCGCCGCAAGGGATCGGGCCCCGGACGCCCCCTCGTAACGTACGCATGTACGAAGCAAGTCCGAAGTGTCCGTATTGCGGCGTTTCGTAAAGTTCATCTAGGCTGATCAAACGGACCCGGCACTGCCTGAACCCCCGAGCAGGCAGTGCCGGGCTCCCTACTTCCCCGGCCCCCGCCGGGAGGTACCCCCCTGTTGACGTCCCCCGAAGGGACATCGCGAGCGTGGCAGCGAGTAGCGTGTTACCCATGGCTCCGATCTCGACTCCGCAGACCCCCTTCGGGCGGGTCCTCACCGCCATGATCACGCCGTTCGCGGCGGATGGCGCACTCGACCTCGACGGCGCGCAGCGGCTCGCCGTCCACCTGGTGGACGCAGGCAACGACGGCCTGATCGTCAACGGCACCACCGGTGAGTCGCCTACCACCACCGACGCGGAGAAAACCGACCTCGTACGAGCCGTCCTCGAAGCGGTCGGGGACCGCGCCCACGTGGTCGCCGGCATCGGCACCAACGACACCCGCCACACCCTCGAACTCGCCCGCGCGGCCGAGCGGACCGGAGCCCACGGCCTGCTCGCCGTGACCCCGTACTACAGCAAGCCGCCGCAGGAGGGTCTCTACCGCCACTTCACGGCGATCGCGGACGCCACCGGCCTGCCGGTCATGCTCTACGACATCCCCGGCCGCAGCGGTGTCCCGATCGACACCGAAACTCTCGTACGGCTGGGCGAGCACCCCCGTATCGTGGCCAACAAGGACGCCAAGGGCGACCTCGGCGGTGCCAGCTGGGCCCTCGCGCGGAGCGGCCTGGCCTGGTACTCCGGTGACGACATGCTGAACCTGCCGCTCCTGTCGGTCGGCGCGGTCGGCTTCGTCTCCGTGGTCGGCCACGTGGTCACCCCCGAGCTGCGCGCCATGCTGGAGGCCCACCTGGGCGGGGACGTCCAGAAGGCCGCCGAGATCCACCAGAGGCTGCTCCCCGTCTTCACCGGCATGTTCCGCACCCAGGGCGTGATCACGACCAAGGGCGCGCTGAACCTCCAGGGACTGCCCGCGGGCCCGCTGAGGCTCCCGCTGGTCGAGCTGACCGGGGAAGAGACGGACCGGCTCAAGCTCGATCTCGCCGCCGGCGGGGTACAGCTCTGACACCAGACTTCACAACTGAACAAACAAGATAAAACAGACAGCGCAAGTGCACGAACGACACACGAATGACATGCGCGCCACGTGCCTTACCGAGGTACGTGGCGCGTGTGGTGAGGAGAGACTTTTGAGCCATCCGCATCCTGAACTCGGTCCCCCGCCGAAGCTCCCCAAGGGCGGCCTCCGGGTCACCCCCCTGGGCGGTCTCGGTGAGATCGGCCGCAACATGACGGTCTTCGAGTTCGACGGCCGTCTGCTGATCGTCGACTGCGGCGTCCTCTTCCCCGAGGAGGAGCAGCCCGGTATCGACCTGATCCTGCCGGACTTCTCGTCCATCCGGGACCGCCTCGACGACATCGAGGGCATCGTGCTCACGCACGGTCACGAGGACCACATCGGCGCCGTCCCCTACCTCCTCCGGGAGAAGCCGGACATCCCGCTGATCGGCTCCAAGCTGACGCTGGCCCTCATCGAGGCGAAGCTCCAGGAGCACCGCATCCGCCCCTACACCCTTGAGGTGAAGGAGGGGGAGCGCGAGAACCTCGGCCCCTTCGACTGCGAGTTCATCGCGGTCAACCACTCCATCCCGGACGCGCTGGCCGTGGCCATCCGCACCGGCGCGGGCATGGTCGTGTGCACCGGTGACTTCAAGATGGACCAGCTCCCGCTGGACAACCGGCTCACCGACCTGCACGCCTTCGCGCGTCTGAGCGAGGAGGGCATCGACCTCCTCCTCTCGGACTCGACGAACGCCGAGGTCCCCGGCTTCGTGCCGCCCGAGCGCGAGATCTCCAACGTCCTGCGCACGGTTTTCGCGAACGCCAACAACCGGATCATCGTGGCGAGCTTCGCCAGCCACGTGCACCGCATCCAGCAGATCCTGGACGCCGCCCACGAGTACGGCCGCCGCGTCGCCTTCGTGGGCCGCTCGATGGTCCGCAACATGGGCATCGCCCGTGACCTCGGCTACCTGAAGGTCCCGGCCGGCCTCGTCGTGGACGTCAAGACCCTCGACGACCTGCCGGCCCACGAGGTCGTCCTGGTCTGCACGGGTTCCCAGGGCGAGCCGATGGCGGCCCTGTCCCGCATGGCCAACCGCGACCACCAGATCCGGATCGTCCCCGGCGACACCGTGATCCTGGCGTCGTCCCTGATCCCGGGCAACGAGAACGCGGTCTACCGCGTGATCAACGGCCTGACCCGCTGGGGCGCCAACGTCGTGCACAAGGGCAACGCCAAGGTGCACGTCTCCGGCCACGCCTCCGCGGGCGAGCTGCTGTACTTCTACAACATCTGCAAACCGCGGAACCTGATGCCGGTCCACGGCGAGTGGCGCCACCTGCGCGCCAACGCCGAGCTCGGCGCCCTGACGGGCGTCCCGAAGGACCGCATCGTCATCGCCGAGGACGGCGTGGTCGTCGACCTGATCGACGGCAAGGCCCGCATCTCCGGCAAGGTCCAGGCCGGCTACGTGTACGTGGACGGCCTCTCGGTCGGCGACGTCACCGAGGCCTCGCTCAAGGACCGCCGCATCCTCGGGGACGAGGGCATCATCTCGGTCTACGTGGTGGTGGACAGCACCACGGGCAAGGTCGTCAGCGGCCCGAACATCCAGGCCCGCGGTTCCGGCATCGAGGACTCGGCCTTCGGCTCGGTCCTGCCGAAGATCGTGGACGCCATCGCCCGGGCCGCCGCCGACGGCGTCGCCGAGCCGCACCAGATCCAGCAGCTCATCCGCCGCACGATGGGCAAGTGGGTCTCGGACGGCTACCGCCGCCGCCCGATGATCCTCCCGGTCGTCGTCGAGGTCTGACCCTCGCCGTAGCGACCGCACGGGAGCGGGGCAACCGGATTTGCGTCCGGGGGCCCCGCTCCAGTACGTTTACGTCTCCACCTCGCACGGCACCCCGGCATACACGTGTGTCCGGACCGTCCTGCGAGCGGGTGGGGATCAAGGCTCAGGGAGACCTGATAAAGTCTGATTCACCCGAAAGGGAAAGGCCCTCCGAAGGCCATCGGAATTCGAATCCACTTGACTGCTTTCTCTTCTGGAAGCGGACACGGAAAAGGATCTGATAGAGTCGGACTCGCCGGAAAGAGAAAGCGCGGAAGTGCTGGATCTGGAAAGCGCCGGGGAAGTCGGACACGAAAGAGTCTGATAGAGTCGGAAACGCAGGAACAGCAGGAAACAGCA